>NZ_JBOFBI010000149.1:0-19912 GCF_051645465.1 Tabrizicola sp. | reverse complement strand
CGATCTTCAGGCCGCGATCGACAGCGAACCCAAAGCAAAGGCAATGCTGGCGAAACTAAGCGAGAAAAACCGCTTCGCACTAGCCTTCCGTACCCACAACATGAAGACCGTGGCTGGACGGAAAAAGAAGATCGACACCATCGTAACCATGTTGATGTGTGGCGAAACGATCTACCCGCAGCGGATGAAGTGACGAAGCCTGGTGCGGGCGGACCCGTATACTGCTTTCTGAGCACCAGACAACGGGGTTCTGCATCTCCGACACTGCTGAGCGAAGACTGCTGCTCCGGCCACAAAAGTCCGGTTTCTGGGATAGCTCAAAAAATGCCAGAACGCCGCTCTGGATCAGGAGCGGTCAAACCCAAGCCGTTCAGCAAACGGCCGCTCCGAGCCCTTGGCGGTGGTTGTTGGGGACTTGGACACAAGCTATGATCGATCGATATCGATGGAGAGCTGCTTGCCCAAGATCACGGACCGCAACTGGACCGAAAACACGGGTGGCCCGAACCCGCTGTCGGGCCAAGACGATGGACCTTCGGCAATGATTGCCCTTGGCGACCAGGTGGGCCTCAAGCAGTTTGGCGTCCATCTTGAACGACTGCCTCCTCGTTCGAGGTCATCGCATCGACATTGGCACGAAACCGAAGACGAGTTCGTCTATGTGCTCTCGGGCGAACTGGTCCTGATCGAGGAGACAGAGACAGTTCTGCGCACTGGCGATGCGGCAGGATGGCGGGCTGGATCACCGACGGCGCACTGCCTAGAGAACAGATCATCGGCTGATGCGATTATTTTGGTGGTCGGCGCCCGGGCGGTGAAGGGTGCGGTTCATTACCCAGACCACGACGTGATCATGTATCACGACGCGTCGGGCCGCCGATTTACGCGGCTGGACGGAACGCCGATTTAGGACAGGCAGTCGCCTAGTTGAACGTCGGATCTGAGCCCACTTTGACCGATGCTGCGCGTCCGACAAATGACCGTTTCAAGCGGGTCGAAAGGGAGACGTTGCATTGCCAGCAGTAAGTTATGTACGACGCACTCTCTCTGCACCCCGCCACGCACGAACAACGAGAGACACCGCGATCGCCGCGAATATCGCGTTGCCGACCGTATCGATGGGGCCTGGCGTCCCAATTGTCGGAACCTGCGGGAATCCAATCCAAGCATAGGTCAGGATAGCCCCGCCCACCGCGCCGACACGGTGTCGCGGACTCCACCCTTCACGAGAGGACCAGACCGCGAGCGAAGAGATCAGTCCCGTGACGATTACAATCCAGCCCGCCACGCCCCACCAAGTACCAGTGTCGATGACGACCAAAAGCAGCATTGTCAGAATAAGCATCCAAAGCGCAAGGAGCCACGGCGGAGGGACAAATTGGCGATTGAACGCCGCTGCGGGCATGCGGATACGTAGAGCGCCGAAGATCAATATCGCGATGACGCCTGCGCTGATCCCCAGTTGCAGCGGTGAGGCAATGAACTGACGCTCCACAATCTCTGACCAAGTGATGAACGCAGCACCCGTTACGAAAATTGTGAACACAGCCCAAACGCCCCGCGGCGGCAGCCAAGGCTCAGTACGTCGTTTGGCCACTAGCACCTCAATCAGCGCTATCGAGGCGCAGATGCTCCAGCCCGCATGCAGCGACAAGATAGCAAGAATGGTCGAGACGTTGATGCCAAGCATAGGAAGATAGGTCGGCCCAAACGTCACCACGCCTGGATAGTCAGCGTTGAAGATGAGCTGGGTCACTATGCTCTCTTCGAGAACCGCGTATGCGCACCCGAGGAGCAAGATGGCTGGCCAGCCCCGCCCCGTCCTTCGGGCAACCTCCCGGATTAGAAGCGCCCCTCCGCCGTAGAGCGGCGCGAGGATCGGAAGCGCATAGATTGCATCGAGCGCCACGTTTCCCAGAAGGAATTCCCCGATAAAGGGCGCAAGGAAGAATAAGCCGATGGCTGGGTGGATCGACATGACTCACCCAAAACGTCCAATTGGGCAGGGTGTTGACCAGCACTTCCGCTTTGGACTCCAATGGTCTTTCTGAACCGTAACGATCGTCTGGCTGTTCGGTTGGAGCGACCAAAACGACCGTTTTTGACGCATAAGTTCTTGCAAGGGGTTTATGGCCGGTTTGTCGGACAAAGGAGCTTTCCTTGCGCTCGATTACTTTTTGCCACATACACCCGACAGGTTAGCCGCGTTAAGCGTCTGGAACGGAAAAATCGCGGACGGCGGCGCTCACGATGAGCCCTGACAGGTCCGCTCCTGGCCCCTGGCCGCGGAAAGCGAGGAGATCCGCCCGTGATGTCCATACCTCGCTGACGACGACCCGGTCTGCCTCAAGTGGGTCCGCCGCCACAACAAACATCTGACAGGAGTCATGCTTTCTCGCTTCCGTCATCGCGGGTTTTGACAGAGCCACGAACTCGTCCCGCCTGCCGGCTTGAACCACGATATGACCTGTCACGATTATCATGGACGTGTATCCGGTTGGCTCACGTTGTCGACCTCATAGGTTTCGAGGATGGCTCCTGTCGCCAGCACATCTGCCTTCAGCAGTTTCAGACACCGATGCTTTGAATTACGGGCGAAGAGGGGAATGCCTTCACCAAGAATGACCGGCTGCCTGAGAAGCCGGAACTGATCGAGCAGTCCGGCTTCCAACACTGAAGAAATGGCGTCGGCCCCGGCAAAGACTGCAATCGGCGCGGTGGCTTCGGCCTTGATGGAGCGCAATTCATCCACGGTCACGGCCTGTGATGCTGCCCATGCGGTCTCCAGAGGACGGTGCGTCAGGACGTATTTCGGCAACCGGTTCATCGGCTCTGCCTGTCTTGCCAAACCGGCATCCCCCATCTCTCCGGCCTTCGGCCAGAATGTCGCGAGTTGATCGAAGGCCCTGCGACCGAACACCATCCCGCCGATCCCTGCGAGCATGGAGTCGATGTGCGCCATGAACGAGCCATCAATGGGGAAGAAGCTGTCATCGCCGTCGCGGTCGTTGATGAAGCCGTCAACGCTCGTGCTGATGTGGGAAAACATCATCTGATGTCCTTTCGCGTGATACTGCGTGCACATTGCAAGTAGTATACACACCTAAGAACCGCTTGCAATACGCAATCGGATGTCTCATCTTCGTAGCCATGAAAGTGCGCTCCGGATGTCCCATCAATCTTGCGACCGAGGTAATCGGCGACGCATGGTCACTGGTCATCCTCCGTGACGTGATGTTCGGCGATCTCCGAACCTATCGCGACCTCCAGACCAACTCGCTTGAAGGGATTGCCACCAACATCCTGGCTTCTCGTTTGAAAAAACTCGTGTCTGACGGCCTTTTGACGATGGCAAATGATCCGCGACACAAGCAGCGAAGCATCTACAGTCTGACGGAGAAGGCTATCGCGCTCTTGCCCGCGATGATCGCGCTTGGCGCTTGGGGGCGGAAGTTCCTGCCCATAGAGCCAGTGTATGCAGTACGGAACCAAGTTCTCGAAGAAGGCGGTCAAGAGATGCAGGAGGCGCTCATGGACGAACTGAGAGTGCGGCATCTGAGCGCTTCGATCCCACTTCCCAACCCGACCGTTACCGATCAGCTGCAAGCGGCCTTCGATCATCTCTCTCGCAGAACAAAGGGTGAGTAAGCCGCTCTAGCTGTGCTGTCAGAACTCAACCGTCGGGACAAAGACCGCAATCACCCATCGGGCAGTTTGCCGTAGCTGTTGTTGTAGCGCTTGTTTGGCTTCGGGTGCGTAAATTTGAGTGCGGACCACGTCTGGTCGACCGATAGGGCCGTGCTCTCGACCATGCCGTGGGAGTATCCGATCCGGATCACTTCGCGAATGTTCAAGTCCGTGCCGTTTCTACCACCCTTGGGCCAGGAAACCCAAAGCCGGCCCGTCCGGGCGACGTGGCCCTTAAGCTCGGCAAATTCTCGGTCCAGATCGGATGCGTTGGAAGCGAACACGTGGATGTGGTCAAACGCGCCTACAAGCAAGCTTGGACAGTCAAGATTCGGCAATGCCATGGCTGCGGGTGCCGTGTCAGGCGCATTGACAAAGTACGCCCGGGAATCCGCCTTCAGGCCCATTTTCTCGGCGACAGCTCGCACATTCCGTGGCTCCCACAGGTTTAGTTGGCAGAGTAGCACAGTTGTACTGACAGATTCTGGCAGCAGCGCAGTCTTACACCGGATGTCGTTCGAAAGTGCGTCGGCCACTCCTCTGGACGGGAATACTGGCGATGCTTCGGCGGATCACGCCGCACGAAGGATTTTCTCCATCGTCTTGCCCTTCGCCAGTTCATCGACGAGCTTATCCAGATAGCGGATTTCCCGCATTGTCGGCTCTTCGATGTCCTCCACCCGGACGCCGCAGATCATGCCCTTGATTAGGCTGCGTAAGGGGTTCATCCGGGGAGCCTGGGCGAAGAAGGTCTCGAAATCCGTCTTGTCGGACAGCGCAGCGTCCAGCTGCGAACGGTCGTACCCGGTCAGCCAGAGGATGATTGCATCGACCTCGGACCTTGTCCGGCCTTTCTTCTCGGCCTTGGCGACATAGTGCGGGTAGACGCTTGCAAAGCTGATCGTGTAGATTCTGTGTTTCTTCATGGCATCTCCCTGGCGCCAGACGGCCCCTGACCTCCGACCGCGCTCGGACATGAGCATAAGCCACTTGACTCTAGAGATCACAGACTTAAGTTTCAACTTATATTCGTGGAAACTTAAGGACGGGTGCGGATGACCTTTGATGTGGCAACTCATCTCGGGCTGGTCGATCGTTCAGTCGTCGATCTGGAAAAAGATGGAAGGCTGGCGCGGGCGGTCATTCTGTCACGCCGTTACGACACGGACATCGACGATCTTTGGGATGCATTGACCTCGGCGATGCGCATTCCCCGCTGGTTCCTGCCTATCGAGGGTGACCTGCGGCTTGGCGGCCGTTTCCAGTTCACCGGCAATGCTGGCGGCGAGATCACCGCTTGCGAACCGCCTGCCCATCTCGGCGCGACCTGGGAGATGCACGGCGAGGTCAGTTGGATCGATGTCCAACTGGTGTCTGAAAGCGAGGATCGCGTCCGCCTGACCCTGACCCATACGGCCATCGTCAATCCTTTCTGGGATCAGTTTGGCCCCGGAGCAGTCGGCGTTGGGTGGGAACTCGGCCTTGTCGGACTTGCGATGTATCTGGCCGAACCCGACGCGCCCAAGATCGACGAAGAGGTGTTCGCCCAGTCCCCCGAGGGGAAAACGTTCATGCAGCAGAGCGCTCGCGCCTGGGGCGAGGCGGATATTGCCCGTGGCGAAGACCCGGCTCAGGCCCATACCGCAGCCGAACGAACGGCCAACTTCTATACCGGCGTTACCCCGCCTCAAGAGTAGCCCACGGATGCACGCCCTTGATGTTCTTGGCGATCCAGTGCGACGCAGAATTCTGGAGCTTCTGGCCGGTAGCGAGCATTCATCGGGCGAGATCGTCAAAGTCATTCATGTCGAGTTTGGCATAACGCAGGCTGCGGTGTCGCAGCACTTGCGGGTCCTGAGGGACAACGGCTTCGCACGCGTACGGCCTGAGGGTGCAAAGCGCATCTACGCAGTGGAGATGGCACCCTTGCGAGAGATTGACCAATGGCTCGAGCGATTTCGCGGTCAGTGGGAGCCGAAGCTGGACGCCTTGGCGACCGAGGTTGCTCGCGGCAAGCGCAATCGGCAGCTGGCAAAAGGATGAGATTCCAGGATTGAGGCAGGCACGCACCAATCGAGGAAGCGGCTGTTCTCTGCATTCAGGCAAACTGACAAGAGGTCTTGAGCATTTGCGCGGCGGCGCCCCGTGGACTTCCAATCGATTTACGACGCCAAGTCCGCGAACGTCGCTCATCGCGCCTAGGGTCAGGACCGATAAAACTACTTTGCCAAGACCGTGTGCTAAGCCCCAAGAGACAGGCACTCGACGATCTCCACGGAGTCGCCGGGCATGACCGCAAAATGGGGGTGGTCCCTGAACAACTCTGCCGCTGCCTGATGGTCTGCAGCCTCAACGACAATATAGGCTACGATCCGGTTTTCATGTGGGGCGACCCCACTCGATGTTATGCGGAGGGTCTTTCCGAGGGGCGTGCCTGCATCGACTACGGCATCCTTACGCTTCTGCATCCACTCGCCCCACGCTGTCATGCCCTTTGCCCACATCGCTTCTTCGTCCTTAGTGGGGATGTAGTCAGCCTTCTGGGACGCCGAGACTGACCCTATGAAGAGCGCCATAAACTTCGCCATAGTTCTTGTGCCCTCTACGCAGCGTTGTCGCGGTCGCGCCGATTGTAGCAGGAAGTCCACCTCCGCAACATCAGCCACTTTATGGGTCCTGACCCTAAGCAACCGGCGTCATCCGCTCAAACAAATGTTCATACCGCAGCACCAAGCCCTGATGATCAACGGTAAGATCGGCCTCGAATCCAAGTGAGAGGCCGAGATCAACGTATCGCAGCCGCCCCGGACCTTGCCGCTCGTAGCGCTGACGCGAACGCGCGACCGTCAGTGCCGGGCCATCGATGAACGCAGTATCGAGAGTGAGGCTGGCGCCATATGATTCAGAGGTCCGGCGGATCGGGAAGGTGTTGCAGAACGGCGTTACGGAAAGGTCGGGCTCTTCTGCCCCATCCAGGTCAGGTCGTGGCTTGCCATTGACTAGCCAACTCGACCCGTTTTTCAGCAGTTCAAGCCGGCCATGTTCCCGATCGTTCCAACGTTCCACTGTGACAGTCTGCACGCGCCAGTCGGAGCTTAGGCGCCAACTGTGATCCAGGCGAAAGCCGCCGGCCTCCAAGCAGACCAGTGTCGAGGTTGCCCTGATCTGGTCAGGTTCTATGACGAGTTCCAGCCGCTCGCAGCCCTCGAGGTCGGTTCGGCGCCAGAAAAGGATAGGCTTGCTCATTTGTGGGCTCCCTTGTCCGAACATGAAGGGCGCGGCTGCGCAAAACCCAGACTGATCGAAGTCAAAACGAAGAGCATGATGAAACCCATCGACAGGGTCATCAAGAACCCCATGAGGGGTCAGTTGTCTCTGGCGGGGACAGGAGACATCATCGTGACCGTCCGGCAGGTTTGAAGAGTTCGATCAGGTTGCCGGACGGGTCTTCAAGCAAGATCTGCCGCCCGGCAGTTCCGGAAGTGATCCCAACCCGGAACGCGGCACCTGCACCACGCAATGTGTCGACCAGCCGATCCACGTCATCCGTTTCGATGTGGAACCGGTTCCGGCCATCAGGGTGCGGCACTCCACCTGTTTTTCCCGACGAATTGCTCACCAAACTCGCCGTCGCCTCGCGCAGGGAGCTGCGCGTGAGAATTTTTCCCTCACAGGTCGCCGGCCTCGCAGTTCTGTCGCATCACCCACTCTCAATGCAGATGCTTCAGCTTGTCTGGATTACGCATCACATAGATTGCCGCGATCTTTCCGCCCGCGATTTCGAACGCAGTCGTCTGAAGCTCTCCGTCCGCCTCGCGGGAGATGAAGCCAGGCAAACCGTTGACGAGGGCAACCCGCAGAAGTGTCGAGCCGTTCTTGCGGAAATGCCCCACCAGGGATTCCTGTGCCTTCATGACGGCATCGAAGCCGATGATCGGGTGCAGAGCTGCCGGACGCTTGCCGCCGCCATCGGCGTGCGCGCTGACATCAGCGGCCAGCATCGCCGCGAGCGCATTCATGTCGCCGCTGCGCGACGCGACAAAGAATGCCTCGGCAATGGCAAGGCCATGTGCCTTGTCGACCCGGAAGCGCGGCCGCGCATCACGGATCTGCCGACGCGCCCGCGCCGCAAGCTGACGGCAGGCGGCGGTATCGCGCCCGATGGTGACGGCGACTTCCTCGAATTTCAGCCCGAAGACATCATGCAGCAGGAAAGCCGCTCGCTCCAGCGGTGAAAGACGTTCCAGCGCCAGCATCAACGGCAAGGTGATCTCGTCCTCATCGTCCTCTTCGAGAACTGGGTCCGGAAGCCAGGGGCCAATATAGGTCTCGCGCTGGCGGCGCGCTGACTTGAACAGATCAAGACAGAGGCGCGTGACCGTGCGGCGCAAGAAAGCTTCGGGTTCGCGCACGTCGTCGCGGTTGGCCTTCATCCATCGGATGAAGGCTTCCTGCACCATGTCCTCGGCATCTGCGACAGAGCCCACCATACGATAGGCCACGCGAATGAGCTTGGGCCGCAGCAGATCGAATTCCGCCACCTCCGGTTCTGCTGGCGGCGCGTCCGGCATCAGGCGATCTCCAGCTTGGCACCGGCCTTTACTGCGGCCGGATCGACGAAGAGCCTGAAGCCAACGGCAATCCGGTTCCATCCGTTGATGTTGATGATCGTGAGAGTGAGCTTGACCTGTTCTTCTTGCGTGAACTCGGCCCTCAGAGCTTCATAGGCGCTCGCCTGTTCATGCCGTTCGGAGAGACGCGTCAGGGCCTCGGTCCAGCCAAGTGCTGCGCGTTCTCGGTTGCTATAGCACGGCGCCTCGCGCCAGGCCGGCAAAAGGTAGATGCGCTGGTCGGTTTCTCCAATCGCGCGCGCTTCGGTTGCATGCAGGTTGATGCAGTTGGCGCAGCCGTTGATCTGGGACGCCCGCATCCGCACCAATTCGGTGAGGATCGGATCGAAGTTGGTCGCGGCGGCGACCTCGGTTGAGGCGCGTTGCCAGTTCTTCATCAGCGAAGGCGCGGCAGCGAAGGGGTTCAGTCTCGCCGGCATGATCGGAATCCTTCCGTTAGTTGCAACACCATGACGAACGAGCCAGCGCCAATGTGACATCCATGCTCATTTTCCAGATACGTTCCGTTGCCTGCCAAGAGGGTCGCGCGCACTCCATCACGGGACTATGCCTCGATTCTTGGATAGATGGATCGCTGACTTTGTTTGGGATTTGCATCCGATCGTTGCGCACGATTTTCGCGCGGACAACCTTCTGGATCGAAGCAGCAAGATCAACGCGACGCTAGAACCGTTTTGCCGTGAGCACGCTTTTCAGAGGAGTGGCAATGTCCCGCAAGCCCGAACGTGCCTTCGACCTTCATGTCACGCCGAAGGCTCAAAGCGGCGGCGCGATTGCTTGTTCCAGCACGGTCCGCGGCCGGACCAACGTGCTCGGTCCAATCCGGTCATCTACGGAACGGTCGTAGCTGCAGTGCAGCTTCACCGAAGCGGCCTTTGATCGATCTTGCGGCATCTCTGCCACCACGCTGTCCGATCTGCGGACAGGGCGCTTTACTGAGCCGGCTTTCGCGTGGCGTCAGCGAGCTGCTCCAATTAAGCAGACTTTCTAAGGTAGCGCGACCCGGCAACTCTAACGGATCGCGCAGACTTGCTAACGACCGAACCTGTTGATTACATCGGCCAAAGCCACATGGCCAACGCAAGCCCCAGATCCGGACGTTAAACCGCCATTCTCGAGATCGGTTGCAAAAATCACCGCAGGATCGGCCTCCAGCTGTTCCCGCAACGCCGCCAGTTTCGGCCAGCGGGCCTTGTCGGCTACCTGGTGGAAATCCAGCCACCGCGCCACGCCGATGAATACCGCGTCCGCAAGGACGGGTCGGTCGCCGAGCAGAAAGGGCCCGCCGTCGACCATCTGTTCCAGCTTGTCATGCCGCTCGATCACGCTTTCGCGCCCCACTGCCCGCAGGACCGACTGCACCTCCGGGTTCGGGACCTCCATCTCCATCGCCGCCCAAAGTGGAGAAAACCCGCCGGTGAAGCCGGTATTCACGAACGCCATCAGCTGGTGCATCCGGTCTGCTTCAGGCGACATCGGCGCAAAGCTGATGCGGCGATCTTCGTCGCGGGCTTCAAGCCAGCCCGCAATGGCCATGGTTTCCGTCAGCGCGTCGCCCGCGTCCGTGATCAGTACGGGTGTTTCATGCCGGGCATTCAGGCGAGCATAGGACGGTTCGCGCATTTCGCCCAGCATGTCGACCCGGCAAAGCCGATAAGGCTTACCCAGCCACTCAAGAGCGGCAACGAGACCCATGGAGCTTCCCGAGGGGAAGCCGTAGAGTAGGATAGGTTCCATAGTTTCAGTCTCCGTGACGTTTGATGATCACGCTGCGCAGCGAAGCCGGAACCTACCCGCCTGTTCCGGCAAGTAAATTACGCACCTTTTTGTAACCAGGAGCAGCCATGAAGGATCTGGTATCGCGATGCCCCATCGAAGAGGTCATGCAGGTGCTCAGCGGTCGCTGGCCGACCCTGCTGATCTACTACTTGCAGGACGGGACCAAGCGCTTCAGCGACCTGCGCCGGGACAACCCCACCATCTCGCACAAGATGCTGGCCGCAGAGCTTCGCAAGCTGGAAACAGCCGGGATCGTCCGGCGGACCGAGTTCGAGGGCTATCCGCTGCGGGTAGAGTATGCCCTGACACCAGCAGGACGCCGCCTTGTGCCGTTGATCGACGCACTGGGCAACTGGTGGGACGCGGCGTTTGACCTCGCCGCCGAGTGAAATTTCAGACTGTTCGCTTTGGGCTCATTGTGTCGTACGCCGGAACTTAGTCGACCGTACGGCTCCCGGGGATTGGCGGAGGCAAACCCGGCCCTGTGCGGACATCTGTGGGACGGTCATTGCTGCGGCGCAGCTTCCCAAAGCAGCCGTTGACAGATCCCGCAGCACTTCTGCAGCCTGGCGGCCGGCTTGGCCGACTGGAGACAACGATGTGGGTCCAGCCTCAGCGGTGTCCGATTGCTTCTCGGTCAGCGCACAGCGTTACGTCGCTCCGTGCTTCAAGCTCGGACACCTTGCTGCGACATGTGATCGACGACCCTGCTCCCTCCTTCTCCTCATGCTGCTGTCTGGCTCCTAAGGCGGACCGAAGAGACCGATCTGTTTTGCAGGCATGGATTCAGGAGCTCCGTTAGTTCCGCGCACCGGCGCCTATATCTAACGCCTCATGCCTCTGTCTCGGTCAAGGGTCTCGAACAGCACCTCGAACCCGCCGCGGATGATCCGCTTTCCGTCGTAGGGGGCCGGGTTCTGATCGGGCCGCATCCGGGGATCGGTGAAGACCTTCATCAGAGCGGCGTCGCGCGTTGCCTTGTCCGGCCATGTGACCCAGGACAGGCAGACGGTCTCATGCTCCTGACGGCGGACGGCAAGGGGCATGGAGGTGAGGTGACCCTCGGGCAGGTCATCCCCCCAGCATTCGACGACCGTAAGCGCGCCGTGATCGCGGAACACGGCGCCCGTCACGCGGGCGTGCCGCAGGTAGGCGTCCTTGTTGGCGGTCGGCACCGCGCTGATGAAGCCATCGACATAGGTCATGCTTTTTGTCCTTCTGGGTGGAGGTGGCTGGCGAGATACCGGCCCGTGAGAGAGGAAGGGTGGCGCGCAAGGTCGGCCGGAGGACCCTGGAACATCACGCGCCCGCCGTCGCGTCCCGCGCCGGGACCAAGCTCGATCACCCAGTCAGCGCGGGCGATGACGTCGAGGCTGTGTTCGATGACCACGACCGTGGACCCGGCATCGACCAGCCGGTCGAGAAGGCTGATCAGCGTTGCCACGTCATGCAGATGCAGACCCGAGGCCGGCTCGTCCAGGATATAGACGTTGCCGGCCTTGCCGAGCTCGGCCGCCAGTTTCAGCCGCTGCCGTTCGCCCCCCGACAGCGTGGAGAGGGGCTGCCCAAGCGTCAGGTAGCCAAGGCCCACATCGGCAAGGCTGGCAAGGGTGCGGGCGACGGCGGGCTCGGTGAAGAAGGCGGCGGCGGTCTCGACGCTCATGTCGAAGACGTCGGCAATGGATTGGCCGCGCAGGCGCAGGTCAAGCACAACGGGCAGGAACCGCTTGCCTTCGCAGGTCTCGCAGGTGGTGACCATGGGGTCGAGGTGCGCGAGATCGGTGAAGATCACGCCCAAGCCGGCGCAATCCGGGCAGGCGCCCTGGCTGTTGGCCGAGAAAAGCGCGGGGGCGACGCCGTTGGCCTTGGCAAAGGCCTTGCGGATCGGGTCGAGGATGCCGGTCCAGGTCGCGGTGTTCGACCGGCGCGAGCCGCGCGCAAGGGTCTGGTCGATCAGGATCGCCTCTGGATACGCCCGCGGCAGGCAGGTCTGGATCAGGGACGACTTGCCGGAGCCCGCCACGCCCGCGACGACCGTGAGTACGCCCTTCGGAATCGCCACCGTCAGGTCGCGAAGGGTGTTGGCCCGGGCATTCCTGATCCAGAGCTCGCCGGTCTTGCGGCGCGGGTCCGTCTTCAGCGGCTGGTGCCGCGCCAGGTGGATGCCGGTCAGCGTGCCGGCCGTCCGCAAGCCGGCAAGGTCGCCCTGATAGACCACTTCGCCGCCCTTCGACCCGGCGCCGGGCCCCATGTCCACGACATGGTCGGCAATGGCGATCATGTCGGGCTTGTGCTCGACGATGAGGACGGTGTTGCCCTTGTCGCGAAGCTGCCGCATCAGGCCGGCCAGCCGCCCCACGTCGTGCGGATGCAAGCCGACCGAGGGTTCGTCGAAGACATAGGTAAGGTCGATCAGCGACGACCCCAGGTGGCGCACCATTTTGACGCGCTGGGATTCCCCGCCCGAGAGCGTTGCGCTTTCGCGGTCGAGGCTGAGGTAGCCAAGCCCGATGCTTGCCAGGCTTTCCAGGCGTGCGGTCAGCGCCTTGACGATGGGCCTGACGGACGGGGCGTCGATGCTCCGCACCACGTCGATCAGGTCCGAGACCTGCATCGCGGACATGTCGGCGATGCTGTGCCCGGCGATCCGGCTGCCGCGCGCCGCGGCGTTCAGGCGGGTGCCATCGCAGTCAGGGCAGGTCGCGCGGGTGAAGATGCGGTCGTATTCGGCCCGCACATGGGGCTGCAGCGCTTCGGGGTCCTTCGCGCCCAGTCCCCGCTTCAGTTTGACGATCACCCCCTCGTAGGTCAGGGCGATCTTGCCGACCTTGACCTTGCGCCCGTCATCGAGGTGCAGAAGGCTGTACCGCTCACCTTCCGTGAACTGCGACACGGGCTTGTCCACGTCGAAGAGGCCCGAGGTGCGGCAGACCTCCCACCACCAGCTGCCCTTGGCGAAGTCCCTTGGCAGCAAGGCGCCGTCGTTCAGCGAGCGGCTTTCGTCGATCACGCTGCCCATGTCGATCGAGGCAACCCGTCCCATGCCTTCGCACACCGGGCACATCCCGCGCGGGTCGTTCGTGCTGTAGGCGCCGGGTGGGCCAAGGCGGGGCTCGGCAAGCCGGGAGAAGAGCACGCGCAGCATCTGCGCCGTGTCGGTCACGGTCGCCACGGTCGAGCGTGCGTTGCCGCCCAGGCGCTGCTGGTCGACGATGATCGCGGCCGAGATGTTCTCCAGAAGGTCGACGTCCGGTTGCCCGTAGCGGGGCAGGAACTGCTGGACGAAGGCGGGGTAGGTCTCGTTGATCAGCCGCTGGCTTTCGGCGGCGATGGTGCCGAAGACAAGCGACGACTTGCCGGACCCGGAAACGCCGGTGAAGACGGTGATCCGCCCTTTCGGGATGTCGAGCGAGACGTTCTTGAGAGTATTCTCGCGCGCGCCGCGCACGTGGATGAAGCTTGCCTCGGCCATGATGCTCCTCATGCCGGTTGGTTGCCGATGCGAAGGCGGGGGGTCAGTACAGCCGCCCGCCGACCCACTGGACGAGTTGCAGGATCAGGCCGTTCGGGTCTGCGATCTGCACATGGCGTTCGCCCCAGTCGTCCTGCCGGATGTCAAAGGTGGGCTGGACACCGGCCGTGCGCAGTCTTGCGATTTCGGCGTCGATGTCTTCGACGGTGAGGGCCAATGTGATCCCTTGTGCGAGCACATGCCGCTGCGATGGGTCGAGCGTGGCAAGCCCTTCGCGCAGGAAGAAGAGCGTCGGGCCGCCGCCCGGATGCTCGACCGCCGCGCCGCCGTCGAAGGCCAGCACTTCGCGGAACCCGAAATGCTCGGTCAAGAACCCGGTGGACGCGGCGGGATCACCGACGACAAGAGAGAGCGTCGTGGCAAGAATGTTCATGGAATTGGCCTCGGCTTCGGATTGGAGGGCATTACGATGAGGTCGTCGCAAGGGGGCCGAGATGCGCCTTGATCTCGCGCGCGATCAGGTCGGGTGCCACGACATGCCATTCACCGGGCAGGCTTTTGTGGCGCGCGCCGGGGATCAGGCGCGCGGCCGTTGCGGCCGACCCGGTCAGGTCGTCGCTGCTTCCTTCGCTGTCGAGCACCAAGGTCGGCACCGACGCAGCGGCAAGCACACCCGGGCGCATCGCGTCGGACAGTCGGCAGTCGTAGACCAGGGTCGGCGCGATGCCCACCATCCGCGTCCACCGGTCCGTGCCGCGCATCCCCGTTACCATCTCTTCCGGAACGCCGATGGAGGCGTGGAAATGGGCCACTGCATCCCCGTTGCGCCCGGCGCGGACCAGATCGGCCAGTTCCTTGGTCAGCGGATCGGGCCCCTCCTGTGCGCCGTCCTGCAGCGGCGGCTCCATGAGGATGAGACCGCCAAGCGGCACACCCCGCGCGGCCGCGTGGAGAGCCAGAAGTGCGCCTGAGGAATAGCCATAGGCAAAGGCCCGCCCGCCGATGGCATCGACCAGCGCCGCAAGATCCTCGACCTCCCGGTCCGGCGCGTACGGAAGCGTATCGCCGCTTTCCCCCCGGCCGCGGCGATCATAGCGGCAGACGGTGAAGTCTGACGTCAGAAGCGGCACAAGGTCGTCGAAGGCGCTGAGGCCCCGGTAATGCCCGGCCGGTTCGATGAGGATCAAGGCGGGGCCGCTTCCTGTGCGCTCGAACGCGATCGGCGTTCCGTCCCGGGACGTCGTCATGGTTGATCTGGACACGGCTCTCTCCTTTCAGTACTCATGGGTACCGAACTAATCCAGTCACACAAGTACTGTCAAGTACCAGAGAGGAGCCAGCCTTTGGCACAGACAGCCAAGCGACAGCAGCGCCCCAACCCCGACGATGTCCGTCAGGTGATCCTCGACGCAACGCTGCGCCTCTATCTTGAAAATGGCTACGCTGGGACGAACACGGACGAGATCGCGGCCCTCTCCTCGGTATCCAAGCAGACGATCTACCGCCACTTCGCGGACAAGGATGATCTTGTCCGCGAGGCGATCCGCCGACTGATTGCCGCCGCCGAGGACCAGGGGGCCGAAAGCTTTGATGCGCTGGCGGGCTCTGACGATCCCGCGCGCGACCTGCGGATTTTCGCGCGCCAGCACCTGCGCGATGTGATCCAGCCCGACATCATGCGCATCCGCCGCCGGATCATCGCCGAGGTGGACCGCTTTCCCGATGTCGCCCGGGCCTGGTATGACGCGGCCCCGAAACGCGGGCAGGAAAAGCTGGCGGCCAGTTTCGCGCGGCTGCAGGAGCGCGGCTTTCTGCGGATGGAGGATCCCATGCTGGCTGCCGAGCAGTTCAACTGGCTGATCCTGTCGGGTCCCCTGAACCGCGCGATGTTCGATGCCGCGTCGGTCACCGATACCTCGCGCCACGCGGCCTATGCCGATGCGGCGGTGGATGTGTTCCTGGCGGCCTATGGCGCGGGGCGTTCGTGAGGCCACTGGCGGGATGGCCTTGGCGATCAGCGACACCTGGGGGATGAATGCTCTTCAAGCAGCGGATTCTGGACCTGATTGCCCGGGGCGAGGTGACGGTCGCCTTCCGCCGGTGGCGCCGGCCGACCGTGAAAAGCGGCGGGCGCCTGCGGACCCCGGTCGGTGAGCTGGCGATCGGGGAGGTGGAGATCGTGGCCCCGGAAGACATCACCGACACCGCCGCGCGGGCGGCTGGCTTCGCGGACCGGGCAGAGGCGCTGGCGGCGCTTTCCGGGGGCGATGGCCAGCTTTACCGGATCGCGTTCCGTCTGGACCGCGAGGACCCGCGCAAGAGCCTGGCGCTCAGCGATGACCTTGACATTGAAGCGGTCGGGCTGATCCGGGATGCGCTCTGCGACCTGGATCGGCGGGGACGGGGTCCGGACTGGACCGACAGCTACCTGCATCTTCTGCATCTGCATGCGGGTCTCCCGGCGGCCGAACTGGCCAGGATGGCCGGGGTTGAGAAGGCCGTGCTGAAGCGCCGGATGCGGCTTTTGAAAGAGCTTGGGCTGACGGAAAGCCTGGAGGTGGGCTACCGCCTCAGCCCCCGGGGGCGGCGGGTCCTGTACGGTCCAACGCTGCCCGGGATGGACGCGCCGTGATGTCCTTGCGCCCGCCCGGCCCCCGTGGGCCGGTCACATGCCGTGCCGCCCGGCAAGCTGTCACCCCGCCGGCATGTCCGCATCGGCGCGGGTGAAGATAAGCCTCAGTCCCGAATAGCCGAAGAACGCGGCTGCCAGGCCGTCGATTCCCCGCCGCGCCTTCCGATAGCCGGCCCGGACGGGCGCCTGCGCGAAGAGGACCGCATAGGCCGCGTAGATCATGAGGCCAAGCGCCGCGCAGAGGGCGGTCGTCACGGCGAGGCCCGACCTGTCGTCGGGGGCGCTGAGCCCAAGCGCCAGCACCGAGATCCATGCCAGCACGGCCTTGGGGTTGCTGAGGTTGAGCACAAGGCCGCGGATCAGCATCCGCCCGGCTGCCGCACTTGGCGCCTCGGCTGAAGGCGGGTCGGGCATCACCGCGCTGCGGGCCGATTGCCAGGCAAGCCACAAGAGGTAGGCTCCACCAACCCAGCGCAGGACCGTCAGCGCGACCGAGGACTGGACCAGAAGCGCGCCCAGCCCGGCGGCGGCGACAAGGCCCCAGAAGGCCAGCCCGAGGCCAAGCCCGATGCCAAGCAGCAAGGCGGCGCGCATGCCCTGGGCCATCGCGGTCGTCGACACGGCAAGGGTTGCCGGACCAGGCGAGACCGCTGCGACGAAGAAGGCCAGAAGGGCCGGGGAATCGAAGGCGTCAAGCATATCGGGGGCCTATGGATAGCGCAGTGTGAAAGGCCGTCTTCCTGTGCGGCAGCGCGTCAGGCGGGCGGCTCGCGCGCGGCGAACCAGTCCACGATGCGCGCCGACGCCCGGCTGGCCGGGATCGAGCCGCCATTCCGAGGCCGAGTACTGCTCGCCCGTCTCTGCCCCGTCGGCCTTCGGTCATGGGTCCGGACCTTTCGCGGCCTGCTTTGGGTCGGTGGCATCGAACACGGCCTTCTGCGCGCTGAAGGCCCGGCGGAAGGCCGGTCGCGCCTCTCCTCTCCCGACGTAGCTGGCGAGGGCTGGGTGTTCCTCAAGCAGTCCCGAGCCGTGCAACCGGCGCAGGACGCTGATCATAATCAGGTCGCCAAGCGAGAAGGTCCCTTCCAGCCAGTCCTTCGTCCCCAGCCATTCGGAGAGATCCTGCAGGCGCTTGTGGATGCGCCCCTTTAGCATCGGCTGCCGTTCGGCATGCCAGGGCTGGTGCCGTTCGACCATGCGCGCGAGGTCCCAGTCCCAGATCGGCGGCTCGACCGTGTCGAGCGCGGCGAAGACCCAGGCCACGGCGCGGGCGCGACCGGCTCGGTCGTCGGGAAGGAGGCCCGGGTGCTGCTGCGCAAGATGCAGCACGATCGCACCGGACTCGAAGAGGTCAAGCCCGTCTTCCTGCCAGGCCGGAATCTGGCCGAAGGGCTGCAGCGCCCGATAGCCCGGCGTCTTGAGGTCGGCAAAGCTGACAAGCCGCAGGTCAGAGGCCTGGCCAAGCTCCTCCAGCGTCCAGCGCACGCGGAAATCGCGCGCCAGCCCGCACCCGCGATCGGGGGAATCGGCGAAGGCGGTCAGGACGGGGCGCATCCGGGGCTCGCGTGGGTACTGGTGAGTACTTAAACTGCACGGAAGCGTGACGCAGTGTCAAGCCGGAACCGGACTGCAGTTACGACCCTTACCGGGCTCACGGGCGCCCGTGCAGGCCGGTCGCGCTGCGGATGTCAGTCAAGTGTCGCCCCCGCGGTGACGTTGACGGCGGTTGCCGTCATTGCCGCCGCAGCGTCGGACGCCAGAAAGGCGATGATCCGGGCAAGCTGCGACAGGGCGGGCAGCTGTTTCAGCATCGTGCCCTGCGCCGCCCCTTCCAGCCAGTCCTGCACCGTCAGCCCCATCGCCTGCGCTTTTGGCGCAAAGAGCCCCGCGGTGTAGGAGCCTGCTGCGACCGCATCGACAATCGCATGCGACCGCAGGCAGAGGACGCGGATGTTCCGCGGGCCAAGCTCGCTGGCCAGTGCCCTGCTGAAGGCTTCGATGCCGGCGCAGCCGACGATGTGCCCCAGATGGCCCGGCGCCGCCATGCGGGCAGCGGGTGCGACAACGGTGATGATCGCGCCACCGCGCGCGCCGCCGATGTGGGGCGCCACCGCCTTGGCGATGTTGAACCCTGAGGTCAGGAAGGGCGTGATGCCGCCCATGAAGTCGCGCAGCGAGAGCGCGCCAAGCTCCTTGCCCTGATCATGCATGAAGCTTGTGGCGTTGACCACGATGTCAATCCCGCCAGCCCGGCTGGCCAGGTCCGCCACCGCGTCGCTGGTTGCCCGCTCGTCAAGCGTGTCGACCTGGAAGGTGCCGACCTCCCCGCCCTCGGCCCGGATGGCCTGGGCCACCTTGTCCAGCCGGGCTTGCTGACGCGCACCCAGATGGACCTGCGCCCCCTCACGCGCAAGGGCGTGCCCGACCGCACTGCCGATCGCCCCGCTGCCGCCCAGGATCAGGGCGGTCTTGGCCTTCAACATCGTCATGGCTTTCCCTTTCAGCTCGACAGGCGGCCGTCATAGATGCTCTGCAGTCGGGACCAGCCGGACCAGAAGGACGGCCGTGGCGCACCGGAAAGGTGTGCAGCCAGGATGTCGAGATGCATGTGCCACCCCCCGGCGATGATCCGTTGCGCGCCCTGGTCTGCAAGCCCGGTGTGGGTGACCGTCATCTGCACGCGGCCAGCCTGTTCGCGCAGCGCGAAGGTCACCGTTCCATTGCCCCAGGCGATGGTCAGGCTTCGCATCGGATCGACCGCGAGGACCCGGCTTGGCATCCGCTGTTCTGCGGCGAACATCGCAGGCCGGGGATCGCCTGGATCGCTGAGGCTGTCATTGCGCCAGACAAGCTCCAGGGGCGCGCCTGGGTCGAGTGTCATCTGGCCGGCGGCGAACCATTTCTTGCGCAGGTCGCTGTCGGTCAGGTAGCGCCAGACCCGTTCCACCGGACCGGGCAGCCAGCGCTGGATGACGAGGGTCGAGCCGTCCGTCAGCCTGGCGAAGTCGTCGATGCTGTCGGCCCGTGTCATGTCGCGTCCCCTTCCGCCAGCGGAGGTGACGTTTGCGTGTCATCCTCCCGCAGCAGGCGGTCGAGGATGTCGAGCCGCCCGGTCCAGAACCGCTCGTAGAAGGCCAGTTCATCCATCGCCTGCCTCAGGGGCGCTGGTTCGAGGTGGCAGACATGGGTCCGCCAGCGGATCTCTCGGCGAAGGAGACCGGCCTTCTCCAGTGTGCGGATATGCTTGGACGCCGCAGCCAGCGTCATCGGAAAGGGCGCGGCAAGCTCGCCGACCGTGCGCTCTCCTTGCGCAAGCTCGCGCAGGATCGCGCGGCGGGTTCGATCACTCAGGGCGTGGAAGATGTCGTCCATCGGCGCGATTCTCATAATACCATATGGTATAGTTAACCTCGGCGGAGCAATCATTCAACAGAAAAGTAAAATGAAACAGTCAAGCCGGTTGCGACGACGGGGAGCAGGCCCGTCGGGATGGCGCACTGGGGGCTTGCAGGCAGGCAGTTCAGACAAGAAACGGGTAATCAATCGAGTGGCAACGAGCGTACGTCAGTGCATTCCGGCCCACTGCGGACGTTCGTGTTGTGGACGTCGCTGCGACGCAGCTTCCGAAAAGCGGCCGTTGATTGAACTTGCGGCATTTGTGCTGCCTTCTGGTCTGCTCTGCGGACGAAGCTGCCGCTGCGCCTACAGTTT
>NZ_JBOFBI010000148.1:0-44857 GCF_051645465.1 Tabrizicola sp. | reverse complement strand
GCCAGCGTTTCCAGAAGGTTCAGCCGTTCCGCCGCCAGCTCCGCCGCGATGGACTCGGTGATCCGGTCGTAGGAAAGGATGCGGTCGACGTCATCCTCCAAGGGCTCGGTCACCGGGCGAACCTCGACCACCACGTTGAAGCGCAGGCGCTGCTTGTGGCCCCGTTCCTTCTGGAAGGCCCCGATATCGGCCTCGACGATGTGATCGCGCAAGGAAATCCGGTCGCGCGGATTGCCTGCGGCAGAAGCCTCGGCCCGCGCTTCGGGATGGCCGAAGGCCAACTCGATATCGCTCATGTGATGGCTCCTCCGCTTCCGCAGCGCCCACATAGCACGGACGACGCGAAGGTCACCAGCAGGGGGACGGCATCCCTCCCCCCAGGCGCGACATCAGCCGCTGGCACCCGGCTGGCGGTAGAAGAGATGCGCGCCGATTTCAGCGGTCCGGTCAAAACGCTTGGACCAGCTTGGCCGGACGGCACGCGTGTGGAAATGGGTCGCGCCATCGGTCAGGACCCGCGGCGCGCCGTCAAGCATCGCCCGCGCCACCCGGCCCGCCCGGTCAGCCGAGGCCTTGTCGCGCATCCGGTCAGCACGCCCATCGCAGACATACGAGAACTGACACCCCCCGCCGCCCCTTTGCCGCACGACACCGCAGACCGTGCGCGGGTAGAGCGGGCTGTCGACCCGATTCAGGATCACTTCGGCCACCGCGATCTGCCCATTCAGGCTTTCGCCGCGGGATTCGAAATAAAGCGCCTCGGTCAGGCACTGCCATTCCGCATCACCCTCGGGCGCAGGGCGGGCCATAAGCCACTCCTCGGTGATCCCGTCCGTCATGGCAATCGCCGGCAGCGGGCCGTTTAACTCGGGCTCTGGCAAAAGCCGCAGTTCCGGTGGCTTCATCACCGGGGCCGAGATCAGCCCGTACATCGAGGTCGTCCAACTGGCATCTGCCGCAGCGGTATTGGCCACAAGGGCCATCGCCAGCGCGAAGGGCGCAAGGGTGCGTTTCATTCTGCTCTTCCATCGTTAATGTACCGGCGGAAGTCCCCCCGCCTTGGCAAGCTGGCGGCGAGTTAAGCGATGGGATGAAGGTGGTCTACCGCTGTTGCAGAAATGCCACGGAAATCAATGCTGCGTCGGCGAAATGCCGCCCAAAACAGTAAGGATTACGTTAAGTAAAGCCAACAAGTCTATGCTTTTAAATGATTTTTTTACTGTCCTGCAGCGCCAGATGGGCGGCCGCAAGCCGGGCCATTGGCACCCGATAGGGCGAGCATGAGACATAGTCGAACCCGGCCCGACGACAGAAATCGATCGATTCCGGGTTGCCGCCATGCTCGCCGCAGATGGAAAGCGTCAGGTTTTTCCGCGTCTTGCGCCCGCGTTCGGCACCGATAAGCAAAAGCTCGCCGACACCATCGACGTCGAGGATCTGGAACGGGTCCTCGGGGAAAACTCCCTGTCGGACATAGGTGTTCATGAACCGCCCTGCATCGTCGCGGCTAAGGCCATAGGTCATCTGCGTCAGGTCGTTCGTACCGAAGGACAGGAACGCCGCGTGCTGGGCGATCTCCCCCGCCCGCAGGGCAGCGCGGGGGGTTTCAACCATGACGCCCAGCTTGTAGTCAAAGCTCGCCCCGGCCTTGGTGCGAACCATGGCGGCGACAGCATCGATGCGGGTCTTCACCAGCTCCACCTCGCGCCGGGCCGAAACGAGAGGGATCATGATCTCGGGCACGATCGGGGCGCCCCGGCGGGCGCTTTCCAGCGTGGCTTCAAAGATCGCCTGCGCCTGCATGTCGTAGATCTCAGGCAGGACGACCCCAAGGCGCACGCCGCGCATCCCCAGCATCGGGTTAACTTCGGTCAGGGCCTCGGCGCGGCGCGTCACTTCCGAAAGCGGACGATCCAGCGCCTCGGCAAGATCGCGAAGGCCCTCACGGTCCGAGGGCAGGAATTCATGCAGCGGCGGATCGAACAGACGTATGCAGACCGGCAAACCCTGCATGATTTCAAAGAGCTGCACAAAGTCGTCGCGCTGCATTGGCAAAAGCCGGACCAGCGCCGCCGCCCGGTCGCCCGGCGTATCGGCAAAGATCATCTCGCGCATCACGACCAGGCGGTCTTCGTCGAAAAACATGTGCTCGGTGCGGCAAAGACCGATCCCTTCGGCCTCGAACTTCCGGGCGGTCTCGGCGTCGGCAGGCGTGTCGGCGTTGGCCCGCACCCCGATATCGCGCACTTCATCCGCCCAGGCGAGCAACCGGCGGAAGCTGTCATCCAGCGCGGGCGGCAGCATTTCAGCGGCGCCCGCCAGCGCTTCCCCCTTCGAGCCGTCCAGCGTCACCACGTCGCCTTCGCGGAAGATGCGGCCATCGATTGCGGTCAGCTTCTTGTCGCGCGCATCAAGCCGCATGTCCGAGGCACCCACGACGCAAGGCAGACCCAGCCCCCGCGCGATCACCGCCGCATGGCTGGTCATCCCGCCCCGCTCGGTCAGCACCGCCGCCGCCGAATGCATGCCGCGAATATCCTCGGGCGCCGTCTCGCGCCGCACCAGAATGCAGGCCTCGCCACGCGCAGCACTCGCCTGCGCGGCGGACGAGGAAAACACCAGCTTGCCAGTCGCAGCGCCGGGTGACGCCGCAATGCCGCGCGCAATCACGTCCCGCGCGCCCCGCGGGTCGACCTGGTGGTGGAGAAGCTCGGACAGCGCGCGGGGTTCCACCCGCAGGACGGCCTCATTGCGCGGAATGATCCCGTCTTCGGCCAGTGCCACCGCGATCCGCAGCCCCGCACGGGCCGACCGCTGCACCTTCACCGCGTCCAGCACGGCCAACCGCCCGTCCTCGATGGTGAACTCGATCTGCATCTCCTCGCGGAGCCTTGCGCGGCAGGTGGCGCCATGCTCGACAAGCCTGGCGAATACCTCGGGCGAGGCATCTTCAAGCGACGGCCCTCGCGGGTCGCGCGTCAGATACAGCGCCTCGGTCGTCTTCAGCGCGTCGCGGCCCTGACTTTGGCCCAGGTACCGCCCGGTGATCTGTGGCTGGCCGGTGACGGGATCGACGAACTGGATCACGCCCGACCCCGAAATCCCCTGCCCGATCCCCTGCGCCATCTCCTGCACGACAAGACCCAGGGCCGCCTCGTTCGGCGCGCCCTTGGCCTGGCGGAGGAGACGGGCCGACGTCCCCTCCCACGCGCGGGCCATGCTGCGAAGAACCTCGGAAAGCTGCCGCGCGGGGTCCTGGGGGAAAGGCTCGTCCGTCTCGATCTCATATTCCCGCAGCGCATCGCGCAAAGCGCCGGGGCCGGGTTTCAGCCCGTCGAAGACCTCTGCATCAAGCCGGGCGACATGGATCGCGTAGGCCTGGACAAAGCGCAGGTACAGCGCATCCGCCGCCGCTTCGCCATGCGTCTCGGCCAGCCGCGCATGGCGCTTGGCATTCAGCCCGATGTTCAGGATCGTCGCAGGCCCGCCCCAGTCCGGGTTCGCCGGGCTTGGCCGGACCGAGATCAGGGGCCCGTCGCCGAAATGATCGAGGATTCCGGCTGCGTTCACCCCATGCCCCGCTGCAAGCGCACGCACGGTCGAGGCAGGCAGCGCCACCGACTTCGGCACCGGCAGTTCAAGCCGAACCAGCCGCTGGAGGCATTTCGCCCGCCAGCCATGGCTCGCCGCCGCGATTTCAGCCGTGGGGCTGATCTGGGCGAACTCTGGAATCGGCTCGTGTTTCTGCACTGCAGCACCTTTTGTTCAGGTGCAGAATACGCAGAACGCCCTGCCAATCAAGCGCGACATATCAGCTTTATGACGATTCTTCGGGCAGTCCTAACCCTCGATGCGCGTCAAATCGGCGACACCGGAACAGACCGCGCGGATGCGGTGCAAAAGGTTCAGCCGGTTCCGCCGAATGATCTCGTTGTCGCTGTTCACCTGGACGGCGGTGAAGAACGCATCGATGGGCGCGCGAAGGGCCGCCATGGCCGCCATGGCGGTGCCGAAATCCTCGGCCTTCATGGCGGGGACGATGGTCGCCTCGGCCTTGTCGAGCGCCTTGAACAACGCCCGCTCCTCATCCGTCTCGGCAAACTTCACGTCCGCCCCGAAGGAGTACTCGACCCCATCCTTGGCCTCGGCTTGGGTCAGGATGTTGTTGGCGCGCTTGTAACCTTGCAGGAGGTTCGCCCCATCATCAGTCTTCATCACCGCCGCCAAAGCCTCCGCCCGCTTGACGAGCAGCGTCAGGTCATCATTCCCCGGCATCGCAACGCAGGCGTCGATGATGTCATGCCGGATGCCTTGGTCCTTTAGGAAGACCTTGAGACGGTCGTGGAGGAAGGCGAGGAGGTCAAAAATCTTGCCAGCAATCAGAGCAAATAGCGCGTCACCCTCAGGCGATGCTGGCTCTACCTTGATTTTCTCATAGCTCTCCCAGAAAAGCTTGTTCCCAAGATCCTTATAGCCCGCTTCTTCAAGCATATCGGACAGCTTACGCGCATCCGAAGAACCAGCTTTTCCTCGAATACTCCCAATGTGCTTAGAGATTTCCATCCCAAGGGGCATAGCAAGTGGGAATCGAACCCCATTCCCCACCGCCAACCGAATAACCCCCAACGCCGCCCGCCTCAGCGCGAAGGGGTCCTTGCTCCCGGTCGGCTTCTCGTCAATCGCCCAGAACCCGGTCAGCGTGTCGATCTTGTCGGCCAGCGCCACAGCCACCGACACCGGATCGCTCGGCACACCATCACTTTCACCTTTCGGCCGCCAGTGGTCGCGGGCAGCGTCAGCCACCGCCGGTTTCTCCCCGGCCTCCAGCGCATAGTAGCAGCCCATCACGCCTTGCAGTTCCGGGAACTCGCCGACCATCGCCGACCGCAGGTCAAGCTTCGCCAGCTTCGCGGCTCGCTCGGCATCCTCAGGATCAGCCCCCACCAGCGGCGCAATCTCCCGTGCCAATGCAGCGATCCGTTCAATCCGCTCCGCCTGGCTCCCGAGCTTCCCATGGAACGTGACCGCCTTCAGCCCCTCGGCCCATTCCCCCATCCCGGCCTTGGCCACCCGCAAGTCATTCTCCCAGAAGAACTTCGCATCGCTCAGCCGCGCGGCCAGCACCTTCTGGTTGCCCTTCAGGATCACCTCGCCACCATCAGGGGCCTCGATGTTGGCCACCGTGACAAAGCCCTCGATCCGCCCTGTCTTCGGGTTCTTCACCGAAAAGAACTTCTGATGCTCCTTCATCGAGGTCTGCAGCACCTCCGGTGGCAGCCCCAGGAACGCCTCGCCAATCCGCCCCATCAGCGGCACCGGCCATTCCACCAGCCCCGCGACCTCCGCCAGCAGGCCAGGATCGGGCACCACCTCCATCCCCGCCGCAAAGGCCAGGTTCTGCGCCCCCTGCCAGATCGCGGCCTCGCGCTCGGCACTGTCCAGCACCACCTTCGCGCGCTTCAGCTTGACCACATAGTCGTCGAACCCCGAGACGGTGAACCGGCCCATCCCCATGAAGCGGTGACCCTCGGTCACGTTCCCCGCCTCGATCCCATCGACCGTCAACGGCACCACATGCGCCCCGCCCTCGTCCGACAGAAGACACACGATCGACTGCAATGGCCGCACCCACCGCAACGACCCCGCCCCCCAGCGCATCGACTTTGGCCACGGGAAGCCCCGGATAACGCTCTCCAGCACCTCGGCCACAATCTCCGCCGCCGCACGTCCGGGCTTTTCGACCACCGCATAGAAGGTCTCGCCCTTCTTGTCCGCCCGACGCTCCAGCTGGTCCAGCGTCAGCCCGGTCGAGCGCAAAAACCCCTCCACCGCCGCCACCGGAGCCCCCGTCGAAGGCCCCTTCCGTTCCTCCCGCACCGGGCGGCTTTCCGAGGTCAGCCCGTCGACCGACAACACCAGCCGCCGCGGCGTGGAAAACGCGCCCGCCGAGGCATAGGTCAGCCCCGCCTCGACCAGACCGTCGGTCACGAGCTTCCGCAGATCCTCCCGCGCGCGGGCTTGCATCCGCGCGGGGATTTCTTCGGAGAAGAGTTCGATCAGAAGGTCAGGCATCGGTCAGGTTCCCTAAGGGGTCAGATCCAGTCAAGATTGACGCGGGTCGGCGGATAGGCCGCAGCCACCGCCTCGCGCAGGGCGGCAAAGCGGGGACGCAGGTCCTTGAACTTGCGCTCATGCGTTTCGGCGACGGTCAGCTGGATGTGGTCGAAAAGCCGGTCTGCCAGCATGGCGTCGAGAAGGTCAAGCTCGGCCCCTTCGATGTCCATCTTGACGAAGGCCACGGCGCCATGGGCCGCAACGAGGCCGCGAAGAAACGCCGGGAAGTCGATGAGGTCGACATCGATCCCCTCCCCATCCGCGATGTTCTGCCCGCCCGCAACCACAGTGCTTTTGACCGAAGCGAGCTCCGGGTTCGCCTCCCAGTTCGCCGCGCGCATCAGGCGGATCGTGCCGGCCTCAGTCCCCACGGCAGCAGCGTGGAGATGCACACCGGGCGCATCCGCGAAACGCTCGCGCAGCTTGGCGATGTTGTAGGGGTCGGGCTCGAAGGCATGGACCGTCGCGCCAGACGCTGCAAGCTCGGCTGTCACATCACCCCGGTTCGCACCACAATCCACGACCACATCGCCCGGCCGCAGCATCGACACTATCCCCTGCAGCATCCCTTCGGCCCGCGCATAGCGCAGGTCGCGCTTGTGACGGCGCTTCAGCTTCTTCAGGGGGTCCTCGGCCTCTGCCATCCTCAGTCCGCAAGGCTCCCGTTCAGCTGGTGCCAGGCGAAGGCGCGGCCATCGGGGAAGACGGCCACGACGCGATCCACGCCCTTGTGGATTTCGGGCTCGGACAGGAACGCCAGCGCCTCACCGCTCTCAAGCGCCTTGCCGATGCTTTCAGCATCGAAACAGTCGAAGTCACTGGGCGCGATCAGCGGTTCGGCGCCGTCATAGAGCCGGTAGGTTTCCGTCAGCATGGCCAGGCTTAGCGGCGTGGTGAAGCAGGCGCGGAACTTGATGGGCGAGCTTTCCGCGTCGATCCCCTCGATCCCCTCGACCACGATCGCCTCGGGCTGGCCACTTATCAGCGGGACCAGGCGGATTTCGGCGCCGGGGCGAAAGGCCACCGGCTCATAGAAAGCCCGCTCCGCCGTGTACCAGACGAAGACCCCCGCGGCCAGAGAGGTGAGGACGATCAAACCCACAGCAATCCTTCCAAGCATTTCCGGTCACGGCCAATAAAGGTTGATGTAGGGCCGCTCAAGCCGATCGGACTCGCGCCGCATGCGGTCGATCTCCCTGAATTCGGCGTAGGCGTCGCGTTCATGCGTCTCGCAGAAGATCGCGTCAATGTCGAACGCTGCGGGGTTGGCGAAGATCAGACGAAGGATGTCGAATTCGGCGCCTTCGATGTCCATCTTGACCAGAGCAACCCTGCGGCCAAACCCCGCGATCACGTCCTGGAAGGCCCGCACGTCCACATCGATGCCCTCGTCGTCCTGAAAGCGTCGGGGGTCGGTGAGGACGATCGACGACATGACGGTCGACCCAAGCGGATCGTCGGCAAAGCTGCGGGCACGGCGCAGGCGGAAGGTGCCCGCCGTGACTGCGACCGCGCTGTTGTGCAAGGTGACGTTGGGCAAGTGGCCAACGTTCTTGACCAGTGCCTCCCAGGCCGTCGGATCGGGCTCATAGGAATGAACCTCACAGCCGCGCGACGCCATTTCCGCTGTGAACGAGCCGACATTGGCCCCAAGGTCCAGACAAACGTCACCCGGGCCGATCCCCGGCAGGCGGGTTTGAAAATCGGCAACGGCGCGCGGGCCTTGCACCCGCTTCAGCCGCCCGCGCGCCTTGCCGCCAATCTCGTTCTCGAAGCGCGACAGCCAGGTCAGAAACATCTCCCACGGTGTCTCTGGCCGGTAAAGCGGCATGTCATGCGCCCCCACTGGCACTGTCCGCTCCCGCTTCCGTCAGCCGGAACGCATCGGCGCATTTCTTGGCAAGCGCACGCACCCGGCCGATATAGGCCTGACGCTCGGTGACCGAGATGACCCCCCGTGCGTCGAGAAGGTTGAAAAGGTGGCTCGCCTTGATCGTCTGGTCATAGGCCGGATGCGCCATGATGATGCGCTTGCCGGACTTCGGATCATCCGGCGGGAAGGCGAGCAGACGTTCACACTCGGCCTCGGCGTCCTTGAAATGCTGGAACAGCATCTCGGTATCCGCCCCGTCGAAGTTGTGGCGCGAGTATTCCTCCTCGGTCTGGCGGAAGATGTCGCCATAGGTCAGCGGGATCGGCGTCTGCGGGTCGTTGAACGGCATCTCCATCACATGGTCGATGCCCATCACATACATCGCCAGCCGTTCGAGCCCGTAGGTCAGCTCGCCCGAGACCGGCTTGCAGTCATGCCCGCCGACCTGCTGGAAATAGGTGAACTGGCTGACCTCCATCCCGTCGCACCAGACCTCCCACCCCAGACCCCAGGCGCCCAAGGTCGGGCTTTCCCAGTCGTCCTCGACGAAACGGATGTCGTGAAGGCCAAGATCGATCCCGATCGCCGCAAGCGACCCAAGGTAAAGCTCCTGCAGGTCCGGCGGCGAGGGTTTGATGATCACCTGGTACTGGTAGTAGTGCTGGAGCCGGTTCGGGTTCTCGCCATAGCGCCCGTCCGTCGGGCGGCGTGAAGGCTGGACATAGGCCGCAGCCCAGGGTTTGGACCCCAGCGACCGCAGCGTCGTCGCCGGGTGGAAGGTGCCCGCGCCAACTTCCATGTCATAGGGTTGCAGGATCGCGCAGCCCTGCGCCGACCAATAGTTCTGCAGCCGCAGGATGATCTCCTGAAAGCTTCTCGGCGTGGTCGTGGGGTCGGACATCGGCGGCCTCCAGCGGGGGCAAAGGTTGGGTCTTCCCTACCTATTGGGCAGCACAGGGTCAATTCCGGAAACTCCGGGGCCAGAGATGCCGGTTTCGCCCTTGCCGCCGCGCGTTCCATCACTAATGTCTGCCCGACCCGGAAACCGACATCAGGATGCCGCGATGTTCAGACCCGTTGCCCTTCTCTCACTTTTTCTCGCGGCAATGCTCTTTCTTGCTCCGCAGACCGCAAAGGCGCAGGAAGACACGATCTGGCTGCAGGTCGAAGCCCATCCCGACCTTGCCACGGCGATGGACCGCGCGCGGGCCTACGCCACGCTCTTCCCTGAAACTACAGGATTTCAGCTCCGCTCGGGCTGGTACGGCATCATGCTTGGCCCGTACCCTGCCGATGAGGCGGCGATCCGGCTGGGTGCATTGAAGCGGGAACGGCAAATCCCTTCGGACAGCTTCATCGCCTACGGGAGCGATTTCGAGGACCAGTACTGGACACCGACCGGCATTGTCGTACCGCTGGTGCCGGAAGTAGTGGCCCCGGAAAATCCCGAGACACCCGAACTCGTCGCTGCCCCGGATGAAAGCCGCCAGGAAGCCCGCGACAGCGAGGCACTTCTGACACGGGAGGAACGCGAGGAGCTGCAGACCGCGCTCCAATGGTTCGGCTTCTACTCCAGCGGGATCGACGGCGCCTTCGGGCCTGGCACGCGCAACTCCATGGCGGCCTGGCAAGAGGCCAACGCCATCGAACCGACCGGCATCCTGACCACCCGCCAGCGCCGCGCCCTCCTCGACGCCTGGCGTGACGAGCTTTCGGTCTTCGGCTTCACCGAGGTGATCGAGACGGAATCCGGCATCACCGTCACTCTGCCGCTGGGCCTCGTCGAATTCGACCACTACGAGCCGCCCTTCGTCCACTACCGCGCCAAGACCGCCGACGCCCCACGGATCGTCCTGATCTCGCAACCGGGCGACCAGGCCGCCTTCTTCGGGCTTTACGACATCCTGCAGACGCTGGAGTCCGTCCCGCTTGACGGCGCGCGCGACCGCGGCGACCGCAGCTTCCGCATCCGGGGCACTTCAGCCAAAGCCGACACAACGATCTTTGCCGAACGCATCGGCGACCGGATCAAGGGCTGGATGCTGATATCGACGCCGGGGAACGAAGCGCGCGATGGCCGCATCCTGAAGGTCCTGGAAGACAGCTTCAAACCCGATGGCGACAGCGTCCTTGACCCCGGCATGGCGGTCATGTCCTCCGATACCCGCTCCGGCCTTCTGTCGGGGCTCGAAGTGCGTAAACCCCGCCTCAGCCGCACCGGCTTTTTCGTCTCGCCCGAAGGCGCGGTCCTGACAACCGTCGAAGCCGTCGACAACTGCGCCCGCATCACCATCGACCGCTCCACCGAAGCCAGCGTCACCCTCTCCGACAAGACCAGCGGCCTTGCACTCCTGACCCCGAACGCCCCGCTTGCGCCGCGCGCCGTCGCCGGGTTTGCCACCGCATCGGGCCGGCTGGGCAGTGAGGTTACGGTGCCGGGCTACTCCTACGAAGACCGCCTGCCAGCCCCCGTCCTGACCTTCGGCACGCTTGAGGAAGCGACGGGCCTGAACGGCGAACCTGGCCTTCGGCGGCTCGCACTGCAGGCACTTCCCGGTGATGCTGGCGGGCCGGTTCTTGATGCATCAGGCGCTGTGACCGGAATGCTGTTGCCCGCAGGCCCGCAGGATGGCAAGGCGCTCCCTGCCGGTGTGGCCTTCGCTCTTTCAACCCCCGAGATCAAGCGCCTCCTCACCCCGACGGGCGTGACCCCGGTTTCCGCCATCTCCACCGGCCCGCTGACGCCTGCGGACCTGGCCGACACCGCAACGGGAATGACCGCGCTCGTGTCCTGCTGGGATTAACGCCGCCAGAAGCTCGGCAGCACCAGGACAAGGATCGCCAGCAGGCCCAACCGCCCGAGCAGCATGCAAAGCGACATGATCGCGATTGCTCCGGGCGGGAAGTCGATGAATGTGCCCGTCCGCTCGACCATCGGCCCGAAGCCGTAGCCGATGTTCCCGAGCGCGGTCCACACCGCAAAGAGCGCAGACACGGTATCGACGCCCATAAGCGTCATCGCCACGCTCATCGTGCCGAGGATCAGGATATAGCTCGACACGAACAGGATCAGCGCGCTCAGCACGTCCTCCTCGACCCCCCGTCCGTCATAGCGGATCGGGTCCACTTGCGAAGGGTTGCCGATCCGCCGGACCTCGCGCCGCAGGACGGCGATGACCAGCTGCACGCGGAAGACCGAAAGCCCGGCCGCGGATGAACCGGAACAGGCCCCGATCACCCCGATGACGAAGGCCACGACCAGCATGAACCCGCCCCAGGTCGGGAAACTTCCCGAAAAGAACCCGGTCGAGGACATGATCGACGTGAGGTTGAACAGCGCCTCGCGAAATGTCGGCTCAAGTGGCTCGCCCGTGGTCCAGACCCGCCAAAGCGTGACCGACAGCACCGCCATCCCCAGCCACCGCAGATAGGCCCGCACCTGACTGTCCTGCCACAGTGGCGTAGCCGAGCCGTTCACCAGCTGGACATAGCGCACGTAAGGAAGGCTGCCGAGCACCATGAAGAGCGCCCCGAAGTACTCGCCCGCGCCGATGTATTTGTTGAACGAGATGTCCGTGGGCGAGAACCCCCCCGTGGCAATCGTCGCAAACCCATGCACCACCGCGTCAAGCGTCGTCATCCCGATCGCCGCGTAGACGGCAATGCAGATCAGCGTAAGCCCGGCATAGACGACCAGCAGCTGCCCCGCGATGTCCGTCGCCCGCGGCAAGGCCTTGCCGAACGTGTCAAAACCCTCGGTGCGGAAGAACTGCATGCCCCCCACCCGCATCAAAGGCAGGAAGATCATCGCGATGAACGCGATCCCAAGACCGCCAAGCCAGTTCAGCATACCCCGCCACAGGTTCATTCCCGCTGGCAGATCGTCCAGACCGAAGATCACCGTCGCGCCCGTGGTGGTGATGCCCGAGACCGCCTCGAAATAGGCGTTGTTCAGCGTCAGCCCCGGCGCGCCGATGTAGAAGGGAAGGCCGCCGAAGAACGGCACCAGAAACCAGATGCCTGCGGTCAGAAGATAGGCCTGCCGGGTATCAAGCGCCTGGCCAAGCGCATTGCCGGTCGACAGAGTCAGGGCGGCGCCCGTGACCCCTGTCAGTGCCGAACAGGCCAGGAAATCGAACCCATTCCCCAGCCCCGCCCGCCAGTCGATGATGGCAGGGGCAAGCATCAGGATCGCAAGCACGATCAGGATGCGGCCGATGACATAGGCAACGGGGCGGAAGTCTACCATGGTTGGGCATGGCTACGCGCCCCGGCGCGCTCCGTCAATTGGTCAGGATTCAGCCCGCGTGGATCAGGCTTTGGAAGAGCCGCGGGTCAAGGCTTTCGGCCGCAAAGGTCTCGCCCTCGGTCAGAAGGCTGATCGCGTCGTGGCTGTGTAGGCTTTCCTGATGGCTCGCGATCACGCGGAAATCGCCGATCCGCTCATCGCCCCGCAGCGCCTCGCAGAATAGCCGCGCGGCATCCTCGACAAAGATCGGGTTCGCGGCGTTCAACTCGGCAAATGCCTGCTCGTCCTCGCGCTTGACCATCACCTGGGTCTCGGTGACCACGGCCTTCCGCGCCAGCTCGATCAGCTCCTCGATCCACAGATCGCCCGTCACTTCGACCGAAAGCCGCGCCACCGACCGCTGCGAATGCGGCGTGGCCAGCTGCCCGCGCGTCGCCCGCGCATGCTCGGAAAGCTCCAGCGAACAGGGACAGGTCGACGAATAGACATAGTCGAGATGCACGATCCGCTTCCGGACCCCTGCCGCCTCGACCAGTTCCAGCGCGATGTCATAGTACTGCCAGCCCTGCAGCCCCGACCGCAGCGACCCCATCTCCATCGGGAACGAAGCCCGCATCTGGATCCGCGCATCGAACGACCCAAGATCGCGCATGTAGTCGTCCAGCGCCGCCTCGATCACGCCGAACGAGAACGCCTTCCCGGCGTGCGCATAGAACGACCGCATGATGCGGCTCATGTTGATGCCCTTCTTCTCGGCCTCAAGGCTCACCGTCCCGGTGACTGAGGTCTCCAGAACCTGCGCACCGCCGTCGCGCATCGCATAGCGGATCGGCAGCCGGAAGTTCGAGATGCCGACATGCTGAATCTGCGCCTTCGCCCCCCGGATCAGACTGGCCGGACCGTTCTGCAGATCAGGCAGCGTGCGCAGATAGCCCGCGTCCGGCCTGAACCCCGCCGGATACTCCCTTGAAAAGGCCGGATACCCCTCCCCCGGCAAAAGCCAGCCCACGGCAGAATCCAGCCGGGCGATCTCGTCATCCGAAGACTTCCCCGCCCACTGGCGCAGGACGGCCAATGCGGCCTCGGCCTCTTCGCGCGAAGGTTTGCGGTCGATCTCGGGGGTGTAGATGTTCATGGGAGATCCTTTCGGTTCCGGCAGAGACCATCTGCCTTCAATTTCCGGAGAGAGTTACGCTGGGGCCATGCCGACGGATCACCCTGGTCCGCAGCATAAGTTCAACATGGGTCATTCCTTGCTCATGTGCAAGGCGCGGTCAGCGATCTTTGCCGTGGCTCGCGCCGATCACCTGCTGGATTGCCCAGTCGTGAAGCTCAAGCCCCAGCTTCCGCGCCCCGTCCCCCACGGTTCGCACCATGCTGCAGCCGCCCCGGCCAGTGCTCGGGTCACCAGCGACAAAGCCCTCGGGAAGCCCGATATCGGGCGGAAATCCCAACGAAAGCTCGCAGCCCGTGACAGACACCGGCGGATGCGACAGCCGCAAAGCCACCTGGCGAGGGCCGACGATACCAACCTCGACGATCCTGGCATCGGCGTTCGCCGGATCGCTCCAGCGGAACCCCAGATCGGGAACCGCCCGCGCGCCGATCCGGTAGCCGCCCGCCACTTGCCCCCCGACATCATGCGCGACAATCGCGCCAATCCCGCCCTCGAACGTCACCACCACCCGATCGCCCTCGACCACTGCACGTTCCATCTGCAGCGGCTTCCAGGTCCCACCCATCAGGACACGAGCGATGGCGCGACCGTGAAGCGCCCCCAGATAGACCGCCGCCTGCGGGGTCAGGTGCACCCCGTCCGACCGCTCCAGCATGTATTCCGGGCCGGCCACAAACACCCTGTCACGTCGCGACCTGGCAACGTCGATCTGCGCCAGCGCCGGGCCGATCGCTGGCACGGCCGCCGTCGCTGTCGCCTGGCTCAGACAGACATAGAGCCGCCCCACACCACCCGTCACCGCCAGATGCGCCGCCTCCAGATCGCCCACCAGAAGCCCCAGCCGCTTGGCATAGCGGCGGCGAATGCTCCTGGCGTCGGCCTGGCCCTGCACCCACGAAACCACCGTCCGAGTGAACCGCAGACCCCGCTCGCCCGCGATCTCGGCCGCCCGCTCCAGACAGCGCTGAAAGTTCTGGAAACTGGCCGTCCCTCCCTCCGGCTCGAAGTACGACAGCGCCGCACCCCGCCGCGCAAGGTTCACGGTCAGAAGCAGATCCTGCGGCCCAAGCGCCGAAAGGATCTCGGCCGAAGCCGCCGTCAGAGGACCGGATCGGCCCATCCTCTGATGCGGATAGAGCATGGCAAACGCCTCCTCCGGGATATCCGCAAGCGGGTTTCCCGCAACCTTCGGATCGCCGGTCGCAGAAAAGACCCAGGCCCTTGCGGGATCAACGAACCCCGGCTTCTCCCCCAGCGGACGCGACCGCGGGGTCAAGGCCAGAAGCGACTGCCCGAGCCCCACATAAAGGACCAGCTCCCCTTTCGGCCCCTCGGCCCCTCCAGGCGCGTCGGCCTCCATCTCAGGCGGCAGCCAACGCCCGGCGCAGATCGGCAATCAGATCGCCGGTATCCTCCAGCCCCAGCGACAGCCGGATCAGCCCCGGCGTGATGCCCAGGGCGTCCTTCTGGTCCTGCGGCAGCCGCTGGTGGGTCGTCGTCGCGGGGTGGGTCGCGATGGTCTTCGCGTCGCCCAGGTTGTTGGAAATCTTCACGATCTCCAGCGCGTTCAGCAGCCGGAACGCCGCCTCTTTCCCACCCCTCACCTCACAAGCCACCAGCGTCCCGCCCGACCCCATCTGCCCCATCGCCAACGCATGCTGCGGGTGGCTTGGAAGCCCAGGATAGATCACCTTCGCGACCTTGGGCTCACCCGCCAGCGCCTCGGCCACCTTCAACGCCGTATCCGCCATCGCCCGGCAGCGCAGGTCCAGCGTCGCCATGCCGTTCAGGTGCATCCAGGCGGTAAACGGACTCATCGAACCGCCGGTGTGTTTCATGAACGGTTCCAGGGTCTTGCGGACAAACTCTCGCGTACCGCAGACCACGCCCCCAAGAGCCCGGCCCTGCCCGTCGATGTGCTTCGTCGTCGAATAGACCACCACATCCGCGCCCTGCTCGACAGCACGCGAAAAGATCGGCGTGGCAAAGACATTGTCGCATATCACGATCGCACCGACCGCATGCGCAATCACGGAAACCGCTTCAATATCAACCAACTCCAGCGTGGGGTTCGACATCGACTCGAAGAACACCGCCTTCGTTCCCGGCGTCACGGCCGCCCGCCACTGATCAAGATCAGCCCCATCGACAAAGGTGACCTTCACCCCGAACTTCTGCAGCACCTCTTCCAGCACATAAAGGCACGACCCGAACAAAGCCCGCGCGCTGACGACATGGTCCCCCGCCCGCACCACCGACATCAGCGCGCCCGACACCGCCGCCATGCCGCTTGCCGTCGCAAAAGCGTCCTGCGTGCCCTCCAGCGCCGCGATCCGTTCCTCGAACATCCGCGTTGTCGGGTTGCCGTAGCGGGCGTAGATGAACTCATCCTCGCCTGCCTTCACAAAGCGCACTTCGGCGGCCTCGGCGGTCGGATAGACGAACCCTTGGGTCAGGAAGATCGCCTCGGCCATCTCGCCATACTGGCTGCGCCGGATGCCTTCGTGCACCAGTTGCGTGCGGGTCTTCCAGTCTTTCGACATCGCGGGCCTCCCGGCCAATAAAAAACCCCGGCCCAAATCAGAGGTGCCGGGGCGGATGCCCTTCACCTCTTTAGCGGCTTGTTTAACGTGGCCCGCAATCCGGTAACAAAGCGCCACGGGGTCCGGGGATAAGGCGCTTTTCCTCCGCCGTCAATCGGCCAGAAGCGACGAGACCACGGCAGCCACCGGATCGCGAAGGCCCTCGAAGTCGCCGAAGTTCACCGCAACGAATGCGGCCCGCTGGGTTTCCGGGCAGATCACCATCCGCGCGAACCAGAAGGTGTTCGATCCATTGTGCGCAAGACAGGCACCGTCCACCCGCCACCCCAGCGCGTAATCAGCACCCGGCAAAGGCTCATGCAGCTTCGCCCAGCTTTCCGGGCTCAGGAAATCCGGATCCTCTTCCACATGCGCCTGCAGGAATCGCATCATGTCCGCAACCGACAGATGCAGCGTCCCCGCAGGGCCCATCGCGGGGATGTTGTCCGCCCCCGGCCCCGGCTCAACCGGGTTCAGCCCGCCCAGAAGACCCCGACTGTGCCCCCTCGGCTGATCCACCACCCCCGGCTTCCCCGGCCCGCCAAACCCGACCGAGGTCATCCCCAGGGGCGACGCCACCTCTTCCAGGATCAACTCTTCCCAGGCCACACCCGTCTTGGCCTCCAGCATCGCACCCGCAATCACATAACCCGCGTTGGAGTAAAGAAAACCCTCCCCCTCCGGCGCCTCGGTCAGCGCAGCCTCGGCATAAGCCAGCCGGGCCGCCTTGATGCCGCCCGGACCAGGATCGCCCGCAAGCCGCAGCGTAGTCAGACGTCCGATATTCGCGGGCAGACGGGCGCGGTGCGACATAAGCTCGACAAAGGTGGCGTCCCGGTAAGCCTCATTCATTCCAGGGATATCGTCGCCCAGAACCTCGCCCACCGTATCGTCCCACGACACCCGCCCCGCCTCGACCAACCGGGCGACCAGCGTTGCGGTCATGGATTTGGTGTTCGACCCGATATGCCAAAGATCGTCGGGACCAACGGCCTCTGCGCCCCCCGCGACCCTGAACCCGCCAAAGCCAAGATCGAGCTGCCCGTCCCGCAGGCGACCCACCGAAACGCCCGGCACTTCGGTTTCGTCCAGCAGGGTTTTCACGGCATCGGCCGCGGTCTCGGACCAGAGCGCAGACGGCACTGTAATCATGCCCATCAGCGCGACCGGAAGGATATGTCTGATCCACCGCATGGCGCCAAAGTGGGGCCTGCCCGGCTTCCGGTCAACCCGGTGCTCCTGCCCTTGGGCGGTTCATGCCCCCGCAGCAAACCCGCAACACCCGCTCACACGTCACCCATCCGTCATGTTCCAGTCATCCCAGCGTTGCGGCACTGCGGCATCTAGTGGCCAACGGAGCAACCAACGCAACATCATGCCCGATGACCCGCGCCCGATCCGAGCCGACGCCACCGCCGAGGGGCTTCACCTCGATCGGGAGAGGCTTGCACGGAAGCTCGACCACCTCCCAGCCGGGGCTCCGGTCGTCGTGATGATCCACGGCTGGCGCTATGCGCCGGGGTTCGCCGGCGATTGCCCGCATGGCTCGATCCTGTCGCTCGACCCCCCGCCAGATGACCGCCGCGCCGTAAGCTGGCCGCGTCACCTCGGCCTTGACGGCCGTACCGGCCTTGGCATTGCCCTTGGCTGGAACGCCAAATGCGACCCTTGGCGCGCGCATCTTCGCGCGGGCTGGAACGGTGCCGCGCTGGCCGAGATTGCGCGCCTTGTCCATGACCAGACCGGCCGCGGAATCCAGGTCATCGCCCACTCGATGGGCGCACGGGTGGCGCTCGCCGCCCTGCCGCTGGTCCGGCCCGGCCAGATCAGCCGGATGATCCTTCTCGCCGCCGCCGAAGCCCGTGGCCGGGCGCTTGCGGCGCTCGAGACGCCCGCGGGCCGCGCGGTTGAAGTGGTGAACGTCACCACGCGTGAGAACGACCTCTTCGACGCTTTCTTCGAATGGGGCATCCACCTTGGCTTTCGGACCTCGATCGGCCAGGGCCTTGGCCGCGCACGCCCGCGCTGGCACGATCTCTGGATCGATCAGCCGACCACGGTTCGGACCCTGGCCGGGCTCGGCCACCCCCTCGCCGATCCGCCGCGCCGCATCTGCCACTGGTCGCCCTATCTGCGCCCCGGCACGATCGCACTGTACCGTGCGCTGATCGATGGCCGCCTTCCCGCAGAGGCGCTTCCCCGGCACGCCCCCGGCCGACGCTGGTCGCGGCTTCTTCTCGGCGCGCGGGGCTGGGCTGTCGGCGCCGGTCTCCCCGCCTAACGCCGCGCTTGATTTTCGCGGCCGGGTAAAGGACGCTTCGCGGCACTTGTCCGACCCAGTTCGCAGGCCCCCATGCGCCGTCTCCTCTACGTCCTCGCCGCGCTGATCCCCGCCCCCGCTCTCGCCCAGTCGTGCGAGGACCGCAGCCAGGATTTCGAGGCCCGAATCCTGCTTTGCGATCAGGCCTTTGCGGTGGCTGAAAGCTCTGATGCCGCGGCCTATGCCCTGTCGATGAAGGGAGAGGCCGAACGGATGCTCGGCCGTCTCGACGCCGCCGCTGAAACCTTGCAGCTGGCGCTGACCTACACGCCGGAAAACGCCTGGGTCTGGGTCGAGCTTGGCAATGTCCGCTACGATCAGGGCGACACTGCCGGGGCCCTGGCGCATTACTCTGCGGCGCTCTCGGTCGAGGATTACGTCGACGCCTGGGCCAACCGGGCCGAGACGTGGTGGCAGCTTCGCGCCGGACAGCGCTGTTCCGACGACGCCGACAACGCGCTGCGCATCGATGCGCAATATGCCTATGCCAACGAAATCAAGGGCCGTTGCCTGATCGACCTCGACCGCGCGGAAGAGGCGCTTGGCTATTTCGACACCGCCATTGCGCTGGTCCCCGGCTACCAGAATGCCTACCGCAACAAGCTTGCCGCGCTGGCGGCCCTTGGCCGGTTTGAAGAGGTGGTCGCCGTCGCGGACGAAGCGCTCCGCCCCGGCGTGGTGACCGAGTCGAACCCCGCGATCGAGGAGGACATCCTCGCCCGCCGCCTGCTCGCGCTTGGCGAATACGCCCCTCCGGCCACCGTGGCGGCCGAGGCCGAGGCGCTTCTGAAACGCTACCCGCAGAACCTTGCGGCCGTGAATGTGCAGGGCCGCGCGCTTCTGGCCGATGGCAAGGCTGACGAGGCCGACAAGGTCACTGACGTCCTGCGCAAGAACCCCGATGGCCAGCGGATGGAGGGGGTCTATCACGACACCCTGGCCCGGATCGACGCCGCCCTTGGCCGGATGGATCAGGCCTATGCCAATTACGAAGCGGCCATGGGCCTCGACCCTGCTCTGTCCAAGACCTATGCCCGCAAGCTTTCGGAACTGGGCTTCCTGCCCCTCTCGAACGCGCCTTCAGGCATCTTGACGGCGCTTCGGCGCTGCATGGACGTGAAGAAAGCCGCCTGCGTCTTCGCCTCATGACAAAGGGCGCCCTGCGGCGCCCCGGTTCCTGGCTTCAAGCGTAAGGCTCAGACCGTGTGGCCGTTGTCGTCCAGGTTGATCACGGTCAGCACCATGGCGCGCAGGACCGTGTGGCCGATGATCGGCAGAACCGCCCAGAACAGCAGCCAGTACGACGGATCGAAGACCTTGATCATGGTTTCGTTCAGCAGGAGGAAGCCGAAGTTGTAGACCACCATCATCTTGGTCAGGTTCGGCAGATGCTCGCGCATCTCTTCATCCGGCCAGAAGCTTGCGGCAGTCGAGGTGCGCTTGTTCAGCACGTCCTGCAGGAAGACGCCTGCGATCACGACATAGAACAGGCTCTGCATCCGCTGGCACCAGAGCGGGTCATCGACCAGCGCCACCACCATCAGCGGAAGGCCGGCCAGCAGCAGCGCAAAGACCGCTGCCTGCAGCGCCGAGTAGCGGGTCAGCATCCGCCGCACCATGCCCTCGAACCCCATCCCGATCCGGACCGCCAGGGCGGCAAGGAAAGCCGTGGCAAAAGCCTGGCCCTGATGATCGGGCCCGAAGGCGACCGACAGGACAGGATATCCGACCAGAAGCACCGCACCCGGCAGGTAAAGCGCGCGGGACAGCGGCGGCAGGTCCTGGAACAGGCTCAGGAACAGGCGGAGAAGATCGAACGGCGTGCGGTGCATGGGTGAACCCCCTCAAGCTCTGTGCTGGGTTTACCCATGCTTCAAGGCAACGCTTGGGCAGAACCCCGGCCCAAGCGGGGCATTCCTGTGAAAGCCGTCAGGACTTGTCTTCGGGCGGTTCGATCAAGAAGCGCTGCAGCAGCATGAACTGCAGCATGAGGAACAGGAACAGCGCGATGGGCATCGCGAAGGTCTCCAGATAGACCCAGACCTCCTCGGACTGGGTGCGCCAGATCACCTCGTTTGCGATGGCAAGGGCCGCGAACATCAGCGCCAGACGCCGGGTCAGGATCATCCAACCCTCTGGTTTCATGGGCAGGGCCTCGGCCATGACCCATTGCAACAGGCTCCGTCCCCGCAGAAGCCCGGCCCCCAGGATCACCGCAAAGCTGCCGTAGACGATCGTCGTCTTCATCTTGAAAAAGCGCTCGTCGTTGAACCACGCCGTGAGCCCCCCGAAGAAGACCACCATCACCGCCACGAATATCTGCATCCGGCTAAGCGTCCCCGTCAGCCACCAAAGAATGGCAATCGAGGCAAGAAGCAGCGGCACCAGGACCAGGGCTGCCACAATGAAGCCCGAATATTCGGTCCCCCGAAACGTGTACGACTCATCCTTGATCCACATGTAGACCAGGAAGAAGACCAGCGTCGGCCCCAGCTCCAGAACCTGCTTGAGTACCGGATTGATCTTTGTCTCGGCCATCGCCTATCCCGCCCATTCCATGATCACCGCACCGACCGCGATCAGCGCCATCAGCCCCGCCCGCGCGGGCCCCACCTTCTCGCCCAGAACCAGCCAGCCGATCAAGGCGGCAAACACCGTCGAGGTCTCGCGCAGCACTGCCGCCTCGCCGACCTTGTCCAGCCGGGTCGCCAGCATGATCGCGCCGAACGAGAAATAGGCAACGAAAGCGCCCAGTACACCCCGCTTGAGAAGCGGCACGATCTCGACAGCGGGAAGCTGCCGCCAGCGCCGGTGGGTCAGAAGCGGGATGAAGATCCCGTCCAGCATGAAGAACCAGGCCAGGAACGTGAACGGGTCCGCCGTCGCCCGGATGCCATAGGCGTCATAGGTCGTGTAGGTCGCAACCATCGCACCCGTCAGCACCGCCAGGCCAAGCGCGGGCACCATCGTCGCGCGGTCCACCGTCACATGCGCAAGGTTCCAGGCAGCCAGCCCCAGGATACCGCAGACGAGGAGCATCAGCCCCGCCCACTGCCCCGGCGCAAAGGTCTCGCCAAAGACGATCCCCGCGCCGATCACCGTGAAGAACGGCCCCGTTCCGCGCACCACCGGATAGACCACGGTAAAGGCCCCGCGGCTGTAGGTCATCGCCTGCAGCACCTTGTAAAGCGAGTGGATGACGATCGCGCCCGCAAAGATCACCCACATATGCGGCTCGGGCCAAGGCACGAGGAAAAGCGCGAAGGGCACCGCGATCAGGCCGTAGCTTGCATCGATAGCCGCGCGCGAAAGCCAGGGGTCATGCCGCCCCTTCTGCAGCGCACCGAAAAGCGCATGCAGCACCGCGGCCACCAGAGCCAGCACCAATGCAAGATCGTGCCCGGCAGGCGTGCCTTCGATCGACCGCAGGTATTCGCTCAATTCATCAGGCCGGGCTGCCAGTCGATGCTCAGGTTGCTGTCCACGAAGATCCGACCAAGCGCCTCCGGCCCCAGCGGCTTGTCCGACAGCGCAGCCACCCCCAGCCGCGCCGGACCAATCCCGCCTTCCGACCGGAACGTCAGCTGAAGAACTCCCCGCCCCTGCGGCAGCGCCTCCACCAGCTCCTTCAGCTCATCCGGCGTCTCGCCGACCAGGCTTCCCGGCGGCAGATTCGCGACCAGGTCCCGGAAAGCCCGCCGCGCGGCGTCGACGGCAGTGCTGCCGCTCGCCCCCTCGACCAACCGCTCGCCCACCAGCTCCATCACCGGCCGCAGCAGCCTGCCGTCATTCTTCCAGGTCAGCTCCAGCATCGTCACCGCCGCTGAAAGCAGAGACCCCGCCGAAAACTCGGCCCCCGCAAGATCGGCCACGAACTCCAGCTCCGACCCGCCGGACAGGACGACCTTGCCACCGCGCAGCCCCAGGCCCTCGAACTCCGCGCTCCGCTCGAGGGAAACCGTCACATCCGCCGTCTGCAGCCGGAACATCGCGCGCAGCCGGTCATCCATCGACGTATCGCCGATCTTCGGCGAAACCCTGAGGCCGCCGATGTCCACCGAAAGGCTCTGCAGCTCGCCGTCGACCTCAGTCCCGCGCAAACTCAGCCGCTTGGCCGAGATGTTGGGCCATCCCGCAGCCGCCGAGCGTAGCGTGGCCCCGTTCAGCACACACCACCCGTCTTCGCTGGTCGGCGTGGGCGCGGTCAGGCTGTAGCCGGCGACGGACTTGAGCCTCGCCAGCAGATCGGCGCAGTCAGAGGCAACGGTCTCGGCCGAGACGGGCAGGCAAAGGCCCAGCGACAGGGTCAGTACGGCAAGGCTAAGGCGCGTCCTCATGGGTCCATCCGACATCGATCTTGACCCCGTCGAAGAACGGGGCGGTTTCCTGCACCGTAGCAGGCATGCCCGAAACCGCATAGCCCGTCACCCGCGCAGGCCCAACGCCCGCCGCCGACCGCAGCGACAGCGTCAGAACACCCGAGGGATTCGGCATTTCCGCAATCAGCGTCGTGAGGGCGCTCTTGCTCTCGGGCGAGAAAGTCGCCCCCGGCAGATCCACCACCGCTGCCGTCATCTCGGCCTTTATCCCTTGCGCCGCAGCGTCGATGTCGCCCTCGTAGGGCAGAAAACTCGGGCCCAGCGGCATCAGCACATACCACTCGAAAAGCCCATGCGTCCGGATGCGCAGATCGGCCTCGGTCACCGCAAAGCTCGTGACCGACATCTGCATCGCTCCATCAGAGGATAAGTCCACCCCTTTGGCCTCGCCCGAAAACTCGACCAGGTTCTCCCCCGGAAAGTCGATCTTCAGCGCTTCGACCCTCAGCACCTTGCCCGCCGCATCCCAGGCCAGCGCCACATCCGCATCAATCCTGTTCGGCCTCGACTGCGCCTCGAAAAGCCAGTCCATCTGGGCGTTTCCGGTTTTCGGGACCAGCCGCAGCCCTTCAACCTCGATCTCCAGCCGCTCTGGCACCAGCCCGGTCAAGGCGCCGCCATTAATTAGCCCTGTCAGCCACGGCAACGCACTGCCCTTCAGGCGCACCCGGTCCACGTACCAGTCAGGCACATAGTCGCCAGGCGTTTCAAAGACAAAGTCTTCGACGAGGCACCAGTCGCCATCACTGGCCGCCAGTCGTCCATTGAACTGCGGGGCCTCTTCGCGCAGATCGCTGATCGCCCCCCAGAACGCCGCGCAGTCGTCCGCTGCGGCAGGCCCGGAGAGCAGCACAAACGCCAAGGCCAAAGTCCGCATCACTCCCCCGCCCCCACCAGCGCCTTCGCAAATTCCTCCGGATCAAACGGCGCCAGATCGTCGATCTGCTCGCCCACCCCAATCGCATGGATCGGCAGCCCGAACTTGTCGGCCAGGGCCACCAGCACCCCACCCTTCGCGGTTCCGTCCAATTTCGTCATGACCAACCCCGAGACATCGGCGATCTTGCGGAAGATATCGACCTGCGTCAGCGCGTTCTGGCCCGTCGTCGCATCCAGCACAAGTAAGGTATTGTGCGGCGCCGTCGGGTCGACCTTGCGGATCACCCGGACGATCTTGGCCAGCTCCTCCATAAGGTCGGCCCGGTTCTGGAGCCGCCCCGCCGTGTCGATCATCAGCAGGTCCGCCCCGTCCGCCCGCGCCTTCGTCAGCGCGTCAAACGCCAGCGACGCCGGGTCCGACCCTTCCGGAGCCGTCAGCACCGGCACCCCCGCCCGACTCCCCCAGATCTGCAACTGCTCCACCGCCGCCGCCCGGAACGTATCCCCCGCCGCGATCACCACCGACTTCCCCGCCGCCTTGAACTGGGACGCGAGCTTCCCGATCGTCGTCGTCTTCCCCGACCCGTTCACCCCCACGACCAGCACGACCTGCGGCTTCTGCGGGTACAAAGGCATCGGCCGCGCCACCGGCTCCATGATCCGCGCCACCTCGCCCGCCAGGGCCGATTTCAGCTCCCGCGTGGAGACCTTCCGCCCGAACCGCCCCTCGGCAATGTTCGCCGTCACCCGGACTGCGGTATCCACGCCCATGTCGGCCTGGATCAGCAACTCCTCCAGGCTCTCCAGCATCGCGTCATCCAGAACCCGGCGCGGTTCCTCGACCGTCCCCCGCCCGAAAAGCCGCCCCAGAAGGCCCGGTTTCGCCGCCGCCGCCTCGACCACCGGCTCAACCACCCTCGCCGCAGGCAGCACCTCGGGCACGGGCACCGGCTCGGCTGTCCGGGCCACGACTTCCGGCGCGACCGAGCCATTTCGCTCCTCCGGCTCCGGCCAGTCCGGCTCCTCAGGCTCTGGCCATTCCGGCTCCGGTTCGATCCCCGGCAGTTCCGGCACAGCCGGTTCCGGGATTTCCGGCAACATCGGCTGTGGGATTTCCGGCACATCCGGCTCCGGCACCTCCGGCACAGGCTCCGGCACCTCGCGCACTGGCTCGCGCGGACCACCGCTGGCCCCATCCTGGGCTTCCGCCCCCTCGGCCACCAGCGCGTCCAGCCCCTCGCCGATCTTGTCGGACGAACGGAAGAGCCGGTCCTTGAGCTTCTTGAAGAACGACATGGCGCGGGCCCCCTTTGGAAGCGTTTCCCTTCACCTAGTCGCTTTGCCCCCCCATGGGAAGGCCGGGCATCGGGCCGGTCTGATATCCGCTTTGCGGAACGTCGCGCCCACCCACCTCAGTTTCCAAGAGCCACGGGCGGAGGCGCCGCCTGGCGATTGAGGACCTCGTATCCGACAAACTTGAACATGCGCGTGCCCAGCTCCAACGGCGGCGGGTTGCCCGCAAAGCGATGCACACCGACAGCGAATGCTGCTTCCGGTTCCGAAAGCCACTGCCGGTCGAAACCACGATCCCCGAACCACTTGCAGATCAGCGGCACCCGGTCCGGCGTCCGCCGATTGCGAGTCCAGATAACGGCGCCACCGGTGCGGCATAGTTGACGGCAGCAATCGATGGTTTTCTCGATGTCATCGTCAACGATGTTGCCAAAGAGCCCGCAGATCAGCACGAGGTCCGCCGGTGCCATGCCGCGGTAATGGTCGGAAAACGACGCGTCGGCAGTGACCACTTCAACCCCGCTCAACCCCGCGGCACGGGCTCGTTCCTCTGCAAGCGCTGTGTTGCGGATGTCCAGCTCGACAAGCCGGGCTTGAACATCGTTTCGGCGCGGGTGGTCGACAAGCACATCGAGCAAGTCCCGGCCCTGGCCCGCACAAATGCTGATAACCCGGAGAGGCCCTGGGGGACTTTCGTCCAGGATTGTACGGACTTGCGTCTGGACGGTTCGCAGCCGATGCGCCAGTGGCGAGGCGAGGTCATCGTATTTGTCGTGCCAGCTGGCCCAATCCATCATCACGTTACCTCCCGGCGGTCTGGTCCCCAAGCGAGCGACCACTGCGAGTCTATGACATTCCACGCAGCGGGGCTACTCAGGTCGACCGGATATCGGTCCTTAGCCTTGGGCCGTCGCCATACCCCGCCCCGGACCTGATCCGGGGCCTCCTACGTGCCGGGTATTGCCAGAGACCCCCGGTCAAGCCCGGGACGGGCGAGCTTGGCGTCCGCAACGAGGGGGAGGATTCAACCGGTCGCCGCAACACATGCTTGGAAACGCTCGGCGGGTGTTTCGCAGTCGCGCGATGATTCAGGTGGTATAGATAACTTGTTCTTCGCCAAACCGTTGAACGCGCCTCAACTCGACCATCCCGGAGCGCTCGAGCAGCCGGCGCGATGCAGAATTGGCACTCTGCGTCTCCGCGATTATCCGGTTCAGCCGCAACGCGCCAAGTGCGATCTCGATGACGGCTGCCACCGCTTCTCCCGCATACCCGTTGCCCCATTGCTCTGGCAGGAACTGATAAGATAACTCATGGTCTTCGCCGTCCTTGTGCGGACCGACTTCGACGATACCGATAGCGTTTCGCGAGCGACCGACAAAGACAACCCAGACCAGCGCTTCGGAGGGCGCAAGCAGATACGTCCGAAATCGCCGGATCGCTTGCCATCCACGCACGGGCCCACCCAGATAACGGCGCGTTTCATCGTTCCCGATCAGCGAAAGGAAGAACCGCAAGTCCAGCGCCGACAGCGGCCGCAGGCCAAGCCGCGTGGTCTTGATGTGTTTTGGGTTCTTCACCAGCTTAGCTAAGCAGACCTTTGCAGCGATGCAACCGCAGAGCGCTTTTGGGCTCAAGGCCGTCACCATAACTGCCCCGCCACCGAAGGCCGTGGGGCCCGACCCGCCGCCTGACCCCTCCCCGCAAGGCAACCGCGCCAGCGCATGCGCCCGGCCGAGTGCGTAACGAAGTGGTTAACGCCCACACCCAACCCATTGAAATCTCAAGACCGCATCGATTGTCCCACCGTGGGACAGATCATGCAATCCGCCGCCAGCGACATCATGGCTGTTGCAAGTGCCATGAATTCGCCCAAGCTCTCCGGCATGGAATCCCTCCTGCGGATCAGCCGCAGCCCTGTCCCGGACCCGGTGCCCTTGCCAACCGAACCTGCCCGACCCCTCCCCCTCGCCGCCTTCGCCACGGCATCGCTTCTGCCCCTGCCTCTCCTCGGGCTGGGAGTGGCTTTCGGCGGGCTATGGCTCTGGGCCGGCTTTCTTTACATGGCGATCCTCACCATCCTTCTCGACCAGCTTATCCCCCTGACCTCCGGCCACACCGAAGACAGTGAGTTTCCCGCAGCCGACCTCCTCCTCATCACCCTCGGCCTCGGCGCTCTCACCGCCCTCCCCCTCGCGGTCTGGGGCATCGCGGGCGAAAGCGGCCTTTCCCTTGGCGAACGGACACTCCTTTTCTTCGGCACCGGCTTCTGGCTCGGCCAGGTCGGCCACCCCGCGGCCCACGAACTGATCCACCGCCCAAGGCGTGAGCATTTCCGCCTCGGCGCCGCCTTCTACATCGCGATCCTCTTCGGCCAGCACGCCAGCGCCCACCGCCTCGTCCACCACCGATATGTCGCCAGCGCCGAGGACCCGAACACCGCCCGCCTCGGCGAAAGCTTCTACCGCTTCGCCCCCCGAGCCTGGAAGGGCAGCTTCCTGCAGGGGCTTCAGGCCGAAACCACACTGCGCCAGCGGGCGAGCCAGTTCGGCCTCCATCCCTACATCGCTTACATGGCGGGCAGCCTTGCCGCCCTCGCCCTTGGCGCCGCGATCGCAGGTCCCACAGGCCTTCTCGTCTGGCTCGCCCTGGCGCTTCACGCCCAAAGCCAGATCCTCCTGTCCGACTACGTCCAGCACTACGGCCTCCTGCGCACCCGCAGACCCGACGGCAAGCTTGAACCCGTAGGCCCCGCCCACAGCTGGAACACCGCGCACTGGTTCACCTCGGCCATGATGCTGAACGCCCCCCGCCATTCCGACCACCACGTCCACCCCTCCCGCCCCTTCCCCGCGCTTCACCTTCCCGGCCCCGACCAGGCCCCGCGCCTGCCGTGGCCAATGCCCCTTGCCTGCGCCATGGCCCTCGCCCCCAGGGTATGGCGCAAGGCCATCCGCCCGCATCTTGCCGCGTGGCGGGAAACCCGACCTCAGGACACAGCGGCTTGACTGGCCATCCGCGCCGCAGTCTGGCAGTCTTTGGCCAGACCTCGTTGCGGAGCCAGTGATGCGTCACCTCTGTCTTGCCCTCTCCATCACCGCCGTCGCCGGACCCTCCCTTGCTGAAACCCCGCTCAACAGCACAGAGTTTGACGCCTATGTTACCGGCAACACCATCACTTACGACTACGGCGACGGCCTCTTCGGTACCGAGGAATATCTGGAGGATCGAAAGGTTCGCTGGGCCTTCGAGGGCGATCGCTGCGTCTACGGGACCTGGTATCAGGAAAAAGACAATATCTGTTTCCTCTATGACAACTCACACCTTGACCCTTTCGTGAATCAAGGCCCTGTGGACACTGGCCCGGCATGCTGGAAGTTCTTTCTTCGGAACAACCTCCTCCACGGCGAGGATATGGGCCCGGAAGCCTATAACATTGTCGAAACCCAGCGGACCTCGACCCCACTACCCTGCGCCGAGCCGTAAAAGGAGCCCTGACGGAATGCGCCTCGTAAATCTTGCTTTGTCGGCCGTTCTCGCCTCGGCCCTGCCCGCCCTCGCCGAAACGCCCCTGAATGCCGAGGAATTCGATGCGGCCACCGTCGGCGACACCATCACCTACAGCTATCCCGACGGCCTCTCCGGCACCGAGGAATACCTCGAAGGCCGCCGCGTCCGCTGGGCGTTCGAGGGCGATCTCTGCATCTACGGCGTCTGGTACCAGAAGGACGACGAAATCTGCTTCGAATACGAAGACGGGGGGGCCCCCGACTGCTGGCTCTACTTCCTCGAAAACGGCAAGATCCGCGGCCGCTACATGGGCGACGGCGGCGGCTGGGAAATCCTCGAAAGCTCGCGCGAAGGCGGCCCCCTGCCCTGTGCGGGCCCTGATGTGGGCGTCTGACACGATGCGGCTTGCCGCCCTCTGCCTTGCTGTCATCCCCCTGACGGCCAAAGCGGAAACCCCGATGACCGGGGCCGAGTTCGAGGCCCATGTCGGCACCGGCACGGTCGTCTACAGCTACAACAGCGGCGACACAGGCACCGCCGACTACGGACCGGGCCGCACGCTCCGCTGGGCCTTTGCCGGGGACGCATGTTTCAACGGCTACTGGTTTGAACAGGGTGACGAGCTCTGCTTCGCCTTCGAGGACGGCCGGCTCTCCGCCTGCTGGCATTTCTACAAAGACGGCGACCGGATCTACGGCCAGGCCACGGTTCGCAGCTCCGGCAATCCTGAAGATCTGCAGATCTTCGAGGTTTCCCGCAGCGATCAGCCCCTGGCCTGCCCCGGCTCTGACGTGGGGGTATAGGCCGTGCGGCACTATCTCATCGGCCTCCTCGCCTGCCTGATCGCCGCACCCGGTGCCGCCGAAACCCCCATGAACGCCGAGGAATTCGAAGCCTTCGTCACCGGCAAGACGATGGACTACATCGCCTATGGCACCCCCTTCGGCCGCGAGGTCTACCTGCCCGACCGCAAGGTCCGCTGGGCCTTCACCGACGACGAATGCAGATCGGGCAGCTGGTACGGCGACGGCGACTACATCTGTTTTCTCTACAACGGCGACCCCGAACCGAAATGCTGGACGATCTGGCAAAGGGGCCAGGACCTGGCCGCAAGCTACATCACCGACACGCCGGACATCCCTCCACGTCAGGTGGTGGAAACCGATGAACCCTTGGCCTGCGAAGGCCCGGATGTGGGGGTCTAGACCGATGCGCAGCACCGTCCTTCCGCTCTTCCTCCTCGCACTCCAGGCCTGCCCGGCCCTGGCCGAAACCCCGATGACCGCCGAGGAATTCGACGCCTTCGTCACCGGCAAGACCATGGATTTTGCGGACAACGGCGTCGTGTTCGGCACCGAGGAATATCTGCCGGGACGGCGCGTCCGCTGGGCCTTCACCGGCGATCTCTGCGAGTTCGGCAGCTGGTACGAGGACAACGGTTACATCTGTTTCGTCTATGACAGCTACCCTGGGCAGCATTGCTGGACGGTCTGGCGGGACGGCGATCAGCTGGCGACGCTTCCAGCAGGCGACTCGCCGGACGCCACGCCGATGAGCATCACCGAAGCGACGGTACCGCTGCAATGCCAGGGGCCGGACGTTGGAGTATGAGAAGATGAGACACGTCATTCTTGCCGCCTGCCTCGCCACCACCGTCCCCGCGGTCGGCTTCGCCGAAACCCCGATCACGGCGGAGGAATTCGAGGCCCATGTCACCGGCAAGACCATAACCTACCATCAGGCCGGCGGGTTCTTCGGGACCGAGGAATACCTCGAAGACCGCAAGGTCCGCTGGAGCATCGCCCCCGACCATTGCCAGTACGGCACCTGGTATCCCTCGGGCGAAGACATCTGCTTCGTCTACGAATACGATCCCAACCCTGCCTGCTGGACCTTCTGGCTGCGCGACGGCGCTTTGGTCGCCCTGTCGGTGAACGGCCTGCCGGGGGGCGAGCTTTATGAGGTCGAAGCCAATGACGACCCCCTCCCCTGCCCCGGCCCCGATGTGGGGGTCTAGGATGCGCCTCGCGCTCCTTCTCTGCCTGATCGGCTCGCCGTCCTTCGCGCAGGACTTCATGACCCCCGACGAGTTCGACGCCTGGTCCGTCGGCAAGACGCTCGACTATTCCGTGAACGGCGAGGTCTGGGGCAGCGAAACCTACCTCCCCGGCCGCAAGGTGCTTGATGCCGATGTCGGCGGCCCCTGCGTCGAAGGCTCCTGGTACGCCGAGGGCGACGCGGTCTGCTTCGTCTATCCTGCCCGCGAAGGCGTCCACTGCTGGCGCTTCTGGCGGGAGGGCGGGCAGGTCATGGCCCAGTACCTCTCCGCCACGCCGGACGACCCGCCCCAGCTGGTGACTGTCGCCGACGGCCCGCTCCAGTGCCCCGGCCCCGATGTGGGGGTCTGAGGCATGACCGTATCTACCGGAACCGCTCCTCGAGCACTTCGTGCACTCCTCGCTACGGCCCCTCCGACGAGTGCACGAAGTGCTCGAGGAGGTGACGGCATAACTGCGCGCAGAACGTCTTTGGGGCCGCAACCCCGTCCGGTCCGATCTCCCTGCCGAATGCGCCTGGCCCTGGCCCTCAGCCTGCTCGCTGCCCCCGCCTTCGCCGACCCCCCCCTGACGGCCGAGGAATTCGACGCCCTCACCCAGGGCCGGACCATGACCTGGGCCGAATTCGGCACGGTCTACGGGGTCGAACAATACCTCCCCGACCGCCGCGTCCGCTGGACCGTGCTTGGCGATGACTGCAAGGCCGGGCACTGGTACGCCGACGGCCCCGCGATCTGCTTCCAGTACGAGGACGACCCCCTGCCCGACTGCTGGGTGATCACGATGAACGGCAGCGGCATGCTCGCCCGCTACACCACCAACCCGCCGGACGCCGAGCCCGTAGTGGTCGAAGAGACGACCGAACCCATGGCCTGCTTCGGCCCCGAGGTCGGCGTCTGATGCGCGCGCTCCTCACCCTCGCGCTCGTTGCCCTGCCCTTTGCGGCCATGGCCGAAAACTCGCCCCCCGCTGCAACCTATCCGCCGCTCACAGCAGAAGAATTCGAAGCTATCGTCGAAGGAAAGACCTTCGACACCCACACGATGGGTGAAAGCTATGAGGTCGAGACCTTCCTCCCCGGCCGCCGGACCATTCTACGGAACGCCAATCAATGCGTCGAAGGCACGTGGCGCCCCGAAGGCCAGCTCATCTGCTTCGACTACCAGGGCGATCCGGTCTCCTACTGCTGGACTTATCACGACCATGGCAGCTGGTTGAAAGGCTGGTACAATGGTGACCGCACGACCGAGCCAATCGAGCTTTACCCGATTGATGACCTGGTGACCTGTGAGGGTTATTTGGGGGCATGATCTATCGCAACACACCCCACCCAGCCCCGAAGTACTGGCCGAATGTCATCGGCCCCGAGGTCGGCGTCTGATGCGCGCCCTCCTCGCCCTCACGCTCACCGCCCTGCCCCTCGCGGCCCTCGCCCAGGACCCGCCAGCCTCGGACCCGCCGCTCTCAGCCGAAGATTTCGAGGCTTTCGTGGAAGGAAAGACCTTCGACACCCACAACCAGACCGGCCGCTACGGCGTCGAAACCTTCCTCCCCGGCCGCAAGGCCATCTGGCGCGATGCCGAGCGCTGCCTCGAAGGCACCTGGCGCCCGCAAGACGACCTCATCTGCTTCGACTACATCGGCGAGCCCTACCCCTACTGCTGGACCTACCACGACCGCGGCGGCTGGCTGACCGCCTGGCTCAACGGCGACCGGACGAGCGAGCCGATCATGCTCTACCCCGCCGAGGAGGTGGTGACCTGCGAGGGGTATTTCGGGGCGTGATGCGCTGGTGGCTTCTCTCCGTCCTTTCCCTTTTCGCCCTGCCCGCCATGGCGCAGGAAAGGCCTTTATCCGGCGCAGAATTCGGGGCCCTCGTCGAAGGCAAGACGATGGATACCTTTGACCTTGACGGCCTCTTCGGCGTCGAGACCTTTCTTCCCGGCCGCAAGACGCTCTGGCGCGACAGCGAACGCTGCCTGAAAGGCACCTGGACCGAGACGGACGGGATGATCTGCTACACCTATGAAGGCGACGCCGGCCCCTTCTGCAGCACCTTCTATGATCGCGGCGATTGGATCATCGGGTTCAGGGGCGGCGTCTGGGGCAGCGACCCGATCATGCTCTATCCTTCCAGGGACGTCGTGACCTGCGAAGACTTCCTCGGCTCCTGACCGATCCGGACGAAGCGAGCCGATCATGCTTTGCCCGGCCGAGGAGGGGGTCACCAGCGATGGGTGTTTCTGGGTGTGATCGACAGCCGCGCGCCACGCTGCGCGAAAATGTACCGAACCGTAGGGTGCGTGATTTCACGCACCAACAACGTCAAACCCCTGCACAACACCTAAAGTCCTGCGCACCGCTCCAGGTGCCCGAAATCGCATCGCATGCTATTGAAATTGGAAAATAATCCGCAAACCGCGGTGCGTGAAATCACGCACCCTACGGGTCGCATCCGTTTCAAATAGCCCGTGCGAAATCACCAACCGTAACGACCCAATCGGATATCCCGATGAACGGACGAATGCGGCCAATCCTCCGGCCACTCAACGTGACCATGCTTCACCGGGTTCCACCAGCAATAATGCAGATGCGCCGCGAAATCGGCTTCGTTCCGGATCTGGCGCTCCCAGAACCGGCGTTGCCACACCCCTCGCTCCTGCCGGGCCGCGTGGCTTGGCCTTAGCGGCCCCAAGGGCAACCCGCGTGAGAACCGCGACTTGATCAGCCGCCACCGCACCGAATAATCCGCATCCCCCTCTGGCAACGTCCAGACCGCATGCATGTGCTCCGGCAACACCACCCAGGCGTCGATCCGGAACGGACGCTCGGCCTTCGTCACCCGCACCGCTTCGCGCAAGGCGTCCACCTGCTCGACCAAAGTCCGCATCCGGCGGTCGGCCAAACCCACCGTGAAGAACACCGAAGCGCCGGGAATGCGAGGGCGGAGGTAGCGGGACATGGCCCGACGATGGCGTCCAGAGGTTAACGCGTTCCTAACGACCCCCGCGCAAACTATTGAAATATAACATCTGAAATTGGCGTAACTCAGCGTTACGCCCCTCAGAACAAACTCCCCTGCCCGCTCTCCCCCTCCCCCTTGGCCTTCTTTGCGGCCCGAGGCCCCAGAGCCAGCTTCCCATCCCGGAACTCGATTTCCAGGGCGGATGCCCTTTCGGCCCCCGCCTTCGAGGTCACCACCGCCCCATCCCCCCTGACGACCGCATAGCCGCGTGCCAAGGTCGCCGCATAGCCCAGCGTCGCCCTGGTCCGGTCCAGCGCCTCCAGCCGGTCCTTCAACCTGCCGAACCGAACCCCCGGCGCCGCCTCCAGCCGATCCACAAGCCCCTGCAGCCGCACCCGCCCCTCCCCCGCCCGCCGCGCCGCGTCCCCCAGCATCCGCGCCAGGGCCGGGGCCAGCCGCGCCGCCAGAACCCGCTGCCGCTCCCCCAGCCGGTCGAGCCGAAGATGCACCGCCCGCGCCAGCCGCTCCTCCCGCGCCGACAGGATGTCCCGCTGCCGCATCAGCCCAGCCCGAAGCACCATTGGCCCCATCCGCCCCGCCACCCGGTCGAACGCCCCCCGCTTCCGCGCGACCGCGAGGCCAAGCCCCGACGAAAGCCGCGTCACCGCCCCATCCAGCCGCTGCCGGGGCGTGGCGAGCAAAGCCTCCAGCCGCGGCAGCGCCCGGCCCAGATCCCGCAGCCGCTGCCCCCTGAGACCAACCCCCTGCACCACCCCCCGCGTCAGCCGTGCACCCAGGGCCTCCAGCGTCGCCACCAGCTCCAGCCGCACCGGCACCGCAAGCTCTGCCGCCGCCGTAGGGGTCGGCGCCCGCAGGTCCGCGGCATGGTCGATGAGCGTGGTGTCCGTCTCATGCCCCACGGCCGAGATCAGCGGAATATCAGACCCCGCCGCCGCCCGGACCACCACTTCCTCGTTGAACCCCCAGAGGTCCTCCAGGCTTCCGCCCCCCCGCGCCACGATCAGCACATCCGGCCGCGGGATCGGCCCGCCGGGAGCAATCGCGTTGAACCCCCTGATCGCCGCCGCAACCTGGGCCGCGCAGTCCTGCCCCTGCACCGCCACCGGCCAGACCAGCACATGCCGGGGAAACCGGTCGCGGAGGCGATGCAGGATATCCCGGATCACCGCCCCCGAAGGCGACGTCACCACCCCGATGACCGACGGCAGATACGGGATCGCCTTCTTCCGCGCGGCGTCAAACAACCCCTCCGCCGCCAGCGCCGCCCGCCGCTTCTCCAGCATCGCCATAAGCGCCCCGGCCCCCGCCGGGGCCACATCATCGACGATCAACTGATACTTCGACTGGCCGGGGAAAGTGGTCATCCGCCCCGTAGCAACGACCTCCATCCCCTCCTCCGGCCGCACCTGCATCCGCGCGACCTGGCCTTTCCAGCTCACCGCCGCGATGACCGAACGGTCATCCTTCAGATCGAAGTACAGGTGCCCCGACGAAGGCCGCGACACCCGCCCGACCTCGCCCCGGACCCGGATCAGCCCGAACTCCCCCTCGATCACCCGCTTCACCGCCCCCGAAAGCTCGGAGACGGTGTATTCAGGCTGGTTCCCCTGGGGGGCGGGGCTGTCGTCGATCAGGTCCATGCAATGCGCACCGTCATACCACGGTAGCACGTGCCGGGTCGGACAGATGGCCGGTCCCAGCCGCAGCGAGACGACGTGCCAGCTCCGTCCTCGCCTCGGCACCCCCTGCAACAAGATAGGCAAGTTCGCTCTGACTGATGATCGTGACGGGCACGATCCGTACCGGCCCGAACGGCAGTGCCACCTGCATCTCGCGATCTGGAGCAGGAACACCGATCAGGATGCCGGTGAACCCTTCGTCGTTCGTCCAGCCGTCACCGAAGCCCGAGTTGGACGGGATATCCATCGAAAGAACGCCATAGCGGTCAAGCCGATCACCCAGCCCTCCCATGTTCGCCATGTTCCGTGCCACCGACTCGATCAAACTGAACGCCGCGCTGTCGCGAATTGCATCGAAGCTCATGTCCTGTTGCCCCGGCAGTTCGATGAAAACCTCCATCCCGAAGCCGCTCGCATCCGTCACGTCAGTTCCGACGAACGGGTCGGACAGACCGTCCGAAGCAATGATCAGGCTGTCCGCACGCCGAACGATCCGAAATGCCTGCCGCATGTTCGGCCACGCGGGAGCCCCATGGAATTGCGGATTGATCAGATAGGCGATCAGGTCGGAGTCACTCTTTCCAATCGTGGCCCAGTAGGCGTCCATACGCGCGTGCCCTTCGGCGATGCGGGGATCGTCGTTTGCGATGATCAGTTCACCGGACTTGTCTGGCTCTGGGGACGCCGGTTTCTTCTCATCCGCGCTTGGCCTTCCGAGAAGTTTTTTCCACCAGCTCATAGTGAATTCTCCCGGACCGGCGCTTGTTCTCGCGTATGACAAACCTTATGACCTCGCCGAAGAGGCGGCAACCCGGATATCTCATGAACATCCTCATCCTCGGCTCCGGTGGCCGTGAACACGCCCTCGCCTGGGCGGTGAAGCAGAACCCCAAGACCGACCGGCTGATCGTGGCCCCCGGCAACGCAGGGATCGCGATACTCGCGGAATGCGCCGACATCGGCATTCTCGATGGTGCCACCGTCGTGACCTTCTGCGAGGAAAACGCGATCGATTTCGTGATCGTCGGCCCCGAGGCGCCCCTGGCGGCGGGCGTTGCCGATGCCTGCCGTGCTGCGGGGCTTCTGACCTTCGGCCCCTCGGCCGCCGCGGCTCGGCTGGAAGCGTCAAAGGCCTTCACCAAGGAAATCTGTGACGCCTGCGGCGCGCCCACAGCCGCTTACGCCCGCTTCACCGATGCCGCCCCGGCCCGCACCTACATCGCCGCACAAGGCGCCCCGATCGTCGTGAAGGCTGACGGCCTTGCCGCCGGGAAAGGCGTGATCGTCGCGATGACCGAAGCCGAAGCCCTGGCCGCCATCGACGACATGTTTGGCGGCGAGTTCGGCGCAGCCGGGGCCGAGGTGGTCGTCGAGGAATTCATGGCAGGCGAGGAGGCAAGCTTCTTCGTCCTTTCCGACGGCGAAACGGCCCTTCCCATCGGCACGGCGCAAGACCACAAGCGGGCGGGTGACGGCGACACCGGGCCGAACACCGGTGGCATGGGCGCCTATTCGCCAGCGCCCGTCCTGACCGATGCCATCCAGAAACAGGCGCTTGACGAGATCGTCCTGCCCACGATCCGCGAGATGTCCCGGCGCGGCACGCCCTACCAGGGTGTCCTCTACGCTGGCCTCATGATCGAAAACGGGCGCGCGCGGCTGGTCGAATACAACTGCCGCTTCGGCGACCCCGAAGCCCAGGTCCTGATGATGCGCCTTGGCGCACAGGCGCTGGACCTGATGCTCGCCTGTGCCGAGGGCCGGTTGGCCGAGGCGCAGATCAACTGGGCCGATGACCATGCCCTGACAGTGGTCCTGGCGGCGAAGGGCTATCCCGGTGCCTACGCTAAGGGCAGCGTGATCCGTGGCCTGGAAAGCCAGCCCGAAGACAGCCGCCACATGGTCTTTCATGCGGGAACGGCGGAAAAGGATGGGGCCATCACAGCCAATGGCGGCCGTGTCCTGAACGTCACCGCCCGTGGCGTCTCGCTAAGCGAAGCCCACGCCGCGGCCTATGCGATGGTCGACGGCATCGACTGGCCCGAGGGCTTCTGCCGCCGCGATATCGGCTGGCGGGCGCTTTAGGGGTCAGGGATTCTGCAGGTGACGCCCGCAGCCCTTTGCTGCGAAACTAAGGGTATGTTCTCTGGCGGCCCAAAGCCGCAGACGCTGAAAGGTCCCGCACCATGATCCTGCGCGCTGTCACGATAACGATGACGATCCTCGCCCTGCCCGCAATCGCCCTCGCCTGCGGCGGTGCACCGATCTGTACCGTCGCCGATCCCACCGGCACGCCGTTGAACATCCGCCTTTCGCCCAACGGCCCGGTCATCGGATCGGCCAAGAACGGAACCCGCCTCACCTTCATCGAACACCGGGAAGTCGACGGCAAGCTTTGGGCGCTGGTCGAACAGCCCTACGACGGTGAACTTGAAGCAGACTTCGAGGGCGCCTGGGTCTTCGGACCCTATCTCACCTGCAAGGGCACGACGCTTGGCCTGCCGGCAGAGCCCTATACTGAAAACGTCAAGCCCGTGTCCTGCAAGGTCACCGACCCCACCGGCAGCCCGCTCAACGCGCGGTTCCAGCCCGGGGGCGACATCGGCGCCACCTTGAAGAACGGAACCACCGTCCGCGCCATCGCACAAAGGCAGCACAACGGCGATCAATGGGTCTATGTCGAGAAGTGGTCGGGCGACAACGCGGTCGGATGGGTTTTTGACGACTACATGGCTTGCGAAGAAGACGGCAGCCACTGACCTCGGCAATAGCCAGCAGGCGTGACGGCGGCGCAAAGGTCTTCCGTTACAAAAGCTTCATCATCCTGCAACATTCCCGAATCTGGAATCGGCCACGCCTATCGTCAGGGGTGTAAACAGCCGCGCTTTACGCCGAGCGGCTGCCCCTTGTCCCAGCACTTTAACGCGATGGAGCAAGGCATGAAGGATTACGAACACGACTACCCGGATTTCCGGAAGACCCCATTCCACGAACATGGCGACGAGGTTCCATCGAACCGCTCGAAAAACCCCACGATGTATGACGTGATCGAAGCCCGCGCCTCGCGCCGGGGCTTCCTCGTCGGCGGCCTCGCGGCCATTGCGACCGGACTTTTCGGCGCTGGCCTCTCGTCCCGCGCGGCCCTTGCCCAGACCGCGGCGACCTCGGGCCTTCTGGGCTTCACGCCCGTACCCCTGTCCAAGGAAGACACCGTCGTCGTGCCGGAGGGCTACAAGGTCCAGATCCTCGCCCCCTGGGGCACGCCGCTGACCGGCGACATGCCTGCCTTCGTACCCGGCGGCAACACCGGCGCCGAGCAGGGCATGCAGGTCGGCAGCCACCATGACGGGATGCACTACTACGGTATCGACGGCTCTTCGACCGACGGCCTTCTGGTCTTCAACCACGAATATATCGAGCCGCGCCTCCTGCACGCCGTCAAATGGGCCGGTCAGGCGCTGGACGGCGACATGGTGGTCTTCGCCGCCGACGGCAGCCGCGACGCCGACGAGGTGCTGAAGGAGATGAACGCCCACGGCGTCTCGGTAGCCCGCATCACGCGCGGTGCCGACGGCCAGTGGGCCATCCTCGCCGACCCGATGAACCGCCGCATCACCGCGCTGACGGAAATGACTATCTCCGGCCCCGCCGCAGGCTCGCCGCTTCTCTTCACCAAGTTCAGCCCCGATGGCATGAAGACCCGCGGCACGCTCAACAACTGCGCCTACGGCGCCACCCCCTGGAACACCTACATGACGGCCGAGGAGAACTGGGCCGGCTACTTCATCAACGCCGACGCCGAAATGCCCCGCGAACACGACCGCTACGGCGTCTCGAACGAGGAATCCCGCTACGGCTGGGAAAAAGCCGCAGGCGGTGCCGACGAATACATCCGCTTCAACGCCGCCGCGACCGGGGCGAGCGCGACCGAGGACTACCGCAACGAGCCGAACACCTTCGGCTACATGGTCGAAATCGACCCCTTCGATCCCGCCTCCGTCCCGGTGAAACGCACCCACCTCGGCCGGTTCGCCCATGAAGGCGTGGTCTTCGCACCCGCCGTCGCAGGCAAGCCGGTGGTCTGCTATTCGGGCGACGATTCACGCTTCGAGTACATCTACAAATTCGTCTCGGCCAACCCCTATGACGGGGCCACCGCAAACGGCGATCTTCTCGACACCGGAACGCTTTACGTGGCGAAGTTCAACGAAGATGGCACCGGCGAATGGCTCGCCCTCGCCCCAGGCGAAAACGGCCTGACCCCGGAGAACGGCTTCGCCGATCTTGCCGAGATCATCGTCAACACCCGCCTCGCCGCCGATCAGGCCGGCGCCACCAAGATGGACCGCCCGGAATGGGGCACCGTCGATCCGAACACTGGCGAGGTCTACTTCACCCTCACCAACAACAACCGCCGCGACATGACCCAGATCGACGCGGTCAACCCCCGCGCCGAAAACAACTACGGCCAGATCGTGCGCTGGCGCTACGAAGGCGCCGACCACACCCTGGCCAAGTTCAACTGGGAGCTTTTCGTCATCGCCGGAACCCCGCGCAACTCGCTCATCGTCACGGGCGAGACGCTGAACGACGACAACAACACCTTCGCCTGCCCCGACGGCATCTGGTGCGACCAGAACTCGCGGCTCTGGATCCAGACCGACATGGGCGACATCGGCCCCGAACAGGAAGGCCCGCTGGAGCCCTTCGGCATGAACCAGATGCTGGCCGCGGACCCCAAGACCGGCGAAATCCGCCGCTTCCTGACCGGCCCGTGGGGCCAGGAAATCACCGGCGTGATCTCCACCCCCGACGGCACCACGATGTTCGTGAACGTCCAACACCCCGGCGCCCACTCCACCGCCGAGGAGTTCGCGGCAGGCAAGTTCGGGTCCGGCTTCCCGGACTACAACAACACCCCGCCCCGCTCGGCAACGCTGGTCATAACCCGCGAAGACGGCGGCGTGATCGGGGCGTAAGGCCTTCGGTCGTGATGACGCGATGGACGCCCCGCCTCTCCAGGTGGGGCGTCACATTTTGCCGCCACCCGCCCCCGCATTCTCTTCCAGGTGCTTTATCGACGTCGTGCCGGGAATGACGATGATGTTCGGCGAACGGTCCAAGAGCTGCCTCAGCGCAGTCTGGGCCGGTGACATGACACCCGCCGAGACGCCTTCGGATAACGGCGCGCCCGCCCGCATCGGATGCGCACCAAGTGGACCGTAGGGAATGAAGGCGATCCCCGCCGCGGCAGTCAGATCGACCATCGCGTCATGCTCGCGCTCCAGGATGTTGTAGCGGTTCTGAACCGACGCGATCGGCGCAACCGCCATTGCCCGGTTCAGTTCTTCAATCGAAACGTTGCATAGACCGATATGCCGCAGCTTTCCCGTGCGGCGTGCGTCGTCCATCGCCCTGACCGAAACCTCGATCGGCGTGTTCGGATCGACCCAGTGCAGCTGGAAAAGATCGATCGTCTCCCGCCTCAAGTTGATCAGGGCCTCGTCGATCTGTTTCGCAAGCGCCGCCGCACTGCCGTCGCGCACCAGATCGGTCGGCGACAGCTTGTCGATCCCGCCCTTCGTCGCGATGACCAGATCGTCGGGATAGGGGTGCAGCGCCTCCGCGATCAGCTTCTCGTTCCACTGCGGCCCGTAAGCGCGCGCCGTGTCGATGAAGTTGATGCCGAGCTCGACCGCCCGGCTGAGGAGCCGCTTGCCCTCGTCCCACGCAGCATAGGGCCCAAAGTTTCCCGGCTGCCCCGTCAGCCGCATGGCGCCAAGTCCGACGCGGTTCACCGCCAGATCTCCGCCAAGAGCAAAGGTCGCGTCGCCGTTCGGGCTAGCCGATTGGGAAAGATTGCTGGTCGCTGTCATGCGAAGCCTCCGGATGGCCGATATCTAGGGGGTGTTTCCGCGACTTTAGGTAATCAACCTGCGAGATAGTTCAAGAAACACGGTCCAGCGAAGCGTGATCGCGGGCGGCACCCCCCCCTCTTGCACGCATCCCTGCCCCCGCATAAGAACCGCGCGACAAAGTGCGGAGGACCCATGCCGCTTCTCGTGATGAAATTCGGCGGCACCTCCGTCGCTGACCTTGCGCGGATCGAAAACGCCGCGAAAATGGTCGAGGCCGAGGTCAAGCGCGGCTATGACGTGATCGTCATCGTCTCGGCCATGTCCGGGAAGACCAATGAGCTTGTGGGCTGGGTCGAGACCACCTCGAAGCTCTACGACGCCCGCGAATATGACGCCGTCGTTTCCTCGGGCGAGAACGTGACCGCAGGCCTCATGGCCCTGCGCCTGCAGGAATTGGGCGTCCCGGCCCGCAGCTGGCAGGGCTGGCAGGTGCCGATCAACACCACCTCGGCCCATTCCTCGGCCCGCTTCGTCGACATCCCCCGCACCAACCTCGACGCCAAGTTCGCCGAAGGCTTCAAGGTTGCCGTGGTCGCGGGCTTCCAGGGCGTCAGCCCCGAACACCGCATCACCACCCTGGGCCGCGGCGGATCCGACACCACCGCTGTCGCCTTCGCCGCCGCTTTCGGGGCCGAACGCTGCGACATCTACACCGACGTCGATGGCGTCTACACCACCGACCCGCGCATCTGCCGCAAGGCGCGCAAGATGGAAAAGATCGCCTTCGAGGAAATGCTGGAACTGGCCTCGCTCGGGGCGAAAGTCCTGCAGACCCGCTCGGTCGAACTGGCGATGCGCTACAAGGTGCGGCTGCGCGTCCTTTCGTCCTTCGAGGAAAGCACCGAAAACTCTGGAACCCTGGTCTGCGACGAGGATGAAATCATGGAATCGAAAGTTGTCTCCGGCGTGGCCTACTCACGCGACGAGGCCAAGATGACCCTCCTCAAGGTCGAGGACCGCCCCGGCATCGCCGCCGCGATTTTCGGTTCGCTCGCCGATGCGGGCGTGAACGTCGACATGATCGTCCAGAACATCAGTGAAATGGACGACCCCGCCGACACCCGCGCCCACACCGACATGACGTTCAGCCTGCCGACCAACCAGGTCGAGCGCGCAAAGAAGGCCATCGAGGACGCCAGCGCCGCAGGCAAGTTCGTCTACACCTCGCTTGTCACCGACACCGACGTCGCCAAAGTCTCGGTCGTGGGCATCGGCATGCGCAGCCAGGTCGGTGTGGCGGCGAAGATGTTCGCGGCCCTTGCCGCCGAGAACGTGAACATCAAGGTCATCACCACGTCCGAGATCAAGATTTCCGTCCTGATCGACCGGAAGTACATGGAACTCGCAGTCCAGGCGCTCCACGACACGTTCGAGCTGGAGAAGGCTTAGCACTCGCCCAACCAGGTCTGGTTGACAGGCCTTGGCATTGGTCTGCAGACTCTCCTAACCCCCGGGGAGCTAAAGAAAATGCGAATCGCCGCAGCAGTTCTCGCAGGCATTTTGCCAACGGTAGCACTTGCCCAGACCGAGGTATCGCTCTCACAAGCGACACAGGATGCCCTGCTGCATGTTCTGGCGCATGAGATCGGCCATGCGTTCCTGCGCGAGTTTGACTTGCCCATCCTCGGCCCCGAAGAAGATATCGCCGACGACTTTGCCACCGTCTACATCCACATGATGCTGCCCGATCGGGCAGGCGCGATCATCGAGGCCCGCGCCAGGCAGAACATGGCGGATGGTGAGCCGGCAGAGATGTTCAGCGAATACCGCGGTGACGATCAGCGCGCCGGGCGGTCGGTCTGCCTGCTCTACGGGCTTGACCCAGAGCGCTACGAAGACCTCGCCCGCTCATTCGGGCTTGACGGCGAAACGGCCGAGACCTGCCGGGACTTCGCCCCCGAGGTCGGCCGTAGCTGGCGCCGTGTGATCGAGGCCTACAGGATGCCCGCTGGCGCGCGCGTTACCGAGGTCGACGCCAATTTCGCCGACACGCCAATTGCCAGAGCGGTTGAAAACAGTGGGCTCATGGAACCGGCCTATCAGCTTCTGGCCGGGATCGACTGGCATTCGAGCATCACGGTCGCCGTCGAGCCTTGCGACAGTGGGGCTGGCTGGTCGCGCAACGGGCGACGCATCACGATTTGCGAGGCGTACATCCAGCGGTTCGAAGACCAGTTGGGCGGCTAGGCCGGTACGGGAAGCAGTTTTGCCTGACGTGGGCAATCAACACGCCGCTCCGGTCAACACGTTGTTGATGAACGATGCGTCGGCCATGGTTGATGCGCCAAGGGCCAGACACGGGGCGAGATGGAAACGAGATGAAAAAGAGACGAAACCAGGATTGTTGACCACCCGGTAATCCGCCCGATTTAACCAACCGTTCCAGCCACTTGGAAACCGTTGCAACACCCCGCTTTGCACTTTTCGATTTTCGCGCTCACACCTCCTTGACCCGAACACGCAGCGGCCCTCGCCACCCCATTCCCTCTCCCCATCACGAACCGCATCGCCTATAGAGGACCGCAGACCAACAGGACACGCCCATGCCCGAACGGACCGAAAGCGACAGCCGCAAGCTTCTCCGCCGTCTGCGCGACATGCTTGCCGTTCCGGGCGAAGGCCAGGACCGGCTCGACCGGATCACCCACCTGATCGCCGACAGCATGGGGACCGAGGTCTGCTCGATCTACCTCTTCCGCGACCCCGAAACGCTTGAACTTTGCGCAACCGAAGGCCTGAAACCCGAATCCGTCCACCAGACCCGGATGAAGCTTGGCGAGGGCCTTGTCGGTCGGGTCGCCCGCACCGGCCAGCCGGTCAACACCGCCAACGCGCCCTCTGAAAAGGGCTTCCGCTACATGCCGGAGACCGGGGAAGAGCTCTTCTCCTCCTTCCTCGGCGTGCCGATTCAACGGGTTGGCGAGAAACTCGGCGTCCTTGTCGTCCAGTCAAAGATCGCCCGGCAGTTCTCGGAAGACGAGATCTACGCCCTCGACGTCGTCGCCATGGTGCTGGCCGAGATGACCGAGCTTGGCGCCTTCACCAGCGGCGACGGCGCCATGCGGGCCTTGCACAAGCAGCCGGTCATGATCCGCGCCACCTCCGGCCAGGAAGGCGCCGCCGAGGGCCGCGTCTGGCTCCATGAACCCCGCGTCGTCATCACCAACCCGGTGGCCGACGACCCCCTGACCGAGATCGACCGTGTCCGCGCAGCGGTAGGAGAGCTCCGCGTCTCGATCGACGACCTTCTCGGGGCTGAACAGCTGGACAAGGACCAGAAGCAGGTCCTGGAAGCCTACCGCATGTTCGCCCATTCCCGCGGCTGGCTCCGCCGGATGGAAGAAGACATCATGCGCGGCCTTTCGGCCGAAGCCGCTGTAGAGAAAGAACAATCCGCCGCCCGCGCCCGGATGGAGCAGGTCCCCGACCAGTACCTCCGTGAACGCCTGCAGGACCTGGACGACCTGTCGAACCGCCTCCTCCGCATCCTCACCGGCCAGGGCAAGGACACCGGGGCCGAGATGCCCGACAACCCCGTCCTCGTCGCCCGCAACATCGGCCCGGGCGAGCTTCTGGACTATGGCCGCAAGCTCAAGGGCGTAGTGCTGGAGGAAGGCTCGGTCGGCAGCCACGCCGCCATTGTCGCCCGCGCGCTGGCCATTCCGCTGGTCGTCAACGCCAGCCGAATCGTGGCCGAAGCGCTGAACGGCGACCACATCCTTGTCGACGGCGATCAGGGCATCGTCCACCTCCGCCCCGAGGAAACCGTCGCCCGCGCCTTCCGCGACAAGATCGCCATGCAGGCCGAGGCGCAGAAACGCTACGCCTCGCTCCGCACCCT
>NZ_JBOFBI010000147.1:0-8441 GCF_051645465.1 Tabrizicola sp. | reverse complement strand
TGGAGCGGGCGATGAGATTCGAACTCACGACCCTAACCTTGGCAAGATTTAGAAAAGGTTACGCCAGAGCGCGATATAATTCGATAATATACTGACTATAAACAGTTAATATCGTTTGTGGTTCGACGAAGCCGCCGATCACACGCTGCGGTTTTCCGCCAGTTGCTTACAGATTGCTTACATTTTTCGGTGTGATACAGTAATGTAAGCAGAGCCTCGGAGGCTAACGTCATGCCAAAGATGACCAAGAGAGCGGTCGATGCGCTTGAGCGACCGGCAAAAAGCCAAGAGTTCCTTTGGGACAGCGAGCTTCGTGGCTTCGGCGTCAGGGTCGTGCCGTCCGGCCTCAAGACCTTCGTTGTCCAATATCGCACGGCGGAAGGGCGGAGCCGACGGCTGGCGATCGGGCGGTATGGTCTGATTACCGTCGAACAAGCCCGCGATCAGGCGAAGATCAAGCTTGGCATGGTGGCCGGTGGCGTTGACCCTGCGCAGCAGGAAGATGTGCCTGAAGACAACATCACCGTCTCAGAGCTGTGCGATTGGTATCTCGAAGAAGCCAAGGCAGGTCGGATCCTCGGCCGACGCAACAGAGCGATCAAGGCGTCCAGCCTTGCAATGGATGAAAGCCGGATCAAGACCCACATCAAGCCATTATTGGGAAACCGCCTCGTTAGCAGCCTTCGGATCGTGGATGTTGAGGGGATGCAGTCGGACATCGTGCTTGGCAAAACTGCGAAGGCGCGCGGCACCGGTCGGGGCGGTGTGGCGACAGGCGGTCCGGGTGTGGCCGGCCGTGCCGTCGCAACGCTGCAAAGCATCTTTGCCCATGCCGTTCGCCATGACAAGATCGAGCGGCATCCAAGCCTTGGTGCCCGCCGTCTCGCGGCCAAGCGGAAGGTTCGCCGCCTAAGTTTGGATGAACTCGGCAAGCTGGGACAGGCGATGCGCTTCGCCGAACGAAACGGTGAGAGTCAAAGGGGACTTGCCGTCGTGCGGTTCCTCGCGCTGACAGGCTTTAGGAGATCGGAAGCCCAACAGATGCGCCGCGACTGGTTGCACGCCGAGGCCGGTTATGTCGCCTTCCCGGACACGAAAGGTGACGCACAGGTGCGGGCCATTGGGCCAAGTGCTGCTCGCCTGGCCGCCGCGCAGCCAATCCAGGCAGGATCGCCGTTTGTGTTCCCTGCGACAATGGGTGCGGGTTCTTACACCGGCGCGAAGGCTTGTCTGCAGCGCCTTTGTGCGACGGTGGCAATCGAAAACGTCACCCCCCATACGCTTCGCCACACCTTCGCGAGTATCGCTGGCGAGCTCGGCTTTTCCGAGTTGGTCATTGCTGCCATGCTTGGGCATTCCGCGCAGTCCGTGACGCAGGGATATGTACATGTTGACGACGCGCTGAGAGTTGCTGTCGCGCGCACCTGTGATGAGATCGCGGCATTGCTTGATAGTTAGCGTTGGGTGCCTTGAAGGCAGGCCTCCAAAGTTGGGGCGGCGCGTGTCGATAGCGAAAGCTTCAGATTTGGCGACGAAAGGCCAATACCGCGATTAGGATCGACCGATCGTTCGATCCGTCTTCCAAGATTTCGGACTCAACGTGAGGGTTCGGGTCAGGTGAAGTTGACGTTGAAAACGGATGTCAGTCGCAGCGTCGATGACTGCTGGCCGACAGTCTTGGGATGTGCCTGAAGGTAGACACTGGCCAAGATCAGGAGCCTGGTCAAAGCTCCGATCACTGACTGCGGGAAAGCAACCGCAGTACGCTCAATCCGGCCCAGATGACGTTTGGCGGCAGCGAAAGCGAGTAGTGGCCGCAATTCAGCTCCAGAATGCCAGGCGTTACGCCGACGGTCCTTAGCTTTGCCACCAATTGCCGCCCCAGCTCCGGTAACACCACCGTGTCCCTCGTGGCGAAGACAAACTGAAGATCAAGATCGGTTCTCGCCAGTTTGTCGGCGTAGTTTTCCAGATTGAGCGGTGCCCAGGCGCGCCGAAGGTTGGCCAATCCTACCTCAGCCTCGAGGCTGGCGCGTATGTGACGTGTGGCGCGGCCGGTCCAGACCATATCCGCAAGGCTTCCGGCCGAGAGGAGCAGTGCAGCCCTTTTGACAGCGGGATCATGGGCGGCAATCAGTCCGGCGACCCAGGCGCCCAAGCTCATGCCAAGAACCGAGATGTCTCCATATCCTTGGTTCTGCAGGGCGTGTATGAGTTTCCGTCCATCCAGCACGGCCTGTCGCACGGACTGGATGGTACGGCCGAGGTTCGGGCTGAGCATATGGTCGGCGTGACTGGAGGACGGACGGCTTCGTTCGAGGTGATAGGGCAGGGCCATCTCGATAACGGTTATGCCGCGCCGCGAGAAGAAGTTGGCGAGTTTAGGCGACCGTCGGCTTGCATTCCAATGGTGAAAGACCACGAGGGCACGGTCGGATGATCGCGCCTCAGTTACCTTCGCCCAGACGAGATCGTTCTCCGCAATTCCCGTGGGCAGGCTCGAGGTGAACCTGATCCATCCGTCTTCTCGGTCAACAACCGGATCCTGCTGGCTCGGGCCTGCGAAGAAGGTCGGGTCCGCAGTGGCATGGTCCGCAAGCGTGCAGAATTCAGCGAGACTGGTCACCCCGTGCGAGTCCGGAAATGCGAGCGCCGCATCGAGGGCGAAAGCGGTCCACTCCTTTAGCGCTTCGCCGCGCTCTGCCCGTCGTTCATCCCACCGATCAAGCCATCTACAGTACATTCTGGCCGCCTTTCAGCTTGCTCGGCTGCTGTGTGCCAAACGCCGGATCGAACAGGCCGAAGATCGACACAAGGACCGAAACGCCCAGCAATATCGAGAAGCCCGCGAACGCTCCGATCAGGAGATAGGCTGTGCCTGACAGGGCCACGACGGCCACCATCTTTCCCAGAGGTGCGTTGAACCCGGTCCCGAGACCAATTCGGATGAAGCCATAGAGAAAGACCACATTGGCCGAGAACGCAATCAGGAGGCTGGTGTATTGCGTCGGCGTGCTGTGCTGCGTTCGCTTGTCTGCAGCGTCCTGTCGGGAAAGGACGGACAACGTATCGCGGAAGAGCCAATCCAGAACACTTTCGGCATTCGTTATCAGATACAGGCTCTGTAGCTTCATGCAGGCTGCAATCAGCACCCCGCAGATCGTGCATCGAAAAATGCCTCGCATGATCCTATGGCGGATCTCGAGGATATCCGGTTGAGGTCTGCGATCTTCGTAGGCTGATCGGTGCTCGATTTCCCAGAGATCATGCACCAACGTGTAAAGCAGAATGAGACCGACGAAGAAGAGGTAGAAGCACAGGCACATGTAGAGATAAGCGAAGCCGGTGAACGCGACCGCCTGATGCACAGATAAGGCTTCAGGGTGCCCAATCGCTAGGGAACCCCAATCGATGGCATATTGACCACCGCCTTGCAGCAGGGGGATCAAGCGGACGCTGATCCACTGGAAGAGGCCAGCGAAGCCAAGGCAGATGAGGAAGACCGCCCAGTACGTATAAGCCGAGCCTTCGACCCTGTGCGCCCAACCAACGTCGCTCTCCGCGCCGCCACTGGCGGCCAAGACCGTTGCGCGCCCTTCAGTCTTCCAGAAATCCAACAGGTCTCCCGCGAACGCGAAGAAAAGAGGCATGAAGACCATGAAGAGGAGCGTCCAGTTCGGAGCCCAAAGGAAACCCACCTGCTTGGTGACACCATCGTCCCGGTCAAATGTGACACTGTGAATCCCGAGGAAGTACGAACAGAAGCCGAGCGCAACAGCTCCTGCGAAGACCGAGGCGGGAAGATCCAAGGGAGATGCGCGCGCAAGGAAAGCTTCGGATTTGCGCGGGAGGCTGAATGGCCTTTCGGCTTCCTCGGAAGCCTGCAGTTGCGGAGCCTTGAGAGGTGGAGTTGTTGTGTCATCACGCGCTGTCGAGAGATCGGCGTCCGGTGGGTTTTGAGAGGACTTCCCCGTAGCTTGCCGTTCCTGCCGCCTCCTGGCAGCAAGACGAGACTGCGACGCACTGAGCTCCGCCTGCCATGCGCTTGTTGCTTCGGGGTCGTCACACCCGAATATCCTCGCCAACCACCGAATGCTGTCCGAGCTGATGCCCGTATCGTTGTCCTGGAACCAGAGCTGAACGGTCCGCAGCTCGATCCCAGACTGGTTCGCGTCGATCTGTGAGATGGCCTTGGCAAGAAGATCGGGCGTCCAGGGCCCTTCTGGGAACCCTCTCTTGTCGACGGGGCGACCGGCACCGGCTGACGCAAGGCGCTGGAACAGTGCCTTGAAGTCCCTGCCGTCCGCTTCGGGCAGGACGAAATATTTGCCGTTCTTAATCAATGGTTTGAAGGACCTCATTTCGTCCTAATTCGCAACGCTTCGTATCACGTCGTGACTTGGTATTCCATTGCGACGCAACCTAAGCGTGCGGAACTCCGCCGCATCTGAAGCGCCGTCTGTCTGCGCCAAACAGATCCTCGAACTGGTTGAGGCAAACTGTCGTGTCGGTGGGAGAGCCGTGCCGGGCCATCTGATTGCGCCACTGTGATCACCGAGAGCGGTCGCTTCCGGTGCGCGGCGCAGACTGGTCTGTCGCAACTCAAGAGCGGTGCGGGGCTTGAGACTCAGTCTGCAAGGCGGGTGAAAGGTGGCAATCGAACTGAGACATCTGCGTTATGTTATTGCTGCCGCCCAGTGGGGCAGTTTTCGGCGTGCGGCTGAGTCTCTGGGTGTCGAGCAGTCGGCCATCAGCCGGCGGATCCGCGACCTGGAAGACGATATTGGTGCCGCGTTGTTTATCCGGCATTCGGGTGGCGTCCTTCTCACCCATGCCGGAAAGATAGTTGTGCGCCATGCCAAGCATGCACTGGACGAAGTCTCCGATGCCGCCGCCGATGTCCGGTCGATCGGTCGCGGTGACGAAGGGTTGGTTCGGGTCGGTATCTTCTCGTCGCTGGCGTCCGGCTTTCTTGCGCAAATGCTGCGTGCCTATAGCGATCGTTACGCCGGCGTGCATCTCGACATTGTTGAAGGGGACCTGTCGGATCACATGGCGGCCGTACGACTGCTCAAGCTCGACGTGGCCTTCGTCGCCGGGGCGCCATCCCCCGCAGATTGCGATACGGCGCAGCTCTGGACCGAAGGCGTCTTCGTTGTGCTCCCGAGCGGCCATGCCCTTGCGGAACGCAAGTGTATTTGCTGGGACGATTTGCGCGATCAGGCCTTCATCGTCAGCGAGTGCGATTCCGGTTCGGAGATACTGGATCTCCTAGCCAAGAGATTGTCTGATCTCGGGGTCCATCCCATGATCGATCGCTACCGCGTGGGGCGCGACAACCTCATGCAGATCGTCTCCTTCGGGCGCGGAGTGACGCTGACGAGCGAAGCCACGATTGCCACCCGATTTCCGGGCGTGGTGTATCGACGGCTTGCCGGCGAGGCGCTGCCGTTCTGCGCGGTGTGGTCTCCCAATAACGATAACCCGGCGCTCCGCCGCCTGCTCAGCATCGCCAGATCCTTGTCGAGGGAGGACGGCTCGCACCGGCGTCGGCGGGCTACCGCAGGGTCGTTGAACGCCCAGCTGCCTGCGGGTCCTTCGTTGAAACGACTTTCCGGGCCTTTGCAAATCCTCGGTCGGTCGCCATGAACCGCTCAACCATGGGAGCAATCAATTGCGCCGGTTCCTTTACTGGCTGCCCGGTCTCCCGTCCAAGCACCTCCGCATAGGCAATGAGGTCGCGATGCAGGCTCGCGGGAAGCTCGATGGTCACCTTGACCGGCTTGTCATCCGCGATGGGACCGAGTTTCAGCCTGGTCATATCTATCCCCTTTGCGGTTCGAGGATGAGGTCGCGCGTCACGATCACGCGCACGGGAAAGCCGGGGCGGATGGTCAGCGTCGGTTGCACATCGAGTTGGCGGCTGACGATCTGCTGGCCCGCATCATTTATGGTGTCCTGCGCGCCGTCGCGGATCGCGCTCGCGAGAACGTCGCCGTCATCCGCAGCAAGTTCGGTTCCTACGTTCAGGAGTGTTGAGAGCGCGGCCGCCTTGGCGATGTCCCACCAATGATAGTCGACGCCGTCCTCCAGTCCGGCGTAACCGCCTGCATCTGCCCCGCGTTGCCGCTCCAGCACAATGGAACTTCCATCCGGAAAGATCAGCCTGGTCCAGACCAGCAGCACGCGGCGCTGGCCGACACCGATGCCACTGTCATATTCGCCGATGAGACGCGTGCCTTGCGGGATGAGAAGATAGCGGCCCGATGGGCTGTCATAGACATGCTGAGTGACCTGGGCCACGATCTGGCCGGGCAAGTCCGAACGGATGCCGGTGACGAGCGCTGCCGGAATGACCGCTCCCGCCTGCAGCACATAGGGCGATGCGGGTGGGGCGACGCGGTCCGCAGAGACAGTGCGGCGGTCGACGGGCGCATTGAGGAAAGCCAACTGCGCGTCCTGCGCGGTCTGGGGTTGCTGCTCGCCGGGAAATCCAGGTGGAAAGTTTCCCGCAGGATCGAAGCGTGTACTGTCCGGAACCGAGGTGGGCTGACCGCCTTCGGCGTTGAAGAACAATTCGCTGGTGCGCGCGGCTTCCATCTCCGCCAGCCGGAGCTGTTCTTCCGGATCGGGACCGGCAACCGCGGTCGGTGGAACCGGGCGTCCCTCTTCCTGGGCGCGAAGGATCGGCCCACCAAGATCGCCGGGCAGGGCCGGACCGAGTTGCGGGATGCCCGCATAGTCTGATGGAAGTTGGCCGAGCTCATCTGCGGTCGGCCGGTTTTCCGTGGTGTAGAGTTCGCTGGGCTGGTCCGCGCTTTGCCGCCCCTGCAGCGCGAAGATCAGCGCGCCGCCGATCCCGAGTGCCGTGACGATGGTCAGGCCGGCAAGCACTTTGCGCGAGAGGCGCACGACACGCGGTGGCTCGGCCCGCAAGCGAAAGGCCTCGTTCCGGTCCTTGCCAGCCGGGCCTTCGGCTGTCTCGGTGCTGGGGGGAAGGTCTTTCGATCTATCGGTCATGATCTGTGCCCTCCCTTTCCGTTGTTTCAGCATCGCGTCTCACGCCGTCGGTCCGGACAATGCGGACCATTTGCTGGTCCTCGCCGCCAAGGCGCAGTTCGGCGGCGCTGAACAGGCGGTCGACGATGAGAACGTTCTGATGGACGCGCGTATTGACGATCTGCGCCTCGCCCTCGGCGCCGATGACGAAGAGCGGTGGCATCTCGCCCTGAATGATCCCGCGCGGGAAGACGATGTAAACGCGGCGGCCATCGTCGAAGACCATATGCGGACGCCAGGCCGGTCGGTCGCCCTGAAGGCCGTAGCGATAGTGCCGCTCCGACCGAGGTGGTATGATTGGTGCCGCGACGGCGGGTGCGCGTGTTTCCGATTGGACGCGCGGATAGGACCAGGCGACCGAGGGCATGTAGGAGTCTTCGTTCGCCCGCAGCTCGATCAGATAGGTCCGCCGGTCCGTGCTGATGACGAGATTGGTCGTGATATCGGGTCTGGTCGGCTTGACCAGAATGTGAACGCGAGCGTCACGTCCGCTGCCGCTGGTCGTATCGCCGATGATCCAGCGGGTGGTGTCACCGGCTGCAATCGGGCCCGCTCCTGTGAGCTGCTCGCCCGGCTCGAGCGCGATATTGGTGATCTGCCCGGGCGAAGCGTAGACCTGATAGAGAGCCCCTTCACTGTAGGGAAAGATCTGGATGGCGTTGAAGTAACCCTCGCGGCGAGGCTCGACGCGGGCGGCGGCATTGGCATTGACGACGCGGGCCTCGGGCGTTGGAGCATCGACGCTGCCACCGTGCGAGGGCGTCCAGGCGGGCGGGGTATGAACAGGGCCGGGCGGGCCTTCGACGACAATGGGGGGTGGTGCCGGAAGCGATGGCACGTCGCCGTCATAAGTAATTTCCGGCGGCTTGTAAGTCGTCGCGCAGCCGGTGAGCCCCAGGCCCATGATTAAAGCGAACGCGATGGAGCGCTGAGTGCGGTTCATTCCTCCAACTCCCGTGACCAGTTGATGGCGTGGACATAGATGCCGAGGGGGTTCTTCCGGAGCCGTTCGGCCGTCCTTGGTGGCTGAACAGAGAGGGTCAGGATCGCCGTCCAATGTTCGGTGGCTGCGAGACTGCCGTCCTGATAGCGCCGCTCGGTCCAGGCAACGCGGAAGCTGTCGGGCGAGGCGCGGATGACGCTGGACACATCGACCGAGATCTGTGTCTCTCCGACCTTGGCAAAGGGATCCTCCGCGCGGGCATAGTCGTTGAGCGCCAAAGCACCGCGATCCGTGGTGAAATCATAGGCACGAAGCCAGTTCTGCCGCACGATGATCGGATCGGCGGCGATCGAGCGGACCTGTTCGATGAAATGCGCCAGATGGAAGGCGATCTGCGGATCGGTCGGCTGATACTCGGCGGTTGCGGGGGCAATGGTCC
>NZ_JBOFBI010000146.1:0-26518 GCF_051645465.1 Tabrizicola sp. | reverse complement strand
GCTATTTCCAGAAGATCGACCGTTTCACCGGCCAGCCTCTGCCGGATGATGCGACGGGCGATAACGTCGTGTCCGAATACTTCCGCGAAGGCGAAGAAGCCTACGTCGGCCTGGGTAGCGTCGTCGTCGACGGCGGCTTTGCGATGGGCGAGAACCTGCCCCTCTTCGCCTATGGCGAAGGCGAGGGCGGCGGCAACGAAAACACGACCGTCAAGACTTCTGACGGCAATACGGTCGTCGTGCCGAAGAAAGCCGATTTCGGCACCGTCGCCTCCGGCGGCCTTTACTGACAACTGACCAAGCCCTTTGCCCGCACCCTTGCCGGGGCGCGGGCTTGGGCTTATGACCGCCCGCAACAGACAGCCGATGGACCGAACCCGAAATGCGCGCCGAAACTGAAGGCAAGATCGAAGCGATCGAGAAGACGCTGAAGCTCCTCGCCCAGAGGATGGACTGGGAGACAGCGCCGCATCGTCTGGAAGAATTCGACGCGATGATCGAAGCGCCGGATCTGTGGAACGACCCCGCCAAGGCGCAGAAGCTGATGCGCGACCGCCAGGCGCTTCTGGATGCGGTGAACGGCTACAAGCTGATTTCCGGGGGGCTCAAGGACAACGTCGAGCTGATCGAGCTTGGCGAGGCCGAGGGCGATGCCGAGATCGTCACCGAGGCCGAGAAGGCGCTTGCCGATCTGGTCAAGGTCGCCGAGGCAAAGGAGCTGGAAGCGCTTCTCGACGGCGAGGCGGACGGGAACGACACGTTCCTGGAAATCAACGCCGGTGCAGGGGGCACGGAAAGCTGCGACTGGGCCTCGATGCTGGCGCGCATGTATGTCCGCTGGGCCGAAGCGCACGGCTTTACGGTCGAGCTGCAGTCAGAGACCGAGGGCGACGGCGCGGGGATCAAGTCGGCGTCCTACAAGACTTCCGGCAAGAACGCCTATGGCTGGCTGAAGACCGAAGCAGGGGTGCACCGTCTGGTCCGCATCAGCCCCTACGACAGCGCGGCGCGGCGGCATACCTCGTTCTGTTCGGTCTGGGTCTACCCGGTCGTCGACGACAACATCGAGATCGAGGTCCAGGACAAGGACATCCGGATCGACACTTACCGGTCCTCGGGTGCGGGCGGCCAGCACGTCAACAAGACCGACTCGGCGGTGCGGATCACCCACTTCCCAAGCGGAATCGTGGTGACCTCGTCCCTGAAGTCGCAGCACCAGAACCGCGACATCGCGATGAAGGCCCTGAAGTCGCGGCTCTACCAGCAGGAACTGGACAAGCGGAACGCCGCGATCAACGAAGCGCATGAAAACAAGGGCGACGCGGGCTGGGGCAACCAGATCCGCTCTTACGTGCTGCAGCCCTACCAGATGGTGAAGGACTTGCGCACGGGGCATGAGACGTCCGACACCCAGGGCGTTCTGAACGGCGATCTGGACGCGTTCATGGCAGCGACGCTGGCGATGAACGCATCCGGCAAGAAGCGCGGCGATTTCGACGACGTCGAATAGGGTCGGGAAAGACTACCTGACGGTCCGTTTGCCCAGTCGTTAGATTAGGCACCAACCGGAGGTTCCATGCCCTTCCCATCCACCGCTAGCGCCTTGTCGACCCTGATCCTGGCGTCATCGGTCCAGGCCCACGAGATCACAGTCGACACCTGCGCCACCGATCCCGTAGCGGTTTGCGCGCTGGAGATCGACCTCCCGGACTTTCAGACGATCGACGCCGACCCGCGCATCGTTGACGGGCAATTGCTGCGACTTCTGGGGGCTGATCCGGCGGGCCGGTTGACAAGTGTCGACGTCTCGCTGGCCGATGGCGCCGTGGCGGGCAGTGTCCTCCTCGATCTCGTCCTCGGCTTGCCCGATCACGTCGAGGGTCTGATCGCGGCGGATGGCAAGACCTTTGCGGTCTACCCCTGGACCGGTGAGGGCGACCGTGGAGGTTTCCGGTTCTATGATGCCACAGGAAAAACGCTTGGGACCATGTCAGCAGACGTCCCGGACGGTTGGCAATTCGAGTATTCGCCCGCCGAGACGCTGGGCATCCTGGCGGGCCAGAACCGCCTCACCTTTGACGAAACCGCACTTCGCGGCACGTTCTACCGGTTCGAGCTTTACGTCAGCGTAGCGGACGGCACCTTCGACGTTCGCGAGCTTCACGCCGGGACTTCCGGCACGAACCCTCTGGATACTCTGGATGCCTATCTCGGGCGTCTCCTTGCAGGGCAGGGACCTGATCCGGGCTATGAATACGAAAGCTTTGTCGGTCCGCTGTCGGCCGTTACCACGGAAGCAAGCGACGGGAACCCTTCGCGGCTGAGCGTGCGTTCTGAGGAAGGGGGCGAGGTCTTCTTTGATCAACGCCTCGGCCCGGCGCGGAGGGGCTACGACTATCGCCAGGCTCGCCTGTCACCGGATGGCGCCCGGCTTGCCGTCATTCGAACCCAAAGCGCCGAGGGCGATTCAACGACGCAGTTGATGGTCTTTGATGTTGCGACGACGGCCCCGACTTTTGCGGCTGAGCTGTGGCAGGAAGGGCCGGTCGTCTGGCTCCCGGACAACCGGATCGCCGTGCTGCAGGCCGATGATCAGGGCGGGACGCAAGGCTTCGCCTTCGATCTGCCGCCTCCGTAGGGCGCTAACGGGCCCATCAACAGACTTGCCGGGATCGGCTCTTGAGGCCTAAAATCCGGTATGGCCATCACGAGCCCGCCCGCCGTGCCCGAGATCAACGAGGTCGACGCCTCCGACCTCCGCGAAAGCCTTGTGCTGGGGTGGCGGGACTTCAAGCGGGCGCCGCTTTTGGGGCTGGCGTTCTCGGCCGTCTACGTATTGGGCGGCTGGCTGATCTTCTGGGCCATGACGACCAAGGGGCAGGTCTGGTGGACGCTTCCCGCCAGCGCCGGTTTCCCGATCCTCGGGCCCTTCATCGCCTGCGGATTTTATGAGATTTCCCGGCGGCTTGAGGCCGACGAGCCTTTGGTGGCAGGCGAAATCTTCGGGGTGATCTTCCGCCAGAAGGACCGCCAGATCCCGGCGATGGCGGCGGTGATCGTGGTCTACTTCCTCTTCTGGAACTTCCTGTCGCACATGATCTTTGCACTGTTCCTAGGGAACGCGACGATGACCAACGTGTCCTCCTCGATCGCCGTGTTCCTGACGCCCGAGGGGTTGACGATGCTGGCCTTCGGCACCCTCGTTGGTGCTGCTTTCGCGACGCTTCTCTTTTGCCTGACGGTCGTGAGCCTGCCGATGCTTCTGGACCGCGAGGTCGATTTCGTGACTGCGATGCTGACGAGTTTCGCCCTTGTCCGGGAAAACCCGCGCGTCATGCTGGGCTGGGGCGCGCTGATCGCCATATGCCTTTTTGCCGGGATGATCCCGGCATTCCTTGGTCTTTTCATCGTGTTACCGCTTTTCGGGCACGCGAGCTGGCACCTTTACCGCCGTGCGATCACCTAGAACGCCGCGCCGACATCAGCGCCAGAGCCATGCCAAGCGCGGCCATCCCGGCTGAGATGGCAGCAACGATGCCGAAGGCTTCTCCGGTCGCTGCAAGATGCGCGGGGTCGGTGCCGGGCAGCCCGAAGCCCGGCTCGCCCGTCCCATAAGTGGCAGCGGCGATCTTGCCCAGCACCGCGACGGCGATCAGGCCCGCCACCCGCGCAACCGCGTTGTTGATGCCCGAGGCCGCACCCTGTTCGCCGTCCGGCACCTCGGCCATCACTGCGGCTGTCAGCGGGGCCACCACAAGGCCAAGCCCCACGCCCGCCAGCACCATCAGCGGCACCACCCGGCCCCAGAAATCACCCCCGACCGCCACCAGCCAAAGCCCGCCGTAGGCGAGCGCAACCAGCGCCGAACCCCCGGCCATCAGCGGACCCGGACCGAAGCGGTCGGCCATGCGACCGGACCAGGCGGACATGATGCCGATCAAGAGGGAAATCGGAATGAAAGCCGCAGTCACCTCGATCTCGTTCACGTCCCAGGCCGAGACTGCGGTCATCGGCAGGTAGAACATCACCCCACTCAGCGCAAAGTAGAGCGCGAGGGTGACGATGTTGGTCACCGCAAAGGACCGGTTGCGGAAAAGGCCAAGGCGGATCATCGGGTGGGGTGCCCGCGCCTCCCACACCAGGAAAAGCGCAAGGGCCAGGGTGGCGGCGATGCCGATCCAGAGGGCAGCCCCGTTGGTGGTCAGCGCGTAGGCCATGAGGCCAAGGCCCACCGTTGCAAGGGCCGCACCGACGATGTCGACGCCGACGCCCGGCTCGCGACTGTCGCCGGTGACCCGTCGCAGCATCCAGATCGACAGAAGTCCAAGCGGCACGTTCAGCGCGAAGATCATCCGCCAGCCCCACTCGCCCCCCCAGGCGATGAGCATGCCGCCAAGGACCGGCCCGAAGGCCGTGGTCGCGGTAGACGCGGCGGCCCAAAGGCCGAGAGCCTTGCCGCGCTCTTCCTTCGGATAGGCGCGCGCGATGATGGCCATCGATCCCGGCACCATAAGCGCGGCGCCAACCCCCTTGATGGCACGCCCAGCGATCATCTGCCCCGGATCCTGGGCAAAGGCGCAGGCGACCGAGGCCGCGATGAAGATCCAGATGCCCCAGGCAAAGACCCTCGCCGTCCCGAAGCGGTCGCCCATCGCCCCGCCCACCAGAACCAGGGCCGAGAGGGAAAGGAGATAAGCGGCGCTGATCCACTGCGCCTCGACCAGCGAAGCGTCCAGGGCGCCCCGGATTGCGGGGATCGCAATCGAGGTGACGGACCCGTCGATGAAGCCCATCGACGATGCGAGAATGGCGGCCCAGAGGATGATGCGCCGGGCTTCCGGTGCACAAAATGGAACGGGCACCGGGGGTGGCCCCCGATGCCCGAGAAAAGTCGGTGTTCTGGTCAACTCAGCCGGGTTCGCCGGTGCTGACGGGGGTTACCGGGCCATCCAGACGGGCGGCACCCGCGGGGCTGCGGCCATTCGCCAGCGGGTCTTCCTGACGCTGAACCGAGCCTTCGAAATGCGCACCCGATTCGATGGCGATCGTCTTGTGGATGATGTCGCCTTCGACCCGAGCGGTCGAGGTGAGGCGGACCTTGAGGCCGCGCACCCGGCCTATCACGCGGCCGTTCACGACGATGTCGTCGGCCACGATCTCACCACGGATGGTGGCGCTTTCGCCAACGGTCAGAAGATGCGCGCGGATATCGCCTTCAACCGTGCCTTCAACCTGGATATCGCCCGTGGTGCGCAGGTTGCCCACGACGGTCAGGTCAGAGGACAGGACCGAGGCCCCCGCCTTGCCCTTCGGCGCCGAGGGGGTGAAATCCATGGACGGTTTGGTCATCGGGCTCTCCGGGGCTTTGGGCTTGTCGGCCTCGCCTTTGGGGCCCGGCTCGTTGATGCGGCTTTTAGAAAACATTCTTCGCTGCCTTTATGAAGGTCATCGGGTTCACGGCGGTACCGCCCAGGCGGACCTCGTAGTGAAGATGGGTGCCGGTGGACCGGCCTGAATTGCCCATATCACCGATCCGGTCGCCGCGCGATACCCTTTGTCCAACCTCGACCCTGACTTGGCTAAGATGCGCATAGCGGGTCTCGACCCCGAAGTCGTGCTGGATCTTGACCAGACGGCCATAGCCCGAATCCCATCCGGCGTGGGTGATGGTGCCATCCGCAGTCGCATAGACCGGCGTGCCGTAGGCGCCCGCCATGTCGGTGCCTTCATGCATCCGGGTGCCGTAGCCCTTCGGGTCGCGGCGGTAGCCGAAGCCCGAGGTCCAGCGGAAGCTGTCTTTCAGCGGCATCGCAAACGGCAGCTTGAAGGCCGCGATGCGGTACATGTTCATCCGGTCGAGGCCGGTGAGGATCGCGTTCGCGCGCTGCTCGTCGGGGGTCAGGGCGCCGCCGGAGGAGGAAAAGCTGATCGGCGTCAGCGGCCCGCCCTGGCCGGAATAGCCGTCGCGCACTGCGTCAAGCAGGTCTTCGGGCGACATGCCCGCTTCGCGGAACATGTTGTCCAGGGGTTCGACCGAGATGGTCAGCGCTTCTTCAAGCTTGGCGAAGATAGCGTCGTTGCGCATCTCCAGCGCTTTCTTCTCATCCGCGACAAGGCGGGTCTCTTCGCGGGCGATCTCGGCCTCGGCCAGTTCCGCGTTGCGCTCTTCCGCCGCTTCGCCAAGCGCGCCGGTCAGGAATTGAAGGGTGGCGACCGTGTCTTTCGCCCGGCCCATCTCGGTTACGCCGCCGGACTGGGTGTTCAGCGCGAGCGTCACGCGGTCGGCCTCGGCCCGGGCCTCGTCGCGTTCGCTGATCGTGCGGCGAAGCGTGTCCTGAATGGCGTCGATTCCGGTTTCAAGCTCACGCCGGCGGTCTTCCGAGGCGAGAAGCCGCTCCTGCATGTCAGAGACCTGGGTAAGGGCCACGTTGAAGCGTTCCTGCGCCCGGACCGCCTCTTCCGCACGAAGGTCGCGGTCGGCCGACAGCAGATTAAGCCGTTCTTCGTAAAGCGCCTGCTGGCGGACGGACTGCTCGCGCGCCGATCCGGCGCCGATGCTGTCCATCATGATCAGGGCCGTCGCGACGATCGTCCAGGCCAGGCCCAGCGTGCCGCCCACCAGTGCGATGATCTGAGTCGTCGGGCGCAGCCGGATGAACCGGGTCTCGGTATCCGACTTCAGAAAGAGCCGCTGTTCGGGAAAGAGCCGCTCGAGGCTTTGGTGAAACCGATAGGCGAGGCGGTTCAGCACGTTGTGGTCATCCGTTCATTGCCTTTGGTCGGCTTCGCAAGGTGCCCGGGGCGGCTTTGCCCAAGGCTTTGATCTCATTATCCATCCCATTTCAGGGCCGCAACATTTTTGACCATATTCAGGGTTTTCCCACGCGTCACAGGGCCTTTTCGGCAAAAAACCGCCGATCAACCGGCCTTTTCGGCCAGCGGCCAGTAGAAGTCGGGCGGCAGACCCGCATCCGCGCGCTTTGCTTCATTGAAGGGCGGTTTCAGCGTGGAGTGGAAGTATTTGCGCACCAGGGCATGGAATATCTCTTTGGGATCGGTGCCGTTCCGACCGCAAAGCCAGTTGAACCATTTCGAACCATAGGTCACATGGGCGACCTCTTCGGCATAGATCACTTCCAGCGCGGCAAGGGCCTGCGTATTGCCAGCCTGGCGGAAGATTTCGATCATGCCGGGCGTCACGTCGAGGCCACGCGCTTCCAGTACCATGGGCACCACGGCAAGGCGGCCGAGGAAGTCGCCCGCGGTGTCTTCCGCCGCACGCCACATTCCGGCATGGGCGGGAAGCGCGCCGTAGTGGCTGCCCATTGCTTCAAGGCAGTCGCAGATCAGGTTGAAATGCTTGGCCTCTTCGTCGGCAGCCTTGACCCAGTCATCGTAGAAGCCCATCGGCATCGGCTGGTCGGTGAACCGGGCGATGATGTCCCAGTGCAGGTCGACCGCGTTCAGTTCGATATGTGCAACAGCGTGAAGAAGGGCCACGCGCCCTTCAGGCGAGCCTGGGCGGCGGCGGGGGACGTCCTTCGGTGCCAGAAGCTCAGGCTTGGCTGGCCGCGCCGGGCGCAGGGGCGGCTCGGCGTGGCCGATCGGGATGGGCTGACCGGCGCCACGCGCAGCGAACCAGGCCGCCGCATTTTGCCGCCCAAGCGCCGTCTTTTGCCGTCCGTCAGCGGTAGCCAGGACTGCGACGGCCAAGTCGGCCAATGTCTCTTTCATCTTGCCACATCCCGTCGTGCCTAAAATTTTTCGTCGAAAAATTTTAGCCCGTCACAGCGCCTTCACTGCGGCCAGAACCTCGTCGGCGTGGCCCTTGACGCTCACCTTGTTCCAGACCTGCGCCACCTTGCCAGCACCGTCGATCAACACCGTCGTCCGCTCGATCCCCATGTAGGTCTTGCCATACATGCTCTTCTCAAGCCAGACGCCATAGTCTTCCGATGTATGTCCGGTCTCATCCGAGGCGAGCACGATCGACAGCCCGTGTTTCTTGCAGAACTTGTCGTGGCTCTTGACGCTGTCCTTCGAGATGCCGACGACCGTGGCCCCTGCGGCGGTGAAGTCGGCAAGGCGGGCGTTGAAGTCCTGGGCCTCCAGCGTGCAGCCGGGCGTGTCGTCCTTGGGGTAGAAGTAAAGCACCACCTTGCCGGGCCGTAGCGCCGATAGCGTCAGCATATCGCCACCGTCGCGGGGCAGGGTGAAATCGGGGGCGGTATCTCCGACAGAAATCATGCGCGGCTCCTTGCCTTGAGAGGTATTGTGACTTTTCATCTAGTTGTCTTCGCGCAAAGATAAAGGCACGAGACGGCCAATTGCGCCCCGACAATCGGGGCCAGTGTTCGGGCAGCGGAGCACCAGGCGTAGATGGAGGACCAGGCGGCGGGGCCGGAAGGCGGGGCAAATCCCGCAGCCGTGCCCGAGCGTCAGAGAGAACGTGTTCAACCGGCGCGGCGCACCTTGCGCGGGCGCTCGGTGATCAGTCTGACAACGATCCTGACCCTTGTCGTGCTTGCGCTGGCTTTCGGTTATCTCACGATGGCCTATACCGGGAAGACCATCCGCCTTCCCACCTGGGGCGTGGCCGAGCTTGAGGCGCGGATCAACGATGGTCTGGAAAGCGCGCGGCTTCCCAAGGGGTCTGCCGTGTCGCTGGGCGGGGTTGAGCTTGCTGTCGACAGCGATTTCGTGCCGCGCTTCCGCATCGAAGACATCCGCCTGATCGATGGCAACGGCAGGTCGCTCATGACTCTGCCCGAAGCGGTGGTGGCGCTGGAGCCGAAGGCGCTTCTTACCGGGAAGGTCCGGACCAGTTCGGTCCGTCTGGTCGGCGCAAGGCTTGCCGTCCGGCGCGACGCCAGCGGCCGCATCGATCTGGAGTTTGAGGGGAGCAGTGAGGGACCGGGGCCGCAGACCTTTGCCGAAGTGCTGCAGGCAGCCGAGGCGCTGTTCGCCACCCCGGCGCTTGCCGAGCTGAAAGTGATCGAGGCGGATGGGCTGTCGCTGGACCTGACCGACGAACGCGCCGGGCGGTCCTGGCAGGTAGGGGACGGGCGCCTGGTCATCGAAAACGGCGAAAAGGCGGTTTCGGCCGAGCTGGGACTGACCCTCCTTGACGGCGCGGTTCCAGCCCAGGCGGTCCTGACGCTCGTCTCGGACAAAGGCGCCGAGACAGCCCGCCTCAGCGCACGGGTCGACAACATCGCCGCCACCGACCTTGCCGCAATCGCACCGCCGCTTGCCTTCCTGACCTTTGTCGATGCGCCGATCTCGGGGTCGCTTGAGGCGCATCTCGACGGGTCCGGCGCCTTTGCCGGGCTGGAAAGCCAGCTTCACCTTGCGGCGGGAAGCATCTCTCCGGGAAGCGGCGCGCGTCCCATCGGGTTCGACCGGGCGGCGCTGTCGCTGACTTATGATCCGGCCACGGCGCGGATCGAACTGTCGGACCTGTCCGTCGAAAGCACCTCGCTTCGCCTGAAGGCGCGCGGGCATGGCGATCTTCTGGGCACCGACGGCGGACCCCTAGCGGTTGGCGCGCTCCCTGAAACCATCCTGGGCCAGATGGCTTTTTCCGAGGTCATGGCCGATCCCGAGGGGCTTTTCGAAGAGCCGATCCGCTTTGGCCAGGGCGCCGTGGATTTGCGGCTGCGGCTCCGGCCCTTCAAGCTTGAGATCGGCCAGCTTGTGCTGGTGGACGGGGACGAGCGGCTGCAGCTCTCGGGGGCAGTGGCCGCGACCGGCGGCGCATGGAGCGGCGCGCTGGATGTCCAGCTGAACCAGATCGAGACAGAGGAGCTTCTGAAAGTCTGGCCGGTCTCGGCGGTGCCAAGGACCCGGACCTGGTTTGTGGCCAACGTCGGCCAGGGCCTCCTTTACGACGTGCGCGCCGCCCTGCGCCTGCGGCCGGGAGAGCAGCCGCAGTTCAGCCTGGGCTATGAGTTTTCCGATACCGAAGTGCGCTTCGTCCGCACCCTCCCGCCGATCCTGAACGGCAGCGGTCATGCCACGCTGGAGAACAAGACCTACACGGTCTCTCTTGATAAGGGGCACGTCATCGCCCCCGAAGGCGGGCGGATCGACGCGGACGGAACCGTGTTCAAGGTCTATGACATCACCGAACGGCCAGCGACGGCCAAGATCGATCTCGTCACCTCGGCCAGCCTGACGGCAACCTTGTCGCTTCTCGACCAGGAGCCCTTCAGCTTCTTCTCGAAGGCCGGGCAGCCCTACAACCTTGGCGACGGACGGGCCGAGCTTAAAGCCACCATCATCATGCCGCTGAAGCCGAAAGTCCCGTTTGAGGAGCTAAGCTTCACTGTCGCGGGCCGGATCGTCGACTTCACCTCGCCCTCGCTGGTGGCCGGCCGCATTCTGACCGCCCCCGAGGTCGAGGTGGCCGTGAATACCGAAGGGCTGGAGCTTAGCGGCAAGGGCAAGCTTGACCTTCTGCCAGTGGACCTGACCTATCGGCAAGGCTTCGGGCCCGAACAGAAGGGCCGGGCGCGGGTGAATGGCACGGTGATCCTGTCCGACGCTGCCCTGCGCGATTTCGGGGTTGAGCTGCCCGAAGGTGCGATCCGCGGCGAAGGGCCTGCCGCCGTCGATATCGCGCTCGTCAAGGACCAGCCGCCGCAGCTGACGCTGACCTCCACGCTTGTCGGCCTGTCGTTGCGGCTGGACGCGCTTGGCTTTTCCAAAGGCGCGAAGACCAAAGGGGCGCTTGACCTCGAAGCCCGGCTCTCGCGGCAGCCCGTGGTGGAACGGCTGGTCCTGAAGGCGCCAGGGTTCGAGGCTCGCGGCCGCATCACCACGCGCGAAGGCGGCGGGCTGGACGAGGCCACGTTCGAAAAGGTCGTGGCGGGCGACTGGCTGGAGGCAGAGCTCCGGTTGACCGGCAACGGCAAGAACCGGGCGCCCGATCTGACGATAACGGGCGGAAATCTCGACATGCGGGGGATGCCCGACGGGGAAGGGGGCGTTGGCGGCGGCCCGATCGCTGTCCGGTTCGACCGGCTGCGGATTTCGGAAGGCATCACGCTTACCGATTTCCGCGGCGAGTTCGCGTCGCGGGGCGGCTTCAACGGCAACTTTGTCGCGGGCGTGAACGGCAAGGCCGAGATCCAGGGCGCGGTCGCCCCGGCCAAGGCGGGAAGCGCGATCCGGATCACCTCCGAGAATGCCGGGGCAGTGATGGCGGCGGCAGGCATCTTCGACAAGGGGCGCGGCGGTACGCTCGACATGACGCTGGTCCCGCGCGGGCCCAAGGGCGAATACAACGGCAACGCGACCTTCACCCGGCTACGCGTTCAGGATGCACCCGCGCTGGCCGGGCTTCTGTCGGCGATTTCGGTCGTGGGGCTGCTAGAGCAGATGAACGGCGAGGGGCTGGCCTTCAACAACGGTGAGGTGAGCTTCATCCTGACACCTGAAGCCGTCGAGATCAGCCAGGGCTCGGCAGTGGGCGCATCGCTTGGGATTTCCTTTGCCGGGCTATACCTGTCGCAAAGCGGCAAGCTCGACCTTCAGGGGGTAATCTCGCCGATCTATCTGGTGAACGGGGTGGGGCAGATCTTTTCCCGCAGGGGCGAGGGGCTCTTCGGCTTCAACTACCGGCTGACCGGGACGGCCGATGCGCCCAATGTCTCGGTCAACCCGCTGTCGGTGCTGACCCCCGGCATGTTCCGCGAGCTCTTCCGGCAGAAGCCGCCGAACCTTAAAGATACCGGCGGATGAAGCTTTCCGATTTCGATTTCGACCTGCCGGAAGCGCTGATCGCCACCCGGCCCGCCCGCCCGCGTCCCTCGGCGCGGCTGTTGCTGGCCGAGGGCGACCGGATCAGCGACCGGCGGGTGAGCGATCTGATCGATATCCTCCGGCCAGGCGACCGGCTGGTCCTGAACAACACCAAGGTCCTGCCCGCGCGGCTTTTCGGTACTCGGGCGCGGGGCGAGGCGGTGGCGAAGGTCGAGATCACTCTCCTCGACCCCCACCCGCACGGCTGGCGGGCGCTGGCAAAGCCGCTGCGCAAGGTGCAGCCGGGCGAGGTGATCCGCTTCTCCGACCGCCTATCCGCGACCGTTGCCGCGAAGACCGAGACGGACCTGACGCTGCAGTTCAACCTGACCGGCGGCGATTTCGACGCAGCACTTGCCGAGGCCGGGGTCATGCCGCTTCCGCCCTATATCGCCGCCAAGCGTGCGGCGGATGATCAGGACCGCACCGACTATCAGACCGTCTTCGCCCGCCATGCCGGCGCGGTTGCCGCCCCGACCGCCAGCCTCCATTTCGACGAACCCCTGTTGCGCGCGCTTGCAGACAAGGGCGTGGAGTTCACCGAAGTGACCCTCCACGTCGGCGCGGGGACGTTCCTGCCGGTCAAGGTCGAGGATGTGACGACGCACCGGATGCACGCCGAATGGGGCCGGGTGACGGCAGCGGCTGCGGCCGAGATCAACGCCACCAAGCGGGCAGGGGGCCGGGTGATCCCGGTCGGGACGACGGCGCTGCGGCTGATCGAAAGTGCTGCGGACGACGCGGGTGTCCTCCATCCCTACGAGGCAGAGACCGACATCTTCATCTACCCCGGATACCGGTTCCGGGTGACCGACGCCCTGATGACCAACTTCCACCTGCCGAAGTCGACGCTGGTCATGCTTGTCTCGGCCCTCATGGGCGAAGACCGCATCCGCGCGATCTACGACCATGCTATCCGGACGGGCTACCGGTTCTTCTCATACGGCGACAGCTCGCTCTTGATCCCTTAGCCTTAGGGCTTCAAGCGAACAAAACCATCCCACTCACCGCCATCGCGTCCGCGCGGGGCTAGGCCCAGGCTCTCACGGTCGGACGGTACAAAACCGCACGCCAGAAGCAGCCGACGCGAGGCGTGGTTCTGGGGGTGAACCCGCGCGGTCAGCCGCGTGATGTAGGGCTTTCTGACCGCAACCCGGTCAATGAACCGCGACACCATCTGCCGACCATAGCCCTTGCCGCGCGACACCGCGCCGACCCAATAGCTCAGCTCCGCCGTTGCGGGGTCAGCACCATATTCCAGCCGCACCTGTCCGACCGGCTGACCACCAACGACCGCGACCCGCACCTTGTGATGCGTGCCCTCGGTCGAAAGGGCGATAAGGCTGCGAAGCGTATCGTCGTCAAGCGCCTCGGGCATTGACTCAAGCATGTAGGTCCACAGGCTTCTATCGGACAGAAGCGAGCGGTAGATGGCCAGATCGTCTTCCACCCAGACCCGAAGCGTCAGCGTCTGCGGCTTGGGATAAACCGGCGTCCCGTCGATCTGCTTGTAAAGGTTCAGCGTCCCGACCTGCCAGGACAGCGGCGTGACCGCGTCCGTGTCGTCTTCGGTCGTCAGGGGAACCCATCCAAGCTGCAAGGGGCAATAGGCAAGCGCTGCCCCGGTCGACCGGGCGAGCGCCAGTTCTTCTGCGTCGAGCACACCATCGAACCGTCTGCGGGTTGAATCCTCACCCGTGTCGCTCATGCCGCTTCTCCATAATCAAAATACCAATCACTGGCAGATGGGATCGCCCGTCCGGATTTCAATTCACAAATCGGAAACATGCTGGTTCCGGAACGAAAAAATCTGTGAGCCGCCCATCAACGCCCCGACCTCAGGTTCTAGACTTGCCACGGCGGGCGAGTTGAGGCACGCAAGGTCAGCAATCGGCCTAAGGAAAGGCGCGACGGGATGCTGAAGGTTCTGGCCCATTCCTGGCCCCTGCTGACCGGAGTCATGCTCCTCATGGTCGGCAACGGCATCCAGGGCACGCTTCTCGGCATCCGCGGCAATCTCGAGGGCTTCTCGACCTACCAGCTCTCCTACGTGATGGCGGCCTACTTCCTTGGGTTCCTCTTCGGCTCCTGGGCCGCACCAAGCATGATCCGTCGCGTAGGGCATGTCCGGGTCTTCGCCGCCCTCGGTTCGCTCATCTCGGCCATCATCGTGATCTACCCGGTCTACCCCGATTGGATCGTCTGGACGGTCCTCAGGATTTTCGCGGGCTTCTGCTTTTCCGGCATCTACATCACCGCGGAAAGCTGGATCAACAACACCGCCTCGAACGAAACGCGGGGCCAGGCGCTTTCGATGTACATGATCGTGCAGATGATCGGGATCATCACCTCGCAGGTGCTGCTGAACCTGCCTGACCCCAGCGGCTTTGCGCTTTTCATCCTGCCGTCGGTCCTTGTTTCGCTCGCGTTCATGCCGATTCTTCTGGCCCCCACGCCCGCGCCCGCTTTCGACAGCACGCGGCGCATCTCGTTCCGGCGCCTCTTCAGCATCTCGCCACTTGGTTGCGTCGGCATGCTCCTGACCGGCGGAGTCTTTTCGGCGATGTTCGGGATGGCTTCGGTCTGGGGCGCGCAAGAGGGGCTGAACATCACTCAGATCTCGATCTTCGTCGGCGCGCTTTACGTGGGGGGGCTGCTGGCTCAATACCCGATTGGCTGGGCCTCTGACCGGATGGACCGGCGGATGCTGATCATGGGCCTGTCCGCCGTCGCTGCGGTGGTCATGATCCTGGCCACCTTCCTGACGCTGCCCTTCCCGGCGCTGGTCGGCGTTGCCGTAGTTCTCGGCGGGATCACCAACCCGGTCTACGCGCTTCTCATCGCCTACACGAACGACTTCCTGACGCGGGAACAGATGGCGGGCGCCTCGGCGGGCCTTATCTTCCTCAACGGCTTCGGGGCGGTCTTCGGCCCCACTGCAACCGGATGGATGATGGAACAGATCGGGCCGTCTGGCTTCTTCCTCTTCATCGGCGGGCTCTTTGCGGGACTGGCACTTTATGCGGCCTACCGGATGACCCGTCGCGCAGCACCCACGGTCTCGGGTGCCTTCCGGGGCGTCACGCCCGGCGCCTCGCCCCTTGCCGTCGAAGCGGTTCTGGATGAGGCCGCCAAGCCCTGACATCCCGGTTGCGGAGTTTACCATTCCCTGCAAGGCTTGAGCCAACGAGGGAGGCACCGATGTCGGACCCGGTCGAGGTTCTGGAATTCTGGCTTTACGAGATCGGCCCCAAGGGCTGGTATGCGGGCGGTGAAGAGCTTGACAGCCTTTGCCGTGAGCGCTTTGCCGACCTCTGGCAAGCGGCGCATGACGGGGGGCTCGACCACTGGGTGGACGGTACGGTCGGCACGCTCGCCTATCTGATCCTCACCGACCAGATCCCGCGCAATATCCACCGTGACACGGCCCTGGCGTTCTCGACCGATGCCAAGGCCTTGGCAGCCGCCAAGAAAGCGGTGGCCGAGGGCTGGGATATGAACGCGCCCGAGCCGGAACGGCAGTTCTTCTATCTGCCGTTCGAGCATTCCGAAGACCCCGCGGATCAGACCTTGGCGGTGGAGCTTCTGACTGAACGCCTGTCGTCCGACCCCGACATGGCGCTTCATGCCCGCGCGCACAGGGAGGTGATCCGCCGCTACGGCCGCTTCCCGACCCGCAACGCAGCGCTTGGCCGCGTCAGCACGGTGGAAGAGCAGGTCTATCTTGACCAGGGCGGCTATATGGCGCTGGTGAAAAGTCTTAAGGACAGCCATGCGCCTGATGCATAGGGTTGCGGCGCGCGCTGAGTTGCTTGGTTTCAGAAAGTAGTTTAATGGCAAACTACTTTTTCTGAGGAGGGAAAGATGGCAGACCAGAGCTTCGATGTGATCGTGATCGGTGCCGGGCCAGGGGGCTATGTTGCTGCCATCCGGGCAAGCCAGCTGGGTCTGAAGGTTGCCATTATCGAGCGCGAAAACCTGGGCGGCATCTGCCTCAACTGGGGCTGCATCCCGACCAAGGCCATGCTGCGCAGCGCCGAAGTCTTCCATCTGATGCATCGCGCCAAGGAATTCGGGCTCTCCGCGACCGGCATCAGCTATGACCTGCCCGCCGTCGTCGCCCGCAGCCGGGCCGTGGCCAAGCAGCTTTCCAGCGGCATCGGCCATCTGATGAAGAAGAACAAGGTCACCGTCTTCATGGGCGCCGCCACGCTGCCCGCCAAGGGAACCGTCACCGTCAAGACCGACAAGGGCACCGAGACGCTGACCGCCAAGTCGATCATCCTGGCCACCGGCGCCCGAGCCCGCGAACTGCCGGGGCTGGAGGCAGACGGCGATCTCGTCTGGTCGTACCGGCATGCGCTCGTCGCTTCTCGGATGCCGAAGAAGCTTCTGGTCATCGGCTCGGGCGCGATCGGTATCGAATTTGCGTCGTTCTTCAACACCTTGGGTTCTGACACCACCGTCGTCGAAGTGATGGACCGGATCCTGCCGGTCGAAGACGCGGAAATCAGCGCCTTCGCGAAAAAGGCTTTCACCAAGCAGGGGATGAAGATCATCGAGAAGGCCACGGTCAAGAAGCTTGACCGTAAACCCGGGGTAGGGGTCACCGCGCATATCGAGAAGGACGGCAAGACCGAGACGATGGAATTCGACACGGTGATCAGCGCCGTGGGCATCGTCGGAAATGTCGAAGACCTGGGACTTGAAGCGCTGGGGGTCAAGGTCGACCGGACCCACGTGATAACCGACGAATACTGCCGCACCGGCGTCGACGGGCTTTACGCCATCGGCGATATCGCTGGCGCGCCGTGGCTCGCGCACAAGGCCAGCCATGAAGGCGTCATGGTCGCCGAACTCATCGCCGGGGGGCATCCGCACCCGATCAAGCCGAACTCCATCGCAGGCTGCACCTATTGCTACCCGCAGGTCGCCTCGGTCGGCCTGACGGAAGAGAAGGCCAAGGCCGCCGGTCATCAGGTCAAGGTCGGGCACTTCCCCTTCATCGGCAACGGCAAGGCGATTGCGATGGGCGAGGCGGAGGGCATGGTGAAAACCATTTTCGACGCGAAGACCGGAGAGCTTCTGGGCGCCCACATGATCGGCGCGGAAGTGACCGAGATGATCCAGGGCTACATCGTTGGCCGGACGCTGGAGACCACCGAAGCCGAGCTCATGGAGACGGTCTTCCCCCATCCGACCATGTCCGAGATGATGCACGAAGCCGTGCTCGACGCCTACGGTCGCGTGCTTCACATCTGATGCGGTCGCTGAACCGCATCGTCATGCAAAAGGCCAGCCGTGAGTGGATCAACGGCCTCGGGCCGAAGAAACTGGACGTGGCCGAGATTTCGGGGAAGTGGGGCGAGGCGTTCGGCTTCAAAAGCTACCAGCGCTTCCACTATCCGCAGTACGACCCCTGCGCCGGTCCTTTCCAGGGCGCTGACGGCAAGGTGCTCAAGTTCGACCTTATCCTTGCGAACCAGGTCTGGGAGCATATCGACCGCCCCTACGCCGCGACCCGCAACGTCTACCGCATGCTGCGCCGCGGCGGATGGTTCTGGGTGGCCGTGCCGTTCTTCATTCCCTTCCATGCCGCCCCGGTCGACTGCTCCCGCTGGTCGGCGCGGGGCCTCAAGAACCTGCTGGTCGAAGCCGGATTTGACGAAGCACATGTCCAGTCCGCCCAGTGGGGCAACCGGCAGACGGCCGCCCGCAATCTTGAGACACCATGGCCGCCAAGGCTTGAGCTGGACGACGACCTTACCGACGATCCGGATTTCCCCATTGTCTCCTGGGCCATGGCGCAGAAGGTCTGACCCGCCTCAGTAGTCGGATCCGGCCCCGCAACTGCCAAGCTGGCTGGCCAGAAAATCGGTCAGCATCGCCTCACGCGACAGCCCATTGTCACGCAGAAACCCGGCCTGCAGACGGTAGGCCTCGGCCTCAAGCTCGGCGGGGCAACGGACCCGCTGGTCGGCGCCCGCGGCAAACTGTGCCGCATGCACCATCTCGTGCAGGAGGAAGCTCTGCCCGTAGGCGCCCTCAAGGTCCAGATCGGCCGCCAGCTCGATATCCCCGGTATCCGGAAAATACGCCCCGGCCTGCGACCGCATCGCGCCTTCGGCGGGCAGGGCGGAAAAGCCGATCTCAGGGCAGGCGACGGCGTCGTAGTTGCTGTTCGCAGTAAGGTAGGTGTTCAGCTCTGCAACCAGCGGGCAAAGATCGCCAGCCTGCGCGGGAAGCGCGAACCCGGTCTGGGCCAGCGCCAGAATGATCCAAAGCTCTTTCATGCAATTGATACTTAACATTCATGTTTGCTTTGCAAGCATTACATGAATCTGTGCATGCACAGTTCCGGCATCTGATGCCAAGCGGTAGCAGTGTCGACAGTTGCCATTCCTCATCGGCCCCGGCTACAAGGGAAGGCCCTTGCCGGACCTCCTCCATGCGCAGCACTCTGATCGTGATCGCCGTCTTTTGCGCGGGCCTTGGGGCTGCGGCGCAGTTCGGCAAGATTTCCATCCTCTATGACGCACTTCGCGCCAGCTACGGCGGCCAGGGCGAAGTGGCGCTTGGCCTCGTCGTGTCGATTGTCGGCGTGGTCGGGCTGATCTTCGGCACCACCGCCGGTCTTCTGGTCGCCCGCATCGGCCCCCGCCGCGCCATCGTGGCAGCCATGTTGGCCGGGGCGGGGATGTCGGCGCTGCAGGCCCTTATGCCCGCCTATCCGCTGATGCTTGCTTCGCGCGTGGTCGAGGGGGTCTCACACCTGGCCATTGTCGTCGTCGGACCGACGATGATCGCCGCCGTCGCGTCGGATGCGCAGCGACCGCTGGCCATGACGCTCTGGTCCAGCTTCTTCGGCGTGACCTACACCGCGTTGGCACTTGTCGGCCCTTACACCACGCCTTCAGGGCTCTTCCTTGGCCATGCCGCCTACATGGCTGGCCTTTCCGCAATCCTCTTCCTCATCCTGCCGCCCGACCCGCGCCAGGCACCCGCCCCCCTTGGCAACATCGTCCGGCAACATGTTGAAATCTATGCCTCACCCTGGCTTGCGGCGCCCGCGATGGGCTTTTGCTGCTACACCTTCCTCTACGTCGCCATCCTGACCCTGCTCCCACCCGAGACGCCCGAGACACACCGAGCCCTGATTGCCGCCGGGATGCCGCTTGTGTCCATCGCCGTGTCGCTGACGCTCGGGGTGCAGCTTTTGCGGCATATGCCGGCGGTTCGGCTGGTCCAACTGGGTTACGCCGCCGCCATCCCCGGTTTCCTCGTTCTTTGGGCGTTCTGGGGGCAGGGCACCGGCATGGTGGCCGGGGGCTTTCTTCTGTCGGCAGCCCTGGGGATCGTCCAGGGGGCCAGCTTCTCCTCGATCCCCGAACTGAACTCCACCGCCGAAGACCGCGCCCGTGCCGCAGGGGCCGTCGCGCAGCTTGGCAACCTTGGCACGACGACCGGAACGCCGGTTCTTGCGGCACTCCTTGCCTCCGCCGGACCGCCCGGCCTTGTCGTTGCGGCGGTCGTGCTTTGTGCGATCGGCATCGGCCTGCATCAGCTTCAATCACGTCGTCGCCTTGCCCGGACGGATTGACGTCCGTTCACTTTTCGTTCACAAATTCTGGTTGGAGACTCGGCCATTAAGCACTATCTGTGGCGCGGCATCCGGGGGTGATCATGGCCGAACAGAAGTTCATCGAGGTGCGGGGTGCCCGCGAGCATAACCTCAAGGGCGTGGACGTTGCCATTCCGCGCGACCAGCTGGTGGTGATCACCGGGCTGTCGGGCTCGGGCAAGTCGTCCTTGGCGTTCGACACGATCTACGCCGAAGGCCAGCGGCGGTATGTGGAATCGCTGTCCGCCTACGCCCGGCAATTCCTTGACATGATGGGGAAACCCGACGTCGACCATATCTCCGGCCTCTCGCCCGCCATCTCCATCGAGCAGAAGACCACGTCGAAAAACCCCCGGTCGACCGTCGGCACCGTGACCGAGATCTACGACTACCTCCGCCTCCTTTTCGCCCGCGTCGGCACGCCCTTTTCGCCGACGACAGGCCTGCCGATCACCGCGATGCAGGTGCAGGACATGGTGGATGCCGTGATGGCGATGCCCGAAGGCACGCGAGCCTACCTGCTTGCGCCGATCATCCGCGACCGCAAGGGCGAGTACCGAAAGGAATTCCTCGACCTCCGCAAGCAGGGCTTCCAACGCGTCAAGGTCAACGGCACCTTCCACGAGCTTGAGGACCCGCCAACCCTCGACAAGAAATTCCGCCACAACATCGACGTGGTGGTCGACCGGATCGTGGTGAAAGAGGGCATCGAAACCCGCCTCGCCGACAGTTTCCGCACCGCCCTCAACCTCGCCGACGGCATCGCCGTCATCGAGCTGGCCGACGTTGCCGAAGGCGCCGAGCCCACCCGCACCACCTATTCCGAGAAATTCGCCTGCCCGGTCAGCGGCTTCACTATCGCCGAGATCGAACCCCGGCTCTTCTCGTTCAACGCCCCCTTCGGCGCCTGCCCGGTCTGCGATGGCCTTGGGATGGAGCTTTTCTTCGACGAACGCCTTGTGGTGCCCGACCAGAACCTGACCCTGATGCAAGGCGCCATCGCGCCCTGGGCCAAGTCGAAATCGCCCTACCTGACCCAGACCATGGAGGCGTTGTCCAAGCACTATGGCTTCAACCTGAAGGCCAAGTGGAAGGACCTGCCCGATAGCGTGAAGGACCTGTTCCTGCGCGGGTCGAACGGCGACGAGATCGAGTTTCGCTACGACGAAGGCGGACGGGTCTACCAGGTGAAGCGGGTCTATGAGGGGATCATCCCCAACATGGAACGCCGCTACCGTGAGACCGACAGCGCCTGGAGCCGCGAAGAGATGGAGCGCTACCAGTCCAACCGCGCCTGCGGGGCATGCGGCGGCTACCGCCTGAAGCCCGAGGCGCTGGCAGTGAAGATCGCCAAGCTGCACATCGGCCAGGTCGTGCAGATGTCGATCACCGAGGCCTTCGCCTGGATCGAAGGCGTGGCAGGCACGCTGACCAACCAGCAGAACGAAATCGCCAAGGCGATCCTGAAGGAAATCCGCGAACGCCTTGGTTTCCTTGTGAATGTGGGCCTCAACTACCTGACGATGAGCCGCGCCGCAGGCACCCTGTCGGGCGGAGAATCGCAGCGGATCAGGCTCGCGTCCCAGATCGGCTCGGGCCTCACGGGTGTGCTCTATGTGCTGGATGAGCCGAGTATCGGCCTTCACCAGCGCGACAACGACCGGCTTCTGACCACGCTGAAGAACCTCCGCGATGCCGGGAACACCGTTCTGGTCGTCGAACACGACGAAGAAGCGATCCGCGAGGCGGACTATGTCTTCGACATGGGGCCGGGGGCCGGGGTGCACGGCGGAATGGTCGTCAGCCACGGCACACCCGCCGAGGTGGCCGCCGATCCGGCAAGTCTGACCGGCCAGTACCTTTCGGGCAAACGCGCCATCGCCGTGCCGAAAGCGCGCCGCAAGGGGAACGGGAAGAAGCTTGCTGTCGTGGGTGCGACGGGGAACAACCTCAAGAACGTCACGGCCGAGTTTCCCCTGGGCATGTTCGTCTGCGTGACCGGCGTTTCCGGCGGCGGCAAGTCATCCCTGACGATCGAGACGCTCTACAAGACCGCGGCCATGCGTTTGAACGGCGCACACGAGACGCCCGCTCCATGCGAGACGATCAAAGGGTTCGAGCATCTCGACAAGGTCATCGACATCGACCAGCGCGCGATCGGCCGCACCCCGCGGTCGAACCCCGCCACCTACACCGGCGCCTTCACCCCGATCCGTGACTGGTTCGCGGGCCTCCCCGAAGCGAAAGCCCGCGGCTACCAGCCCGGAAGGTTCAGCTTCAACGTCAAGGGCGGGCGGTGCGAGGCCTGCCAGGGCGACGGTCTTCTGAAGATTGAGATGAACTTCCTGCCCGATGTCTACGTCACCTGCGAGACCTGCAAGGGCCACCGCTACAACCGCGAGACTCTGGAAGTAAAGTTCAAGAACAAGAGCATAGCCGACGTTCTTGACATGACCTGCGAAGACGCCCGCACCTTCTTCCAGGCCGTCCCCGCGATCCGCGAGAAGATGGACGCGCTCTGTGAAGTTGGCCTTGGCTACATCAAGGTCGGCCAGCAGGCCACGACGCTCTCGGGCGGCGAGGCGCAGCGGGTGAAGCTGTCGAAAGAGCTCAGCCGCCGGGCGACAGGGCGGACGCTCTACATTCTGGACGAACCGACGACCGGCCTCCACTTCGAGGATGTGAGGAAGCTCCTCGAAGTGCTTCATTCCCTTGTGGATCAGGGAAACACCGTGGTGGTGATCGAACACAACCTCGACGTCGTGAAAACCGCCGACTGGGTCATCGACATCGGTCCGGAAGGCGGTGATGGCGGGGGCGAGATCGTCGCAACCGGGACGCCGGAAGAGATTGTCCAGGTCGACCGCAGCCACACGGGCCGCTACCTGAAAGACCTTCTCAAGCCGCGGCGGGTTGCCGCCGAATAACGACGGCGCCTCAGTTCAGAAGCTCGCTGACAATCCCGACTGCTTCGATCACCGTCAGCGTGTCCCGCACGACGCGCAGAATCTCGTCGTCGACGCGCAGATAGGTGCTGCCGTCATCGTAATCGCGCAGGTTCCAGCGCTCCCAGTCCTCGCGCGGGATCAGGACATAGCCGCCCTCGACCCTGTCGCCCTGCTTCCAGGATTTGCCGACCTGTCCGGGCGGAACGCAGGGTACCGCTTTCTTGGCAAGTCCCGGCGGGCAGTGCTTCGGCTTCGCTTCGGCTGGAACTGACACCATCACGGCGCCGACAGCGACGGCGACGGCAAGAAGGGCGCGCAGGCGTGGCATGGCAGGCTCCTTAGACTTGGATGCCAAACCAATGCCAGAAACGCCGGTCCCGGTCCATCGGCAACGGCCGATCACCTTCCCGTTCGGCACATTGCCGCTCCACCGGATCGGCGGCAAACCACAAGCTCAGCGCAGACGCCAGGTCCGGCTGTCGCGGATCACCTCGATGACTTTTGCGGACGTGTTGTCCACCCGGTAGACGACGCCATCCATCGCATAGTAGCGCCAGGTGCCGTCAGTCCCGGGCAGGCCATAGCGCTTGGGGTTCATGAGAAGCGACCGCTCCTCGACCGGGAAGCGGTCTCCGATGGCATAGGCGGGGGGCTTGACCTCGACCGTCAGCACCCGCCGCCCGGTGTTGTCCACCGTCCCCGAGCCCTCCTGCCCCGCAGCGTCACCGCACATCGACTTGACCAGCGATGCACAGTCTTCGGCCAGCGCAGGGCTGCCAAGGCCAGACAGGACGACTACCACGGACGCAAGCAAGCGCATTTCGTCACCAGGCTATGGAACCACTCCCGAACATAATCCTGCCCGTCCGCACGGCAAGCTTTTCCTGTCGGCGGCCCGTGCCCCTCAGTCCAGCGCCTTGAAATTCAGGCTCGCGCCTTCCTTGATGCCCGAGAACCAGCGTGCGGTCACCGTCTTGGTCTTGGTGTAGAACTTGAACGCATCCGGCCCGTACTGGTTCAAGTCGCCAAAAGCCGACCGCTTCCAGCCGCCGAACGAGAAGTACGAGAGCGGCACCGGGATCGGGAAGTTGATCCCCACCATCCCGACATTCACCCGGCTCGCGAAGTCCCGGGCCGTATCGCCATCGGCCGTGAAGATCGCTGTTCCGTTGCCGTACTCATTGTCCATCACCAGCTTCAGTGCATTCTCGTAAGTCGGCGCCCGGACGGTCGACAACACAGGCCCGAAAATCTCCTGCTTGTAGATGTCCATCTCTGGCGTCACGTGGTCGAAAAGCGTCGCGCCAACGAAGAACCCGTTCTCATAGCCCTGGATCTTCAGACCCCGCCCATCGACGACCAGCTTCGCACCCTGTTCGACGCCCGAGTTTATCAGGCCCATCACACGGTCCTGCGAAGCCTTGGTGATCAGCGGGCCGAAATCTACATCGTTTCCAGCGGTATAGGGCCCGACCTTCAACTTCTCGATCCGCGGGATCAGCCGGTCGATCAGCGCATCCGCCGTCTTGTCGCCCACCGGAACGGCAACCGAAATCGCCATGCAACGCTCACCTGCAGCACCGTAGCCCGCGCCCACCAACGCATCCGCCGCCTTGTCCAGATCGGCGTCGGGCATGATGATCATGTGGTTCTTCGCACCGCCAAAGCACTGCGCCCGCTTGCCGTTCGACGCGGCCCGGCCATAGATGTACTGCGCGATGGGGGTCGATCCCACGAAGCCCACGCCCTGGATCACCGGGTGGTCCAGGATGCCATCGACCGCTTCCTTGTCGCCATTCACGACCTGCAGCACGCCGTCCGGCAGACCTGCCTGTTGCAGAAGCTCGGCGAGGTATAGCGAGGTCGAAGGCACCCGCTCCGACGGCTTCAGGATCATCGCATTGCCCGAAGCGAGCGCCGGGCCGATCTTCCACAGCGGGATCATGGCCGGGAAGTTGAACGGAGTGATGCCCGCAACCACACCAAGCGGCTGGCGCATGGCGAAAAGGTCGATGCCAGGCCCGGCCGAATCCATCATCTCGCCCTTCAGCATCGCAGGCGCGCCCATGCAGACCTCGATCACTTCAAGGCCCCGCTGCACGTCGCCCTTGGCGTCGGGAATCGTCTTGCCGTGCTCACGGGCGACGAGTTCGGCAAGCTTTTCCATGTTGGCGTTGATCAGCGCACCGAACGCCATCATCACCCGCGCACGCCGCTGCGGGTTCGTGGCCCCCCAGCCGACCTGCGCCTTCGCGGCCTCCTGGATGGCGTGGTCAAGCTCGGCCAGCGTTGCCAGCGCAACCCGCGCCTGCACTTCGCCCGTCGCGGGGTTCATGACATCGCTGAAGCGGCCCGAAGTGCCCTTCACAAGCTTCCCGTTGATCCAGTGACCGATCTCTTGCATGGAATCCTCCCGAATTTGCTGGTGCAGGTTTAGCATTGCGGAAATGCCAGACAAAGCGGCAATGTGCCAAAAACGCTTTGCGGAAATGCAATGATGGACTGGGACGATCTGCGCGTATTCCTGGCCGTGGCCCGGACCGAAAGCCTTTCGGCCGCTGGCAAGCGGCTGAAGATCGACCCGGCCACCGTCGGTCGCCGCATCGCCCGGCTGGAGGACACCATCCGCGCCCGGCTTTTCCTGAAGTCCCCGCAAGGCTATGCCCTGACCGAAGAGGGCGCCCGCCTTATCCCCCATGCCGAAGAGGCCGAAAGGGCCGCCCTCGGCGCAGAAGAGAGCCTGTCCGGACCCGGCGGTCTGACCGGCCTCGTCCGCATTGGAGCACCTGACGGCTGCGCAAACTACCTTCTGCCGCAGGTCCTCGCCCGGATCTGCGACACAAACCCCGGCCTTGAGGTGCAGATCGTCGCACTCCCCCGCGTCTTCAACCTCTCGAAACGCGAGGCGGACATGGCCATCGCCGTCTCACGCCCCGAGGCAGGGCGGCTGACCGTGCAAAAGCTCACGGACTACCGGCTGCACCTTGCGGCCAGCCGCGACTATCTTGCCCGATCCGCTCCGATCCGCACAGCGGGCGACCTCAGACAACACCGGATCATCGGCTACATCCCCGACATGATCTTCGACAAGGAACTCGACTACCTGGCCGAAATCGGCATCGGTCCTGCCACGCTGACCTCGAACTCGGTTTCGGTGCAGCTGAACTGGCTTCGCCACGGGGCAGGGGTCGGCGTCGTCCACGACTTCGCGCTTCCCGCCGCCCCCGGCCTGACCCGGATCCTCGCCGACCAGATCAGCCTGACACGTGCCTTCTGGCTGATCCGCCACGAAAGCGACGCAAGGCTCGACCGACTGAACCGCTTCGCCGACCAGCTGACACGGGAAGTGCGGGCCGAGATGGCGCGGCTTGAAGCCGTTCTGCCTGAAGGCGAACAGCGTGCTTGACAGAAGCCCCCTTCAGTCCGACCCTTGGTTCTCCCATCGGGAGGAGGGCTACCCATGACCGTACAGCAAGTTCTTAAGGTTAAGGGGGACGGCGCCATCGTGACGGTGCCATCGTCAGCGACTTTGTCCGAGGTTGCAGAAGTTCTGTCGGCGCGCCGGATCGGGGCTGTCCTGGTCTCGGACGACGGCCAGCGCCCGCTCGGCATCCTTTCGGAACGCGATATCGTGCGTGAGCTTGGGCGGCGGGGCGTCGGTTGCATGACCGATCCCGTGACCAAGGTCATGACGTCGAAGCTCGTCACCTGCACGCGTGCAGATCGTGCGACGGATGTCATGCAGAAGATGACCGACGGCCGCTTTCGCCACATGCCGGTCATGGACGGCGAGGTCATGGTCGGCTTCATCTCGATCGGCGACGTCGTGAAGTACCGGCTCTCGGAACTGGCGATGGAAAAAGACGCCCTTGAAGGCATGATCAAGGGCTTCTGATCCGCCAAAAATGCACTTGCACCTGCGCAGGCAATAATGTTGCGTGCATGGGACTACGCAGGCTTTTGGGGTAATCCATGCGCATCGGGCTTTATCCGGGAACCTTCGATCCGGTCACGCTTGGCCATACCGACATCATCCAGCGCGCCATGGCTCTGGTCGACCGTCTGGTCATCGGGGTCGCGATCAACCGCGACAAGGGTCCGCTTTTCAGCCTGGAAGAGCGTGTGGCCATGGTCGAAGCCGAAT
>NZ_JBOFBI010000145.1:0-15185 GCF_051645465.1 Tabrizicola sp. | reverse complement strand
GGTCATGACCTTTCGGCGCCCGGCCTTTCCGCATCCTGGCCCGGAGGATGACGAGCAGGACGGGCTTTCGGCGCATGTTGTCGTGCAAGGCGAGGGGGGGATGCTGGCCTCCTTCCGGGTGATGCTGTTCGGCTGGGGGGCGGGGCTTGCGCAGGGCTATGCGGCGCAGTTTTATGATGTGGGGCCGCTGTCGGGCTATGCGAAGCCGATTGCCGAGATGGGGCGGTTCTGCCTGGCCCCTGGGGGGGTGCATCCGGATGTGCTGCGGCTCGCCTGGGGGGCGATGACGCGGATCGTGGATGAGGGGCAGGCGGGGCTTTTGGTCGGGTGTTCGTCCTTCCGGGGGGCGGACTGGACCTTGCATCGGGCGGGGCTGGCGTTGCTGGCGGAGGAGTTCCTGGGGCCGGAGGAGCATCGGCCGGGGAGGAAGGCTGTGGAGGTGGTGGAGTATCCTTTGCTGGTGGGGCCGGTGGGGGACCGGAGGGCCTCGCTGGCCGGGCTGCCTCCGCTTCTGCGGACTTATCTCGCGATGGGGGGGTGGGTGTCGGACCATGCGGTGGTGGACCGGGAGCTGGACACGCTCCACGTCTTCACCTGCGTCGAGGTGGACCGGGTTCCGGCCGCAAGGGCGGCCTCTTTGCGGGCGGTGGCGGGGTAGGGCGTAACTCAGCGTTACGGGGGGTGTGCCAAATGATTTCAATGGGTTGTTGAGGGGTCGTTAGGGTGGTGTTAAGGTTTTGGGGTGGGTTGATCGGTGCGTGAAATCACGCACCCTACAGATCGCGTCGATTGGCTTTAGCGCGAAAGGACATAATAGGCACCATGTGCGTATTCTGCATGATTGCATCCGGTGAAAGCAGAGCCAGCTTCTTGCACCAGGATGAGCAATGTCTTGCGTTCATGAACATTCGTCCCATCAACCCCGGTGAATTCATGGTCATTCCTCGCAAACACGTAGACCACTTCACCGATCTACCGGATGCGCTGGCTTGCCATATTTTGACGGTAGCACAACGACTTGGCAGAAATCTTCTCCGCGAGCTAAAGCCGTTGCGCATTGGCTATGTCGTCCACGGATTTGGTGTGGCCCATGCCCACCTAAATGTCGTTCCCCTGCACACGAGCAGTGACATTATATCGGCGAAGCATGTCGTCCTGACCGACGAGGGGTTCGCAGTTTCGTTGGCTAACTTGCCCGTCCCCGACAGGAGCGAGCTGGATCTGCTTGCACAAAGGCTGGCCTAGCCGGGCAGCGCTGTCTTCTTCGGTAGGTCGCTACCCTCTGACGGCTAAGTCTGAGGCTTTGCAGAGCACCCTACGCCCGACTTTCCCAATATTTTCAGAGGGCTGTTGGGGAACGTCAGGGTGGTGTTAAGGTTTGGGGATGGGGCGGATGGTGCGTGAAATCACGCACCCTACAGCTCGCTTCTTGTTTGAGAGACTTTCTAGTGACAACTTAGACGCACGGCTTTCACCCCAAGTTGGGAGCTTAAGTTGCCGCTTTGCCAATGGTTTGGAACCGTTGCCGACCACAAAGCTCTTCTGGAAGAGCTTTTCGATTGGGGCGTTGCCGATGTCTTCGAAGTGAGTTCACGCGCAGATCTGCCGCTAAGGAGATTTGACTCTCCAGAAGCTGTGGTTGTCGAATTTGATCGACCAGCACACCACGGAAGTCATGGTCGGAGGCTTAGTCTTCTGCTGCGAGTGCGCGATGCATGTCCGGCCCTGATTGTATACAAGCACAAAGTGACTTCGGGCTCGATGGCAGGAAGTGTTATCGAGCGTATCGATGACACGGGTTGTCTGAGTTTAGAATTGGAGGTGTTCGGTAAGGGGCACCGCCTCGAATACTCGTCGACCAATACGTCCAGCACAGATCGAATGGGTGCTGAGAACGGGCTGATCCGCGACACCGCTGGAGCGGTCTGGAATATCGGGCTTTGCAATCGAGTGTCGGCGGCTATGAATAGGCGCATCCGCAAACGGGCCGTTGCAAAGATCGGGACACTGAGTGTTCTGCCTGGTGCTGCAGCGCTGTGGCAATCTGGAGAACAACTGTTTCTCTATAGTATGGCGAACGACGCCAAGTACTTTGTGACGCTTTGACCTGGAGCGGTGTTCTAATCAAAATGCCTTCGTGCACGCAGTGACGATTACTCAAAGCCAGTTGCTCTCCGGACGACCACCTTAGGCCGGTTCAACGTCCCAATAGCGGTTTGTGGCTGTAAAGGGGGGCTGAGCCGCCCCTGGCGTGCGTGTTACGCCCGCCCTCTCCGCCCACCCCGACGCCCGCCAGCGGCCTGGCTCGCGGCAGCCGAAGCCTCGGCAAAGGTTGCCCCGCCCTCAACCGCCTCCAGCACCTTGGCGAAGCGGATCCATTCGCCGCCGTTGGCGTCGTGGTTCATCAGGAAGTTGGCGGCGCGGATCGCCTCCATCTCTTGCTGGCGGACGGGGTTCATGATGGCGCTGGTCATCCCGGCCCCAATGGCCATGGGGAGGAAGGCGCCGTTGATGCCGTGGCGGTGGGGGAGGCCGAAGCTGATGTTCGAGGCGCCGCATGTGGTGTTGACGCCAAGCTCTTCGCGGAGGCGCCGGACGAGGGTGAAGACCTGCTGACCGGCGGAGGCCATCGCGCCCACGGGCATGACCAGGGGGTCGACGACGATGTCGTGCGCGGGGATGCCGAAATCGGCGGCGCGTTCGACGATTTTCTTCGCCACGGCGAAGCGAACGTCGGGGTCGGGCGAGATGCCGGTGTCGTCGTTCGAGATTGCCACTACGGGGACGTTGTATTTCTTGACCAAGGGCAGGACGAGTTCCAGGCGTTCCTCTTCCCCGGTGACGGAGTTCAGGAGCGGGCGGCCTTCGCAGGCCTTGAGGCCCGCCTCCAACGCGCCTGGGACGGAGCTGTCGATGCAGAGGGGGACGTCGACGGTCTGCTGGATGATCTCGATCAGGGCCTTCATCAGCGGCGGCTCGACGAAGTTGTTGTCGGCGTAGCGCGGGTCTTTCGCCATCATGTTGGTGAAGACAGCGCCGGAGTTCACGTCGAGGACGGTCGCGCCACAGGCGACCTGTTCGAGGGCGTCCTTGATGACGGTCTCGAAGTTCCCGGCCTCCAGTTCAGCGGCGAGTTTCTTGCGGCCGGTGGGGTTGATGCGTTCGCCGATCACGCAGAAGGGCTCGTCAAAGCCGATGATCACGGTTTTCGTTTTGGATTCAACGACAGTGCGAGTCATTCTTAAACCTTTTTCTCAGGCTGTTGCGCTGGCCGGAACGCCCGAAGCGCCGCCGTTCTTGGTGATCCACTCGGCATTGGTCTTGATGCCGCCAAGGGGGAAGAAGTGGACCTGCTCGATCCCGAAGCCGGGGGTCGCGGCCTTGTGGGTGGCGAGGCCTTCGAGGACTTCGGTCGGCTCGTAAGGAAGGAGGAGTTTCGTCACATCCATTGCGCGCTTCTGGAGGACACGGAGGGACGGCCCCACACCACAGGCGATGGCGAATTTGATCAGGGTCTGGAGTTTGGCGGGGCCCGCGACGCCGATGTGGATCGGGAGCTTGATGCCCTCGGCCGCCAGTCGGTTGGCCCAGGCGATGACCGGGTCGGCTTCGAAGCAGAACTGGGTGGCGATGGCCATTTCGGCGTCGGAACGGTCGGCGAAGGCCTGCTTCCACTTCAGCGCCTGCAGCAGGACCGCATCGCCGCCGCCTTTGTCGATGTCGCGGTTCCCCTCGGGGTGGCCAGCGACATGGAGGCGCTTGAAGCCGTCGAAAAGGCCGGTTTCGATCATCTGCATCGAGCTGTCGAAATCACCCGCGGGGGTGTTGACGCCACCGCCGAGGAGGAGCGCCTGCTGGACGTTCGCCTCGCCCTGATAGCGGGCGATCCAGTCGGCGAGGGTCGCCTTGTCCGGGATGATGCGGGCGGGGAAATGCGGCATGACATCATAGCCTTCGCCGTTGATGCGGCGGGCGGTGGCGACCATGTCCTCGATGGGGGTGCCTTCGATATGGGCGATGTAGACGCGGGTGCCTTTGGGGAGGATGTCGCGGAAGCTTTCCACCTTTTCGGCGGTGCGGGGCATTACTTCGATCGAGTAGCCCTTGAGGAAGGCTTCAAACGGCTGGCCAGCTTGGGCCGAGACGTCTTCCTTGCGGCGGAAATTGAACAGGGCCATCACGGTCTCCTTGAGGGTCATAGGGGGTCAGGCCTTGGCCCAGCCATCTTGGTCGATCAGTGCCTTGAGGCGCGCGGTGTCGAATTCGGCCTCAAGCCGGGCGGCTTCGGACTTTGCGATGTCGTCGGGTTCGCCCTCGACCTCGGCCACGACGGCTTTGCGCCATTCGGCGAGGTAGCTGTCGGTGTCGCGGGCGCCGACTTTCATGGCGCAGCGGTCGATGGCCTGTTCGAAGCGTTCGGAAAGCTGGACTTTCGACCCGCGGCGGCCTTTGCCGACAATGACCTGGGCCGGGATGTCGCGCCAGAAGACGACGGTGACTTCGGCCATGGTTCGGTGATTCCTCTGCTTCGTTGACCCTAGTAGATAGTCGCCCGTCCCCGACAGACAGTGTCGGTTTTCGACATGGCGGCGCGAGGATGCGACCCCGCTTCCCTGCCAGCGCCGAATATCACGAAGCTTGGGCCGAGGCGACGGGGGTGGCCCGGAAAAAACTTCATGCAAAACATGAACCTCGTTTGCGATGGCGCGATGCGCGCTTGCGTGGGGCGGCGAAGGTGACTACCTTTGGCCTCAACCACAGATGGAGGGCGGTTATGACGCCCGAGCGTCCCCGTAGGGCGGACGCTGCAGACGCGCCGGTCGAGACGCCGTTGGCCGTTTCCCGCGCGGATGAGCCGTCAGCCCTATCCCAGGCCGGGCCTGCTCCGCTTTACGCGGCGCTGGACCTTGGAACGAACTCGTGTCGGATGCTGATTGCCCAGCCGACGGGCAGTCAGTTTGCGATCGTCGACAGCTTCTCGAAATCCGTACAGCTGGGCGTGGGGCTTGAGGCCTCCGGTCGGCTTTCGCGGTCGTCGATGGCGCGGACGATCCAGGCTTTGCGGATCTGCGAGAAGAAGATCGAGAAGCATGGCGTGCGGCGGATGCGGCTGGTTGCGACCGAGGCCTGCCGCAGGGCGCGGAATGCGCGGGATTTCATCCGGCAGGTGCGGCGGGAGACGGGCCTGAGCCTGGAGATCATCGCGCCGGAGGAAGAGGCGCGGCTGGCGGTGATCTCCTGCGCGCCGCTGGTCAGCCATACGACCGAGCAGCTTCTGGTGGTCGACATCGGCGGCGGCTCGACCGAGCTTGTGTGGATCGACCTTTCCGGGGTGGCGCCGGTTGACCGGCCGCGGGCGATCATGCGGCTGCACATGGGGTTCAACGCCCAAGGGGACGGCGCTGTGGCGCGGGTGGTGGACTGGATCTCGGTGCCGCTGGGGGTGGCGACGCTGAAGGATCAGTTCATCGACGTCGATGACGATGCGGCGCGGTTTGCGCTGATGAGCTGGTTCTTCGAGGAGAACCTGTCGAGCTTCAGCCCATACAATGCCGATAACCCGCGCGAGGGGTTCCAGATCATCGGGACCAGCGGAACGGTCACGACCGTCGCGGCAAGCTTCCTGAACCTGAAGCGCTATGACCGGACCAAGGTCGATGGGCTGCAGATGACGAGCGACCAGATCGACTTTGTGATCCGCGACTATCTGGCGCTTGGGCCCGAGGGGCGGCGGACCGACCCGCGCATCGGCCGCGACCGGCATGCGCTGATCATGTCGGGGGCGGCAATTCTGCAGGCGCTGATGCGGATCTGGCCGACTGACCGCTTGTCGGTGGCGGATCGGGGGCTTAGGGAGGGGCTTCTTTACGCGCAGATGAGCGCGGACGGTGTCTTGGAAGACGGGCCCTACACATGACGGAAAAACCGACCTCGGGTCGTGGCCAGCGCGAGCTGCGGGTCAGGGTGAAGACGGCGAAGGGGCGGAAGCTTTCCTCAACGCTGTGGCTTGAGCGGCAGCTGAACGATCCTTACGTGATCCGGGCGAAGAAAGAGGGCTACCGGGGCCGAGCGGCCTACAAGATCCTGGAGCTGGATGACCGGTACGGGTTCCTGAAGCCGGGTGCGCGGGTGGTTGACCTTGGCTGCGCGCCGGGGGGCTGGTGCCAGGTGGCCGTGGCGCGGGTCAACGCGCTGGGGCAGAACCCGAAGAAACCGGTGGGGACGGTGCTGGGGGTGGACCTGCAGGAGGTGGAACCAATTGCGGGGGCCGAGATTCACCAGCTGGATTTTCTGGCGGACGATGCGGATGAGAAGGTGAAAGGCTGGCTTGGCGGCCGCGCCGATGTGGTGCTGTCAGACATGGCCGCGGCTGCAAGCGGGCACAAGGCAACGGACCATCTGCGGATCGTGGCGCTGGTCGAAGCGGCGCTGGCTTTCGCTTTCGACGTGCTGGACGATGGCGGCACTTTTGTTGCGAAGGTGCTGGCCGGGGGTGCCGAGAACGAGATGCAGACAATGCTGAAGCGGAACTTCAGCAAGGTGGCGAATGTGAAGCCGCCCGCCAGCCGGGCTGACAGTTCCGAGAAGTTCGTGGTGGCGATGGGCTTTCGCGGGCGGCAGGTCGAGGGTGGCGCGGGGCAGGGCGACTAGGTGAGCTGCCGTCCGTGGTGGGCCTTTCTCCGTTTCCTAAAATCCAAATGAAAAAGGCGCCCGAAGGCGCCGCTTTTCTTCGTTGGGGGTGGCGGAAATCAGCCGCCCCAGCTGCGGACCGGGCCGCAATCCATGTGGACGAAGTTCGACCGCGAATACCGTCCGACCCCGCCTGACGCGCAGGCTGCCGCTGCTTTGGCCATCTGGCCGACCGAGCGCGACGTAAGCCGCAGGTCCGCAGCCTGGCCTTTCATGTGGAGGGAGTTCTTTGCGACGCCGCGCGATTTCGACCGAAGCATCGCGTTGGTCTTGGGGCAACGGTAGCCGGAGAGGAGCATATAGGGTTCGTTCACATCCATCAGGCGGTGCGAGGCGGCCATGATGTCGATGGTGCGCATGTCCATCTTCATCGATTCATCCGACCGCCAGTCCCGCATGAAGTAGTTGATTTCCTTCATGACTTCCGGGATGTACTCACCCTCGATCCAGTAGATCGTGTCGATGGCTTCGCCGGTACGACCCGAGTACATCCTGATCCTGCGGATGTCGCCTGCACCCTTCAGAACGCCAAAAGCACTGGTGTATGAAGGTGCCGCTACCAAGGCTGTCGCCGCAAACGCGCCAAGAAGTCCGCGCCGCGTGACGCCGAAAGTCCGATTGTCCGTCATTCTAACGCCTGTCCCCGTGCTGTCTTTGACTGCCGATGCGCAGCTCTCGTGCTACTTCTTCCCCAAGTGCAACGAAGTTATTGCACAAGTCGAATCGAAGCCCAAGCGCCGATTGTCCACTGGGTCGTGAGCTCAACCTGAATCGGCAAATTTCTGCTTAACGCGACCAATTTCCGCCATGTGTGGTGTTTCTGCACCGATTTCGACGCGGACTGTTGCTGTTTGCTGGACAATTATCGGGAGAACCTGACCCGGACACGTTTGTGAATGGACATGTTTTGCGGATATGCGAAAAGGGGCGATGAGAGGTTCAAGTTGTTGAGTTTGGGGGCCGAATGACCTTTTCTGCTGTGCGCGGTCTGACCCGCAAGTCGCTGCTGATATCGTTGTCGATTGCTACCTCTATTGCCCTGCCTCTGACCGCACAGGCGCAGTCGGCGGCGTTTACGCAATCGCTTGCGGCGACCGCATCTGCAGATGAAGCCATTGCCGAATGGTATCGCAAGACCGCCTACGACACGCTTTGGACCGGGGCTGACGACGAAGCGCGCCGGTCGGCTTTTCTGGCCGCAATTGGCTCGGCCAAGGACCATGGTCTGCCCAAAGCGCGCTATGATGCGGACGTGCTGACAGCAGCCTTGCGGGCGGCTGAGACCGAAGGCGACCGCGGGCGCGTCGAGGTTGAGATGACGCGGGCCTATCTGGCCTGGGCGCGCGATCTGAACTCGGGGGCGCTGGAGCCGAAAGAGGTAGACCGCGGCATTCTGCGCGAGATCAAGCGGATCGATCCGCAAGTTCTGCTTGCCCGCATTGCAAATGGCGATCCGGAAGCGGTTCTGGCCTGGCTGGAGCCGAAGTCGCAGTCCTACATGCATCTGATGAAAGCGAAGATCGGGCTTGAGGCCCAGATCGCGGCAGGCGGATGGGGCGAGCCGGTTCCGGCAAGCTCGCTTGCGCCTGGCGATACCGGGCCTGCGGTCGTGGCGCTTCGCGACCGGCTGGTACGGATGGGCTATCTCGCGCCGACTGCCATCGCCAGCTACGACCGTGCGCTGCAATCGGCGGTGACGGCGTTCCAGCTGAACCATGGGCTGACGGCCGATGGTACGGCGGGCGAAAGCACGATCATCGAGATCAACCTGCCCCCGGAAGAGCGGCTGAAATCCGTGATCGTCGCCATGGAGCGCGAGCGGTGGATGCATATCGACCGCGACGTCAAGCACGTCTGGGTGAACCTGCCCGACTTCCGGGCGAGGATCATCGACGGCGGCAAGACGATTTTCGAGACCAGGGTGGTGATCGGGAAGAACGTGTCCGACCAGCGGTCGCCTGAGTTCTCGGACGAGATGGAGCATATGGTGATCAACCCCTCGTGGGGGGTGCCGCGTTCGATCATCGTCAACGAATACTTGCCGCTTCTGCAGCAGAACCCCAACGCCGTGGGCCATCTGCAGGTGATCGATGGCCGGGGCCGGGTGGTGTCGCGCGGGTCGGTGAACTTCGGGGCCTACAATGCCCGGACCTTCCCGTTCGGTCTGCGCCAGCCGCCGTCGGACGGGAATGCGCTGGGGAAGGTGAAGTTCATGTTCCCGAACCCCTACAACATCTATCTGCATGACACACCCTCCAAGTCCTTGTTCGACAACGAGGTTCGGGCCTACAGCCATGGCTGCATCCGGGTCGCGGACCCGTTCGACCTGGCGCATGAGCTTTTGTCCTGGCAGACCGACAATGCCGAAGCCGAGTTCGAGGCGGCGCTGGATACTGGCGACGAAACGACGGTCAAGCTGAAGCAGACCCTGCCGGTGCATCTGGTCTATTTCACCGCCTATCCGGATGCGAAGGGCCGCATCAGCTATCGGCGCGACATCTATGGCCGGGACGCGGCACTGTTTGAGGCGCTGTCGGCGGCTGGGGTGGAACTGGCGGGCGTTCAGGGGTAAATCTCGGCCGGAAGCTCTCCGGGAGACGCCATGGCCCACACGATCCGCGATATCGCTTTGGCGCTTGGGGCCGAGGCCGAGGGTGATCTTGACCTTCAGGTGACGGGTGCGGCCGAGCCGCAGGCGGCGGGGCCGGATGAGCTCGCGCTGGCGATGGACCCGCGGTATGGCGACGGGATCGGCAAGGGCCAGGCGCGGGCGGCGGTGGTCTGGCCGGGGGCGGATTGGCGCGGGATGGGGCTGAAGGCCGCGATCTTTGCGCCGCGCGGGCGGCTGGCGATGGCGGGGCTGACGCGGCTGATGGATCCAGGGCCGGATATTGCTCCGGGGGTTCATGCGACGGCGATCGTGCATCCGACGGCTGACATCGGTGTGGGGGCTGCTGTCGGGCCGTTCGTGGTGATCGGGCCGGGGGTGGTGCTTGGTGCGGGCGCTCGGATCGCATCGCATGTGTCCATCGCCGAGGGTGCGCGGATCGGGGCGGAGGCGCTGATCCTGCAAGGCGCGCGGATCGGGGCGCGGGTCACCATTGGCGACCGGTTCATCTGCCAGCCGGGCGCGGTGATCGGGGCGGACGGGTTTTCCTTTGTCACTCCCGAGAAATCGGGGGTCGAGGAGATCCGCGAGACCCTGGGCTCACGCGCTGAGATCAAGGATCAGACCTGGACGCGGATACATTCGCTTGGGGCCGTAACCATCGGCGACGATGTGGAAATCGGCGCGAACGTGTGTATCGACCGGGGGACGATCCGGGATACCTCGATAGGGTCGGGGACGAAGCTCGATAACCTTGTCCATGTCGGCCACAACGTCCAGATCGGGCGGGACTGCCTGATCTGCGGGCAGGTGGGGATCGCCGGGTCGGCTCGGATCGGTGACCGGGTGGTGATGGGCGGGCAGTGCGGGGTTAACGACAACATCTTCGTCGGCAATGACGTGATCTGCGGCGGTGCGACGAAGATCTTCACCAATGCTCCGGCGGGACGGGTGCTGCTGGGCTATCCGGCGGTGAAGATGGAGACGCATGTCGAGATGCAAAAGGCGCTCCGCCGCCTGCCGCGGCTGGCCGCGAGGGTTGCGGCGCTGGAGAAGGGCGTTTCGTCCGAGCCCGAGACCGAGTAAGACTGGTCGGGCGAGGGGATGATGCGGGCAGAGATCGAAGAAGCGGTGATTGCGATCCTGGCGAAGCAGCTTTTGCTGTCGCCTGGCGAGGTTGCGCCGGACGCGCGGGTGGATGACCTGGGGCTCGACAGCCTTGGCAAGGTCGAGGCGATTTTCGCGCTGGAAGAGCGGTTCGACATTTCCGTTCCGTTCAATGCAAACGAACCGGATCAGCCGGATTTCGACTTTTCGTCCGTTGAAAGCATCGTCGCGGGGGTCCAGCGGCTGATCGACCAGAAGGCGGCATGAGGCGGGTCGTCGTTACCGGCCTTGGGACGGTGAATGCGCTGGCCACGGACGTGCCGGGGACGTTCGACGCGTTCCGCATGGGCCGCTCTGGCATCGGGCCGCTGACGGTGCGCGATGCCGACCGTCTGACCATCCGCATCGGCGCGGAAGTGCGGGACTGGCGTCCTGAGACGCGCTTTTCCCCGGCGGAGCTTTCGCTTTACGACCGCGTTACGCAGTACGCTCTGGTCGCGGGTGCCGAGGCGATGGGGATGGCCGGTCTGTCCGGCCCGCTTGGCCCGCGCGCAGGCGTGATCATGGGCACTGCGGCGGGCGGCATACAGACCTGGGAAGACAGTTACCGCGCGGTGTTTGTCGAAGGCAAAACGCGGGTGCCCCCACTGGTGGTGCCGCGGCTGATGCACAATGCGGCCGCCTCGCATCTGTCGATCCGGCACGGGATCGGCGGCCCGGTTCTAAGCACGGCCACTGCCTGCGCCAGCGCAAATCACGCCATGGGTCTCGCCCTGCAGCAGATCCGGCATGGCGTGGCAGATGTGATGCTCGCGGGCGGGTCGGAGGCGATGCTTTGCTTTGGCGGGGTCAAGGCCTGGGAAAGCCTGCGCGTTCTCGCGCCGGATGCCTGCCGCCCGTTCTCGGCAGGCCGGAAGGGCCTGGTGATCGGCGACGGGGCCGGGGTGCTGGTGTTCGAGGCCGAGGAACACGCCCATGCGCGGGGGGCCAGGATTCTGGCCGAGGTTGCCGGGTTCGGGATGACGGCGGATGCGGCGGATATCGTGGCACCCAACGTTGACGGGGCGGTGCGGGCGATGCGGGCGGCGCTGGCCGATGCCGGGATGAGGCCGCGCGAGGTTGGCTATATCAATGCCCATGGTACGGGGACGCTGCTGAACGATCGCTCGGAAAGTCTTGCAATTCTTGATGTTTTCGGCCCCGAAGCCCCGCCGGTATCGTCGACCAAGTCGATGCATGGGCACGCGATCGGGGCGACTGGCGCGCTGGAGGCGATTGCCTGCGTGCTGGCTTTGACTGAAAGGCTGATCCCGCCGACTGTCGGTTTCCAGGCGGCTGACCCCGAATGCCCGCTTGATGTGGTGCCGAATAAGGCGCGGACTGGGGAGATCAGCGCGGCACTGAGCAACGCATTTGCTTTCGGTGGGCTGAACGCCGTGTTGGCCTTCCGCAAGGCCTGATGCAAAAGGCCGGCCCAGGCGGGCCGGCCTCTGACTTCGGATCAGCCGCGCATCACGGGTTGGTTGTGCCCTCGGCCGGAGCTTCGCCTTCGGTCGGGGCTGCGCCTTCGGCAGGTGCAGCGCCTTCGGTCGCGCCGCCCTCGGCGGGAGCCGCTGCCGCTGCCGCGTCCGCCGCATCGTTGGCAGCGATCACCGCATCAAGACCGGCGGTGAACCCTTTGAGCGACATGGTCAATTCGACCTTCTGGTCAGCCGCGACGAACGGAACGATCGTGATCACCGCGTTCGCGCCCTTCTTCATCTGAGCCACCTCTTCGGCGGTGAAGCCGATCCGGGCGACGCAGCCGATCTGGGTGCAGAAGGTGAAGGGGTAGGCTTTGCCCTTGCCGCCGTCGATCTGCAGCGTCATCCCCGCGGTCAGAAGCGTTTCGAGCGGCGCGATGAAGGTGGCACCCGCAACGGCCGGGCCTTCGGAGCCTTTCGGCAGGTTGAACATGGTGAACTCGGCGACCGAGTTGCCTTCCTTGTCCTTCAGAAGCAGGTAGAGCTGGCAGGGGTCGACCCCGGATTCGGTCCGGACGCAGCGCTGCTCCCACGCTTCGAACTTTGCGGCGGTGTAGTTGGTGCCAGGCCCGTTTTCGCCCCCGCCGACTTCCTGGCCGAGCGACAGGTTGTCCCCGGTTGGAGCGTCTGCCGCAACGCCTTCATCTGCCGGGGGTGTTTCTTCGGTTGTCTGCGCGGCCAGCGGTGTGGTGGCGAGTGCCAGGATCAGGGCAAGCGTAATGCTCGTGGTCTTTGCCATCTTCGACATTTCCTTTGGTCGGTCGATTTCTGGCGGGTCTGTAACATGCCCGTCCCCACAAGTCAGGTGCGAAAAGAACGCCCGGCGTGCTTCTGCCCTTGCGGTCACGGACAAATGAAAAAGGGCCGGAAGAACCGGCCCTTTCCATATATTTTTGTTTGCTCCCTGTCGGACTGGCCGACTTCATGGGAAGGGACGCTACGGCGGATTGGCCGGGTCGTCAACGGGTTCTTTTACGTAATTGTTAGAAAAAAACCGCGCCTTTTCAAGGGCGCGGCCAGTCAACAGGGAGGAAGTCACCATCAGTCGCGGCAGATCGCCGGTCTGACAAGATGAGTCTGGCAGATCGGGGTTAACAATGTATGTTTGGCCCCGACGGAAGCAGGGTGCGGGGGCCGTGACGGCGCCTCGCCTTCAGGTTGTGTGAGGTTACAGTGGCGGATCAAGCGGGCGCGGCGGACAGCATTTTTCTGGGCGGCGGGGGCGAGGGCTATACAGTCCCGCAGCAGTTGCTTCTGAAGTATGGCAACCGGCATGGGCTGATCGCCGGGGCAACCGGGACCGGCAAGACGGTGACACTGCAAGTCCTCGCTGAGGGCTTTTCGGCGGCGGGCGTCCCGGTCTTCCTGTCGGACGTGAAGGGCGATCTTTCCGGCATCGCGGCGCCGGGGTCGGCAAGCCACAAGCTGCACGAGCCCTTCACCAAGCGCGCGGCGCAGATCGGGCTGGACCTGCAATATCGTGCCTTCCCGGTGATCTTCTGGGACCTCTTCGGCGAAAAGGGCCATCCGGTCCGTGCCACCGTCGAGGAGATGGGGCCGCTTCTGCTGTCGCGGCTTCTGGAGCTTTCCGAACCGCAAGAGGGCGTGCTGAACGTCGCCTTCCGGCTCTCGGACGAGGAGGGGCTGCCGCTTCTGGACCTTAAGGACCTGCAGGCGCTTTTGACCTTCGTGGCCGAGAATGCCGAGGACATCTCGGGCCGCTATGGCCTGGTGTCGAAGGAATCGGTCGGCGCGATCCAGCGGCGGCTTCTGGTTCTGGAGAACGAGGGCGGCTCGGGGCTTTTCGGCGAACCGGCGCTGGACCTGGCTGACCTGATGACGGTCGATTCCGCGGGGCTTGGCCGGATCAGCGTTCTGGCTGCTGACAAGCTGATGAACTCGCCCCGGCTTTATGCGACGTTCCTCCTTTGGCTGCTGTCCGAGCTTTTCGAGGCGCTGCCCGAGATCGGCGATCCGGACAAGCCGAAGCTGGTGTTCTTCTTCGACGAGGCGCATCTGCTGTTCACGGACGCGCCGAAGGCGCTGGTTGCCAAGGTCGAGCAAGTCGCGCGCCTGATCCGGTCGAAGGGGGTTGGGGTCTACTTCATCACCCAGAACCCGGCGGATGTGCCTGACAATATCCTTGGCCAGCTGGGGAACCGTGTGCAGCACGCGCTGCGGGCTTTCACGGCCAAGGACCAGAAGGACCTGGCCAAGGCGGCCGAGACCTACCGCCCGAACCCGCGCTTTGCGATTGACGAGGCGATCCGGGATGTGGGGACGGGGGAGGCGGTGACCTCGCTTCTGGAGGCGAAGGGTGTGCCGGGGATTGCCGAGCGCACGCTGATCCGCCCGCCGTCCAGCCAGCTTGGGCCGATCGATCAGGCGGGGCGGGCTGCGGTGATGGCGGGCTCGCCGGTCAAGGGCAAGTACGAGCAGGTGCTGGACCGGGATAGCGCGTTCGAGAAGCTGCGCGTGAAGTCGGAAGCCGCGGCGCGCGAGGCGGCCGACGCCGAGGCCCGCGAAGTGGCCGAGAAGCAGGAACATGAGCGCGCCCGGCGCTATGACGGCCAGGGCTATGGCAGCGACCAGCCAAAGCGCAGTTCGGGGCGGTCGGATTCGATTGGGGCGACCTTCGCGAAGAGCTTTGCCCGGCAGTTGGGGAGCAGGTCCGGCCAGGCGATCATCCGGGGGGTCCTGGGGTCGCTGTTCGGGAAGCGCTAGGGCGCAAGCGTCAGGCCGTCGAAGAGGGCGTCGAGCATCCGGTGGGCTCGCGCCTTGCGGTCGGGCTGGTCGGGCGCTTCGGCGACCCATAGAGCGAGGTTCAGCACAGCGCCATTCAGCGTGATTGCCATCGCCTCGGCGTCGGCGACGGTGAGGGCCATTTGCACGCCGGGGTCCGAGAGACCCTCGACAACCTCGGCGAGGCCCGAGTTGAGCAGGAGGTCGAAAGCCTGCGCGCCAAGGATCGCGGGGCCTTCCAGGAAGAAGAGCCGAAGCCGGTCGGGGCGCAAAACCGCGTCGAGATACTGGTGAAAGCACGCGCGCCAGGCGGTCCAGGACGGCAGCGCGGAGTCCCACGCGGCGTCGAGCTCGGCACCGATCTCGGCATCCATCTGCCGCAGGACTGCCTCGAATAGCCCGGCCTTGTTGGTGAAGTGATGGTGGAGCGCCCCGCGGGTCACGCCTGCCTCGGCCGCGAGCGCATCGAGCGAGACCTCGGCGAAGCCCCGGTCGGCAAAGGCGCGATGCGCGAC
>NZ_JBOFBI010000144.1:0-7660 GCF_051645465.1 Tabrizicola sp. | reverse complement strand
CGAGCCGGCAATTTCCGTGTGCGCTTGGCGCTCTTCGCAATTTCCTGAAACACCCGTGCCGCTTCTCCGAAGACCTCGGCACCCGCAGGTCCAGCGGACGCACTCAACCCTGACAGCTTCCCGACAGGCGCTAGCCTGCCATGCGCCCGCCACCCTTGTATTGTAGGCAACGCCTTCCCCTTCCGAGCCCGGTCAATCGGCCCAAAGTGCCGATCCTCATAGTACCGGATGTGCCGCGCGCGGATGGGATACTGTCCTTCGGGCAGCACCAGAACCTCATCCAACGGGAACCGCAGCACCTCGTTCGCCGAAATCAACGGCCGCTCTTCCGACCGCCTGCTCACATTCGCGCTGTCCTCCAACGCACGCACCCGCGACTGGCTTTCGGTCACGGCGGTGATGGTGGACCGCCCCAAGGCGTTCGACAGCACCTCGGCAGTACGGTCGTCCTGCGGGGTCATGTAGATCTGCACACCGGCCCCACCTTGCAGGGAGCGCCGCCCGGTCTCGCCATAGATGTCATCGAGGCCGGGAATGGTCTGGGAGATGATGAAGAACCGCCCGCCGAAGCTGCGGATGGTCTTGATGGAAGAGAGGACAAGGGGCTGGCGTCCGAGCTGGTCGAACTCGTCCATCAGGAACATGACGGCATGGGGTTCGTCCGGCCCGGGCTCGCGGCGCTGGAGGGAGGCGATGGCATCCGCGAAGAGAAGGCGGACGAGGGGGGCTAGGGTTTTCAGGTGCTCGGGCTGAACGACGACATAGAGGCTCTGGGGATCGCGGCGGAAGCTAGAGAAGTCGAAGTCGCTGGTCGAAGTGACGCGGTCCACCGCAGGGTCGTTCCAGAGCTCGAGACCGGATCCCTGGATGACTGACACATAGGCACCGAGGGTCTTTTCCGGGACGTCGGCCATCTCGAGGAAGGTCCGGGAGACGATCGGGATGTTCGTGGTCTCGGCAATTGCCGTGTAGCTTTTCTTCTTGTCACCGCCCCCGGCCATGACCTCGCCGGCATAGCCCAGGGTCGGGCGGCGCTGCTCAATGGCGTAGAGGCAGGAGGCGATGAAGAGCCGCTTGCCCGCGTTGAAGAAGCTCTGTGCGCTTTCGCCTTCCGGGATGAGGAAGAGGTCGGCCATCGAGTTCAGCGCGGTGTACTGACGCTCGGCGGAGGGAAGGGCGGCGATACGGGCGAGCGGGTTGAAGCGGTGCGAGCCCCGGTCCTCATCGAAGGGCGAGAAGTACCAGATGCCGTTCTTCAATCCGTGCTTGCGATGAATCGAGGTCTTGGCAAAGTTCTCGCCCTTCACGTCGAGGATGATGGCCGAGCCCGAGAAGTGGAGGAGGTTCGGGATGACGAAGCCGACGCCCTTCCCCCGGCCCGTCGGCGCGATCATCATCGCATGGGGGAAGCGGTCGGGCGGTGCCATCACGAAGGGCGCGTCGGATTTTGGGAGGCCGAGCTTTCCGAAGATGAAACCGTTCTGGTCGAGGGTGCCGACCATGTGGTTACGCTTCAACTCGCGGCGCGACTGGAAGTGCGCATCGTCATACTGGTTGAGGCGGCCGCGATGCACTCCGGCAAGTCCGACAAGTGTAAAGGCGACGGTTACGGCACCGGTGATGATCATCGCGCCCTGCAAGACCGAAGGCCGCGCAGTGAGGTCGGCCCAGGCATAGCGCAAGAACCAAGGGCCTATCGGGCTCAAGGTGTCGAGGCTCTCGCGAAAGGCGGTGATCACGTAGATCGTTGCCAGCATGCCACCGATGTAGAGACCGGTCAGGAGGCCAAGGAGCAGCGCCAGCGGATACCGCCAGGCGGTGTCGAGGTTCGAAAGCATGGGTCTGTCCTCAGAGTTCGTGGCCGGTGTCGCGTTCGGCGGTGCGGTCACGCTGACCCAATTCAGCGGCGCGTTGCTGCGCCCGTGCCAGATCTGCCCAAGGTCCGACCTCGCTGGATGCGCCAAGGTCACCTTCGTTCTTCAACTCATGCGCCACCGCAGCCCTGAGCGCCGGATCTCGGACCTGTTCGTTGAGCGGAGCGAGGTCCCCTGACCGAACGCGGTCCAGGTCCTCAGGCTTCAGGGTGTCATGCATCCGGTCGACGATGGCCTCGAGTGCGGGTACCTCTGACAGGCGTAAATGCCGATCGGCGGTAAGGAGCTGATCTTTTGCCAGAGCTTCGGTAAGGGCAGGGGTCAGATCGAGGCCCATGAGCGCGCCATCGATCTCCTGACCGAGCGCACGCTCCGTCTCCATCCAGAACACCTTCTGCATCGTGTTCGGCTGGGCGTCAATCCAGCTTGCCCTCTGCCCTTCGCTGCGTTCCGCCAACGTGAACCGCGCAACCATTTCCTCGACGGACGTGCCGGCTATGCGCAGCTCGTCCTCCCGAATGGAAAAGAGCGCCGTCAGCCTCTCGCCTACTTCTTCCCGGACATGGGCCAGCGTAGCGCGCAAACTTGCGTCGAGCGAAACACCCTCGGTCTGACCTTGATCCAGTCGCGCCAGCGAGGCGAGGGTCGTGTTATGGTAAGGGTCGTCACCGCGCTCCAGGACCCGGGCATGCTGGACCAGAAGCAGGTTATCGGGGGCAAGCTTCAGGGAGGCCCGCGCCTGTTCGGCAAAACTGTGCTCCAACGCGACCCGCTCGGCGGAGGGTTCCATGGCACGGATCGCCTCCCAGGCCTCGGTGGCCGAAGCGATCATCTCGCTGCGCGCAGCCTCAACCCGCGCGGCGGGATCGCCTTCGGTATGAAGCGAGTGGTCGGGCATCAGGGGAACTCCTTGTCTGAGTGCGGCGGCAGACGCACCAAGCGCCTGAGCCAGCCGGGAAAGGTAGGAAGAGGCGCTCGCCTCGGTGCCGGTTGCGGCGGCAAGGCCGGCGAGATCGCCTAAGGCTTCGTACTCACGGGCAAAGCCCTGCATCGCGGCAAGCCTTCGGCTCCGCTCCCCGTCGGACAGCGGCGGCGGGGGAGGGGGTGTGGCGTTCCCACCCTCGCGCGAGGCACGCAGTTCGGACTGGCGCGGCGGGTTCTCAATGATGCCGCGGGAAAGGCGCGACGAGGCGAGGATGTTCAGCCCATGCGACTGGCTGATCTCGGCGTGAAGCTCGCGCATCACATCGAAGTTCAGCGCGGCATGACGACAGATCGACATGAAGCGACCTTCCTCGATGCCATGCTTGTCGACCACGAAATGCGCATGCAGATGGTCGGTGTCCTTGTGAAGGGCAGCGACGTAGCGCCAAACATCCCCATACTCACCGGACCCAAACACAGCCTGACCCCATTCCCGGGCGATGACTTCGGCGCGCTCGGCGTCCACCCCGCGCGGGAAACTTAGGACGATGTGATCGGCATGTCCCCGGCGCGGCGCGCCGGTCCAAGTTGAAGACCAGATATCCGCAGTCCGCTCCGTTCGGGCAGGATCAAAATCGCGCTCGTAGCCCGCCAGATTGCACCAGATGCTCTGCACGCCGTCTTCCCGGGCCACATAGTCGAGAAGGCGCTTCAACTCCTGCGGCGTTCGGGCACTGCCGCCTGCGATGCGTTTGACGACCGACTGCCAGCCGCGTGGCCCGCCAGCGTTTCGCAGAAGCGCCCGAGTCTGGCGTTCCTTACGCGTGCCGAGACGGGAAGATGCTCCGTCTCCGCTGCCGCGCCCGCGCCCGCGCCCGCGACGCCGGTCGTCAAGAACATGACCGAGAACAAGATCCTCGACGGAAGGCGACCGGGTCATTTTGGCGCCTCGGCAGAAGTATCAGCGGCAAGAGCAAAAGGAGAGGTTTGATCACCAAGTCCCTGCTTGGCCCTCAGCGCCGAGAGGAGGTGGACAACGTCTTCAACCAGATCGTCGACCCGCGCGCCGACCTTGCGCACGAGGGCGGCATCGCGGGCATTCCAGGTCAGGCGTCCGACCGCCCCCAGACGGGCGATCTGGTTGAGGTTGTTGCCGATGGCGGACAATTCCCGCCTGGCTGCAGCGATGGCATCCAGCTCGTCTGCCTGGATGGCCAGGCGATCGCTTGCCTGTCTGACCAGATGCCGGACTGCCTCGGAAACCGTCATACCGCTTGCCTCGGCGACCGCCTGAAAGGCTGCATGCTCGTCTTCCGTTATGCGGATGTTCAGCTTCACCGAAAGCCGCCGCACCTCCTTCCGCTCAAGGCTGCCCTTGATCCGAGACAGCGCCTGGCGGGAACGGCCCATCGACCGCGCCACGGCCGCAACGCTCTCGCCAGCAAGCAGCCGCGCCTTGATGGCGGCAGTCTCAGCTGAGGTCAGGCGTGAGCGTTGCATTGCATCATTACATGTGTTTTGTGTTCGTTGCGCATCATGTACCACACACCACCGTTCCTGCCAACCGTCCTCACTGGCCGGTTTCCGCTCCTCCGAAGAGGAGCCCGCCTGCGGAAACCGGACAGCCGGTGAGGACTCATTATGGCGTCAGGGGTCGGCGGCTGGGCCGCCGACTGCATCCCTGCGCCCCGGCCGCGAGGCCTCCGTTTAGCGCGAGACCAAATGGGTCGAGCGCGTTGAAAGCTTGGGTATTACCAAGGTTTGCGTTCGCTTCAGGAAGGACCGACGAGCAAGGCCCGAGTGTCCGAAGGGAAGAGATTCCCGGGAAGGTATGAGGGGCCGGTCACCGAGGCGGAATGACCGTCAAAGCCCGCAAAGTAGCGACTTTGTAGTGACCTGGATTTGTGGCCGCGCGCCTGAGCAGGGCGCAGAAGATGCCCGATAGTCCGAACCGGCAAGCGGGCAGACAGGCAAGCAGGCAGATTGTCCAGCATGCAGGCGATTGGCCGTTCAAGCGCGGGATGTCCACTCCACGGGTCCCGATGGCACCCAACCTTCGGGCTTACCACGTGGACAGTTTTCCGGGCGGGCATGCAGCCTGTCACCTTGTCAGGCATGCAGACATGCAAACCGTCATCCGGGCCGGAAGGTAGACGGCCACGATCGCGAGCAGGCCTCAGGATTGCTCGAGCGCCGCGCCGCAGCATTACGGATGCAGGAATCCTTAAGAAACATGAAGGCGCAGGGCCCGTGTTACAACTTCCAGCACATGCGATTTGACGTTTCTGCAACCTTATGCCTAAACGGCGCACCGGATGCTGGTAGGATTAGTGACGCCTTTACAAAGGCTTCGCGCGGTCTTGCCCTGCCTGCGGTGCATCGCCTTCCGCAGCGTCATGAAAGAGCGCCGGATGCCGGTGCGAGGGGTAGTGAGTACCGTTTGTGGAGGCGTCATTTCATGCAAGTCATTACTATCGTGCAGACCAAAGGCGGCTCGGGCAAGACCACGACCGCCATGCTCCTCGCATCTGCAGCACTGAACGTCGGGCGGCGTGTCACCCTGATCGATGGCGACGTGAATGCCCAACTCGGCCGCTGGCGCGACAGTTTCGAACTGGCCACCTGGGAGGGGGCGCAAAAGCCTGAGTGGCCAGAGGGTCTCGCGATCCTTTCACCGCCTGAGAGCGTGGAAGGACTGCTGTCGCTCCTCGAGTCCGAGGAAGCGCGTGGCGTCGATCTCGTCGTGATCGATACCCGGCCGGGCACGCATACTGACACCGAAGACTTCTGCCTGATCTCCGATCTCGTGCTGATCCCCGCGCGTCCCGTCTATGCCGAATGGGAAATGACCCATCGCGCCGTCCTCTGGATGGACGACCTCCGCGCTTCGATTGCCGAAGGTGAGCGCTTCCCGGCGGTCCGGGTCCTGGTGATGGACGCCGGGCCGAAGATCATCGACGCCGCGACCCGGGAAGGGGGAATGGCGCAACTGCCGAAACGTGACCAGGACGTGCTGCAGGAGATCCTGTGTCTTGACCATCTCGACGTGATCGTGCCGCATTCGCGGATCCTCGAACAGTTGGGCTACCACGGCCCGCTCGGACCGGCGGCCCGCGCCAACGCCACGGCACCTGGTGGTCGGCTGCTGGCGGACGCCATCACCCGCCAGCTTGAAGTCGCGGAACTCGTGCTGACAGGGATCGACGAGGTGATCCCTGCATGAGCCGCTTCCGCCTTCCTGCACGCGTCGCACCATCCCCGGCTGCGGAAGAGCCGGGCCTGCAGAACTCCGCAGCTCGTTTGCGGTCTTCGCGCGAAGTTCAGTCGCGCATTCTTGCCGAACGGCGCGTGCCGGAGGTGGGACTGCCAGCTGAAAGCATCGAGGCCCAACTCCCTGACTTGCCAACTTCGCCCCTGGCGGAAGCGGGATTAGCCGAGAAGAGGGAAGGGGAGAGGGGACCACCGTCGCCCACTTCATTGCCGCCCGGGGTTCCCGCTGGTATGGTCTCGAAGCCTCGGAAAGAGAAGCTGGTGGTTCTGTTTCGGCTTCCACTGGCGACCGAGAGGCGTCTGGAGCTGATCCCGGGTGCAGGCGAGGTGACCCCGGCCTACATGCTGCGCGCCTTTGCCAAGGAAGCCCGCGCGGAACTGCGGCGGCTATTGGCCGAAGAGGATGTTAATGCGCATGCAGACGAGGCGAGGCGCATCTTCGCCATGTCGGCAACAGACATGGCGGTCGGCGATGCGATGACCGTCTACGCCCAAGGCTCTGCGATCCGGGCCATGCATGCAGCCCTTGGTGACCCCTGGCAGATCGAGCCCCGGGCGACGATCGTCGGTGCCTTCCTCGCCGCCATCGCGTCGCGGCTCATCGAGGCGCGACGCGTCAGATAGACCCGGACAATGCAACAGAATTCGATGAACTGCCCGCGATCACTCGCAGGCAAGCTCGGGCAGCGGCGCTGTCTCGAAGGTCAGGCTGTCAGCGCTGGTGACCATTGCGAACTCGCCGCCAGCGCGGAAGGTCGCCACCATCTTCGACCAGTCTGCGGCTTCAACCGAGGCCTGTACGGCAAGGCCGTTCCTGACCGGCAGACGGGCTTGTTCACCAGATTTCGCGAGCACGACGACCATGTCTGGCGCCTCATCTTTGTCGAAGCCGACCACAAGCGCACCGTTGGGCGTCGGCCCGAAAACGCGATCCGGATCGCAGACAAGTCGCACCTCACCCGCCTCGCTGGTGAGCGCGTAGGTCGGCAGGCCACGCTCGACACCGACCGTCCAGGCGTCAAGCGCGTGGACAGGAACAGACATCGCCGCAAGCGCGGAAACAACCAGAACAGGGGACAGAACATGCATCGACAGGAACGCCTTTCGTGGTTCGCGTGGCGACAGCAAAGCACCACTTCTGATGTCGTTAGATATGTTCTGATGGACCTCATGTCCATGACTGCAGCGCGACAACGGTTTATCGGGGGCAGGAATGGATGACGGCGTCCAAAATGTGGCCAAGCAGTCGATCATCGATCGTCGGCTGTGGCGGATCGACCGCGGGAACCGGGAGCTTGTCGCGGAGCGCCATCGCACCGCGAGCGGTCGCTTCAGGACCGTTTGGCTCGTGCCAGAGGAAAACCTGCGCGGCGTCCTGTGGGTGGAGGTTGTCGAGGAAACACCAGCGATCCGTCGCAATGACCCATCAGCTTTCTGAATCGGACCGCCCGGTTCGATTCAGAAAAGCAATTGGACTTGGAGAGCGGCAGGGCGGAGTCTGTGCGGGGGAGGACTAGCATGACTCTGGCACATCTGCATCGCGTCGACCCTGACGCCAATATGGCGCGGTTCTATTGCATCGATGTTGCGGC
>NZ_JBOFBI010000143.1:0-20720 GCF_051645465.1 Tabrizicola sp. | reverse complement strand
AGCTAGGGATTTCGGAAAGCGCCTTCAAGGCAAGGCTGAACTCTGCACGTATCAGACTAGAGGCTCGAACTGCAACTGAGGCTCTTCGAAAGGCGCGCGAGTACCGATTGCTGTAAGCACGTGAGGTTTCCCTTTTGCTTTCCGACGACTTAGCAGAAGGAGACTATGATGGAAGTGACAACTCTCTCGTACGAAAACCTGCACAACCATGGCGAGCTTTTCGCCAACATGTTCAGGGCACGGCACCGGGCTTTTATCCAGCAGAACAAATGGGACCTCCCCCAGTCGAACGGGATGGAGTTCGATCAGTACGACACTCCGGCAAGCCGCTGGGTCGCGGTTCACGAGAACGGCGAGGTTCTGGCAGGCATCCGATTGACGCCGACCACCCATCGCTGCGGCATCTACACCTACATGATCCGCGACGCGCAGCGCGGCTTGCTTGAGACCATTCCAAGCAACTTGCTGGACATGCCGGCCCCGGTGGCTGACAACATCTGGGAAAGCAGTCGTGTCTTCGTATCGGACCTGGTTCCGGCAGCCATGCGCCTTCGGGTTCAGCTGCAACTGCGCCAGGAGATGGTCAATGCGGCGCGCGAGCTGGGGGCGACGATGGTGCTCGGCCTTATTCCTGAGGCTTCGCGCCGCATCGGACGCCGCGTCGGACTGGACTGTGAGCCGGCTGGCCCGATCATGAACTTCGATGGGTTGGATTGTGTTTGCGTGACGATCAACTTGGCTGCGAAGATGCACTGACGACGTCCTGGAAAACGCTCAGGCTCTGGGTCTTCCATCAGCGGAGGACTCTGCGACTGGGCGCTGATTTCATGGCCTCGCCTGCCGCGTAATCCATCCTTGGAAACCGCCATGGCCGACCTGTTTGACATCGCCACGCCACCAAGATCCGACGCGCCCCGCCCGCTCGCCGATAGGCTGCGACCGCGGGTCCTGTCGGATGTGATCGGCCAAGAGAAGGTGCTGTCGCAAGATGGCCCGCTCGGGGCCATGCTGGCAGCAAGGTCGTTGTCTTCGCTTATTCTCTGGGGCCCTCCCGGCGTGGGAAAAACCACAATCGCCCGGTTGCTGGCCGATGCGACTGACCTGACTTTCGTGCAGATCAGCGCGATATTCACGGGTGTTCCTGATCTTCGCAAGGTTTTCGAGGCAGCCAGGCTGCGGCGTCAGAACGGTCAGGGAACGCTTCTCTTTGTCGACGAGATCCACCGCTTCAACAAGGCGCAGCAAGACGGATTTCTGCCGCATATGGAAGATGGAACGATCCTTCTGGTCGGGGCGACAACCGAGAACCCGTCGTTCGAGTTGAACGCAGCCCTTCTGTCGCGTGCACAAGTAATCGTGCTGGAGCGGCTCAGTCTCACCGATCTTGAACGGCTGGCGCAACGCGCCGAGAAAGAGTTGGGCCGGGCGCTGCCGTTGCAGGGTGAGGCGCGTGAGGCGCTGCTTGAGATGGCAGATGGCGATGGCCGGGCCCTTCTGAACCTGATCGAACAGGTGACCTCCTGGAAGATCGAGGCGGCGCTGGACCGTGATCAGCTTGCACAGCGGCTGATGCGGCGGGCGGCGAAATACGACAAGTCAGGCGATGAGCATTACAATCTGATTTCGGCCTTGCACAAATCTGTCCGAGGGTCTGACCCCGACGCCGCTCTCTACTGGTTTGCCCGGATGCTGGAGGGCGGCGAGGACCCGCGCTTTCTCGCCCGCCGGATCACCCGGATGGCCGTTGAGGATATCGGACTTGCAGATCCTCAGGCCGAGGCGGTCTGTCTGGATGGCTGGCAGACTTATGAACGGCTCGGGTCGCCGGAAGGCGAGCTTGCCCTGGCGCAGGCCGTGGTCTACCTCGCGCTCGCGCCAAAGTCGAACGCGGTCTACACGGCGTACAAAGCCGCACGAGCGGCCGCCCGCGAGACGGGCAGCCTGATGCCGCCCAAGCACATTCTGAACGCGCCGACCCGGATGATGAAGGATCAGGGGTATGGTGCCGGGTACGCGTATGACCACGAGGCGGAAGACGGCTTTTCCGGCCAGAACTACTTCCCCGACGGCATGAAGCGCCCGGTCTGGTATCTTCCCCCCGAACGCGGGTTTGAGCGCGAGTTGAAGAAGCGGGTGGAGTATTTCGCCAAACTCCGCGCGAAGCGGTGAGAGGGGTGAGGCGCAAAACTTTTCGAAAAGTTTTGCAAAATCCTTCGAAGGATTTTGGCCAGGCCCGCGACGCAGCGCCACTGCATTGACAAACTGTCCGCCCCGCCTCAAAGGACGCGCATGTCCCAGAATCTTCCCCTTATCGCGCTTGGCGGCGCACTTGGTTCCATGCTGCGCTACCTGATGGTTGCCGCGATCGGCGCACCCTGGGGCACGGCTTTGGTCAACGTGCTGGGCAGCCTGGCCATCGGAGTCCTCTTCATCGTCCTCGACTCACGTGCGGGCTGGCAGCTTTTCCTGATGACCGGCGTTCTGGGAGGTTTCACCACCTTCTCGGCCTTCTCGCTGGATACGCTGAAGCTCTTCGAGCTGGGCCAGCCTCTGCAGGCTGCGGTCTATGTGTTTGGCTCAGTCGCCCTTTCCCTGTCTGCCACCGTACTTGGAGTGGCCCTGGCCCGAGGCTTTGCATGAACGTCCAGCTTCTCACCGTGACCGAGGACGAGGGCGAACAGCGCCTCGACAAGTGGCTGCGCCGCCGCTTTCCGTATCTGACACAGGGTGCGGTCGAAAAGCTCTGTCGCACTGGTCAATTGCGTGTCGACAAGGGTCGGGTGAAGGCCTCTGACCGCGTAACACCGGGCCAGACGGTCCGAGTGCCGCCGCTGCCGCCGGAGGGGCCTCCACCCGAACCGCGCCCGCAAGGGATTTCGGCGGCGGACGCGAAGATGATCCAGCAGGCGGTGCTCTTCAGGGATGAGCATCTGATCGTTCTGAACAAGCCCGCAGGCCTGCCCTCGCAGGGTGGATCGGGTCAGGGCGACCGGCATGTCGACGGTTTGGCCGAAGCGCTGAAGTTCGGCTATAAGGACAAACCCAAGCTGGTCCACCGGCTGGACAAGGACACCTCGGGCGTGCTGATGCTGGCGCGGACTGACCGGGTGGCGCGGGCGCTGTCCGAGGCGCTCCGGCACCGTGCTGCGCGCAAGATTTACTGGGCGGTGGTCGCAGGGGTGCCGTATCCAAGGCAGGGTTCGATCAAGTTCGGGCTGGAAAAGGCGCCGGGCCGGGGCAGGGGGGGCGAAGGCGAAAAGATGCTGTGCGTCCACCCCGCCAAGATGGCCGACCACCCCGACGCGAAACGCGCCCACACCGACTACTTCACCCTCTGGTTCCTTGGCACGCGCCTAAGCTGGATGGCGCTTGAACCCGTGACCGGTCGTACCCATCAGTTGCGTGCGCATATGGCCGAGATCGGGCATCCGATCCTGGGCGACGGCAAATACGGCGGCGGCGCATCCGAGAACCTGGGTGACGGATGGGGGTCCGGAGCGGGGGGCGACCTCTCGAAGAAGCTGCATTTGCATGCCCGCAGCCTGACGATCGAGCACCCGATCACCAAGAAGCCGATGACGTTCACAGCACCCCTGCCGGACCACATGTCGCGGACCTGGAAGCTTCTCGACTGGAAGGAAGACGACGTTCCCGCCGACCCGTTCGAGGTGATCCGGTGAGTGGCTGGACTGCGCGCCGCTTCTGGACCGCGGCCAGCGTGGTGCCGGTCGACGGTGGCTTTGCTGTGCATCTCGATGCCCGACCGATCCGCACCCCCCTGAAGGCCCAGCTGGTCCTGCCGACCCGTGCTCTCGCCGAGGCCATAGCGGTTGAATGGCAGGCGCAGGAGCAGACCGTCAACCCCGACGTCATGCCCTTCACGAGGACGGCAAACTCGGCGATCGACAAGGTTGCGCCGCAGCTTGCGGACATCGCCGTAATGCTGGCCGCCTACGGCGAAAGCGACCTTCTGTGTTACCGTGCCGATGGCCCTGCAGAACTGATCACCCTGCAAGCCGCGGGATGGGACCCGCTGCTTCAATGGTCCGCCGAAAGCCTTGGTGCACCGCTCAGGGTGACCACAGGCGTGATGCATGTCGACCAGCCGCCCGCCAGTCTTGCGGCCCTAAGCGAACATGTCAGAAGCCTAAGCCCGTTCCAGCTGGCGGCATTCCACGATCTGGTGGCGATCTCGGGGTCGCTGATCCTTGCGCTCGCCGTCACCTGCAAGAAGCTCTCTGCGGAAACGGCCTGGACGTTGTCGCGGATTGACGAGGACTGGCAGGCTGCGCTCTGGGGCGAGGACGAAGAGGCGGCGGAAGCTGCAGCCCGCAAGCGGGCAGCTTTTGTGCAAGCCGACCGATTCTATGCAATGTGCGGCTAATACTTCGCCTAAAGTCTGTGCAACCATTGGTCGGAAGGCCGGACGGCTGCTATAACCCAAAGAAAATAAGCATTTTTTCTGAAGGCGACATGACCCGCTTGACCTCCTAAAGCGCTTTCGCCGAAACTGCCTTGTAGCTGGAGAGGCTCACCTTCTGCAGTCTGCACAGGCGCGATCTCTGCGCGCTCCATAAAAGAACACGGCCCCTGAAGGGCCGCTTACTCAGGAAGAGGTAAGAATGAAAAAATCCGTATTTTTCGGCGCGCTCGCGGCCACCACTCTCGTATCGGGAATGGCGATGGCTGGCACGCTTGACGACGTCAAGGCCCGGGGCGAGTTGATCTGCGGCTCGAACACTGGTCTCACTGGCTTTGGTGCTCCAGACGCCAGCGGCAACTGGTCCGGCTTCGACGTCGATCTCTGCCGGGCGATTGCCGCGGCAGTTCTCGGCGACCCGACGAAGGTCAAGTTTGTCCCCACCACCGGCGAAACCCGCTTCACGGCACTTCAGTCCGGGGAAGTCGACCTTCTCGTCCGCAACTCGACCTGGACGGCATCGCGCGACAGCGAACTTGCGCTCGATTTCGTGGCCGTGAACTACTATGACGGCCAGGGCTTCATGGTGAAGAAAGACCTCGGCGTCTCTTCGGCCAAGGAACTGGACGGCGCCACCGTCTGCATCCAGACCGGCACCACGACCGAACTGAACCTTGCCGACTTCTTCAAGCAGAACAACATCACCTACCAGCCGGTTACCGTAGCTGACGATTCCGAAGCGCAGCGCCAGTATCTTGCCGGCGCCTGCGACGCCTACACCACCGACGCTTCGGGCCTGGCCGCCAGCCGTGCGACCATGCCGGATGCCGAGAACCACATCATCCTTCCGGAAATCATCTCGAAGGAACCGCTTGGCCCGGTCGTCCGCCATGGCGACAACAACTGGGGTGACGTGGTCCGCTGGACCTACTACGCGCTGCTGATCGCCGAAGAAAAAGGCATCACCGCAGCCAATGTCGAAGAAGTGCTGGCTTCGACCACTGACGAGGAAGTAAAGCGCCTCCTCGGTGCCTCGGGTGACATGGGCGTGAAGTTTGGCCTCGACAACGCGGCCTTCAAGAACGCCATCGCCGCTGTCGGCAACTACGGCGAGATCTTCGCCCGCAACATCGGCGAAGGTACCTCGATCAACCTCGCCCGCGGGCTTAACGCGCTGTGGACGCAGGGCGGTCTGCAGTACTCTCCGCCCTTCCGTTGATATAGGCCACCGGGGGCGCCAGTACTTGGCGCCCCTTCTTCATCAAGGAAAAGAAACCGCAAGGCTTTGGGGGCAGAGCCCCACGCAACCGGAAAACCGGGGCCGCCTTCGGTAAACAGGGGGAAGCCATGTCAATGGCAAGCGACGCGCCGAAGGATAGCTTTCGGCTCTCGATGCTCGTTTACGATACGCGGTTCCGGTCCTACACGATTCAGATCGTGGTACTGGTCCTTTTTGCACTGGCGGTGGCCTGGCTTCTGAACAACACCGTGCAGAACCTGGAAGCGCGCGGGAAAGAGTTCAACTTCGCGTTCCTGTGGCAGCGCGCGGGCTATGACATCGGCCAGCAGCTTATCCCCTACACCAACGACAGCACGCATTTTCGCGCGCTTCTGGTAGGTCTGCTGAACACCTTGGTCGTGGCCGTCATCGGCTGCATCTTCGCCACCATCCTCGGTGTGATCGTCGGCGTCCTGCGGCTCTCCAGGAACTGGCTCGTTTCTCGCCTGATGACGGTCTATGTCGAGGTCTTCCGGAACGTCCCCCTGCTGCTGTGGATCCTGCTGTCCTACGTCATCCTGTCGGAAACGACGCCGCAGCCGCGTGATTTCCGGGTGACCGACGAAATGGCTGCCGCCGGTGAGGCACCTGCTGCATCGATGATGATCTGGGACACCGTCGCCGTCACCAACCGTGGCACCAACATCCCCTCGCCCCTTTTCGAACGCGGCCTCGGTTCCGTTGATCTTGGGTTCATGACCTTGAACCTGACGCTTCTGGCGATCATCGCGGTCATTGCCGGATCGGTCTTCGTCAACCGCCGCCTGCTCGCCTCGGCACGGGCAAAGCAAGAGGCGACCGGCGACCGCCCGGTCACCTGGTGGAAGTCGCTTCTGATCCTTTTCGCGCCGATCATCGCCCTGCTCGTGGCGCTTGGTTTTCATCTGGAAGTGCCCGCCCTGAAGGGCTTCAACTTCCAGGGTGGCATTCTTGTCGCCCACAGCTTCACCGCGCTTGTGATCGCGCTGGCACTCTACACCGCCGCCTTCATCGCCGAGATCGTGCGGGCAGGCATCATGGCCATCAGCCGCGGCCAGACCGAAGCTGCCTTTGCGCTTGGTCTGCGTCCGAACCGCACGATGAGCCTGATTATCCTTCCCCAGGCACTTCGCGTGATCATCCCGCCCCTGATCAGCCAGTATCTGAACCTGACCAAGAATACGTCGCTTGGCATCGCGGTCAGCTATCTTGATCTGCGCGGCACGCTTGGCGGCATCACGCTGAACCAGACCGGGCGCGAGCTTGAGTGCATGCTCCTGATGATGCTGATCTATCTTTCGATCAGCCTGATCATCTCGGCCTTCATGAACCTCTACAATTCCTCCGTTCAGCTGAAGGCGCGCTAAGATGGACCAGCCTTTCGCCCGCAAGGAAATGCTTCCGCCACTGCTGCCGCCGATCAGCGAACGCGGCGTGGTCAAATGGCTGCGCGAGAATCTGTTCTCCACGCCGTTCAATGTCGCCTTGACCGTCGCTGGCGGGATCGTCATCTGGTGGCTGGTCAGCAACTCGCTGCCCTGGTGGCTCAACTCGGTCTGGAATGCCGAAAGCCTTGGCCAGTGCCGCCGGACCGTGGCGGCCAGCGCCGGTGAAGGCGCGACCGGTGCCTGCTGGGCGGTGATCAGGCACTGGTGGGGGGCCTTCATCTTTGGCTTCTACCCTTCTGCAGAATGGTGGCGGCCGGTGCTCGCGTTCGGCCTTCTGTTCGCCGCCCTCGCCCCCGTCCTTTTTGCCGGACAGAAGCGCAATCTGACCCTGGTGCTCTCGGTGGTAGCAGCATTTCTTCTGGTATCGCTCTACCTCGCGTCCGCGCCGGCCCCGGCCTTTGTGCTGGCGATCCTGCTTGTCGCGGGGCTTCTGGCCGTTGCGCAGGCGCTGCCGGGCAAGCTTTTGTGGTTCACCCTGATCTACCCCGGGCTTTGCTTCTGGCTTCTGTGGGGCGGGTCGATCTGGTTGCCGATCATGGCCATGGCGGGCTTTGGAGTGCTCTACCTCGTCTTCCGGCTGGCCACACCCCTCATCGGCTTGTCGCCTGCGGCGGGGGCGGGCGTGATCGCGGCGGTGCTCTGGTGGCTCTATCTCGACGTCCCCACGGTCGGCGCCCTGCAGTCGGTTCTGCCGTTCGGCATCACCGCGGTAAACTCCGACCAGTTCGGCGGCTTCCTTCTGGCCATCGTCATCGGCGTGACGGGCATTTCCTTCTCGTTGCCCATCGGCATTCTGCTGGCGCTTGGCCGTCAGTCCGACATGCTTATCGTCAAGACGCTGTCTGTCGGCTTCATCGAGTTCATCCGCGGCGTGCCGTTGATCACGCTTCTCTTCACCGCGTCTCTCCTCCTGCAATACTTCCTGCCGCCGGGAACGAACTTCGACATCATCCTGCGCGTCATCATTCTGGTCACTTTGTTCGCCGCCGCCTACCTTGCCGAGGTCATCAGGGGTGGCCTCGCGGCACTTCCCCGCGGCCAGTATGAAGCTGCCGATGCACTGGGCCTCGACTATTGGCGGGCGCAACGGCTGATCATCCTGCCGCAGGCGCTGAAAGTGTCGATCCCTGCGATCGTCTCGACGTTCATCGGTCTCTTCAAGGACACCGTTCTGGTCGCCTTCGTGGGGCTCATGGATCCGCTCAGGGGTATCACCACCATCGTCCGCGCCGACATCGACTGGAAGGGCATCTACTGGGAGCCCTACATCTTCGTCGGCGCCATCTTCTTCGTCATCTGCTTCGGCATGTCCCGGTACTCGATGTATCTGGAACACAAGCTGAAGACCGACCACCGGTAAGGACATATCATGGCAGACGCGGCTAAAATGCAGGTCACGGACGAGATCGCGATCCAGATCAGCGGCATGAACAAGTGGTACGGCACGTTCCACGTTCTGCGCGACATCAACATGACGGTGATGCGGGGCGAGCGGATCGTCATCTGCGGCCCCTCCGGTTCGGGCAAGTCCACCCTGATCCGTTGCATCAACCGGCTGGAGGAACACCAGCAGGGCCAGATCGTGGTGGACGGGACGGAACTTACGAACGACCTGAAGAATATCGACAAGGTGCGGTCGGAAGTCGGGATGGTGTTCCAGCACTTCAACCTCTTCCCCCATCTCACGATCCTCGAAAATCTGACCCTTGCGCCGATCTGGGTGCGGAAGGTGCCGAAGAAAGAGGCCGAAGAAACGGCGATGTATTTCCTGTCCAAGGTGAAAATCCCGGAGCAGGCGCACAAATACCCCGGCCAGCTTTCCGGCGGCCAGCAGCAGCGTGTCGCCATCGCCCGGTCCCTGTGCATGCGCCCCCGCATCATGCTTTTCGACGAGCCGACCAGCGCCCTTGACCCAGAGATGATCAAGGAAGTGCTCGACACCATGATCCAGCTTGCCCAGGAAGGCATGACGATGATCTGCGTCACGCACGAGATGGGCTTTGCCCAGGCCGTGGCGAACCGGGTGATCTTCATGGACCAGGGCCAGATCGTCGAGCAGAACGAGCCGAAAGAGTTCTTCAGCAATCCGAAAAGCGACCGGACGAAGCTGTTCCTCAGCCAGATCCTCGGTCACTGAAGCTCTTTGGCCCCTTGTCCGCAGCCGAGGGGCGGACCATTGGCTAGTTGCCGTGGCGGGGCCGGACTGCCCGTTCAGCTAGACCTTCGACGTGATCCAATCCACAAAGGCGAGCGCGTCCGGATGGCTGTTGCCCGCCTCGGGCCGGAGCAAATGAAAGCCCTCTGCAATCGGCACGTTCAGCGCGAAGGGGGCAACAAGACGCCCAAGGGCAAGGTCTCGTTCGGCCAGAGAGGTGCGGCCAAGCGCAACGCCGCCGCCTTCGGCTGCGATCTCAAAGGCCATCAGGGAATTGTCCAATTGCAGCCCTTTGCCGGGATCTACGGCCTTCGCGCCCACCGCGTTTAGCCAGATGCCCCACCCCTCCTGGTACCCAAGCACATGAAGCAGGCGGTGGCGGCCAAGATCGTCCGGCTTTCGCAGCGGAATACGCGAAGCCAGATCGGGCGCACAAAGCGGGGTGATTGCCTCATTGGTCAGGCGATGGCTGACGTAGCCAGGCCAATCGCCGGTGCCATACTGGATGTCCAGATCAAACGCGTCCTTGTCAAAGGGATCATTCCATACACTTGAGATCACGCGGACGGACGTTCCCGGATGGCGCTCCAGAAACTCAGGCAGGCGCGGTGCCAACCAGTTTACCGCAAATGAGACGGCACAGCGCAGAGTAAGCCCTGGGGCTTGCCGATGGCCAAACACTTCGCGCGTGCCGATCGCAAGGCGTTCCAGCGCATCCTGCACTTTTGGCAGGTAGGCCTCGCCGGACTTGGTCAGTTCAAGGCTACGGGGGCGGCGGCGGAACAGCTGATGGCGCAGATGAAGCTCCAGAGACTTCACGTGCTTGGACACCGCGGCTTGCGTCACATGCAGTTCGGTCGCGGCGTTGGTGAAGCTGAGCGTGCGGGCGGCGGCCTCGAACGCGCGCAGCCAGGTCAGGGGTGGAAGGTCGCTGTGCATGGCGGCATGATCCCAACGGTGCCATAACTATTTGTATAGGTATTGCCCCTGAATACGTTGTTTGACCGAATGCCGCCAGAGCCTTCATGTGGGGGAAAATCACCAGGGGTTCTTGATGTTTTCCGTCTTCCCAACAGCGCGCCTCCGACCCTCGCCGTTCTACCAGTCTGCCGTGGCCGAAGGGCTGGTCGCGGCCAGTATCTACAACCGCATGATCATGCCGACCTCCTACGGCGATCCGGAGGGCGAATACTGGCGGCTGATCAACGGCGTCTCGCAATGGGATGTGGGGGTGGAGCGGCAGGTGCAACTGAAGGGGCCGGATGCGGGCAAGCTGGCACAAATCCTGTCGCCGCGCGATCTTTCGGAATGCAAGGTCGGTCAGGGCAAATATGTGCCGCTCTGCAACCATCGCGGAACCATCATCAACGACCCGATCCTGCTGAAGCTGGCGGATGACCTTTACTGGCTGTCGATCGCCGACAGCGACATCTGGTTCTGGGCGGGCGCGATTGCCGCCGAGCGGGGCCTGAACGTCGAAGTGTCAGAGCCGGACGTGTCGCCGATGGCCCTGCAGGGCCCGAAGGCCGAGGATGTGGTGGCGCATGTGGTGGGCGACTGGGTGCGCGGGCTGAAGTACTTCTGGTTCAAGGAAACCGAGATCGAGGGCATTGCCGTCGCGGTGCAAAGGTCGGGCTGGTCCAAGCAGGGCGGGTTCGAGATTTACCTGAAGGACGGCAGCAAGGGCACGCAGCTTTGGAACATCTTCAAGGAGGCGGGGAAGCCCTGGGGCATCGGGCCAGGGGCACCGGCGACGCCGGAACGCACGGAAAGCGGTCTTGTCTCGGTCGGTGGCGACACGGACGATATGACCAACCCGTTCGAGGTGCGGCTTGGCAAATATGTCGATCTGGATGTGCCCGACGACGTGGTGGGCATCCGGGCGCTGCGGCGGATCAAGGCCGAGGGGGTCAAGCGGCATCAGCTCGGTCTGGTGCTGGAGGGCGACACGCCTGCGCCTCTGGGGTTTCAGCGCGAGGATATCATGTCGAACGGCCAGCGCATCGGGATGATGACGAATTGCGTCTGGTCGTTCCGGATGAAGGCAAATATCGGTTATGCTCTGGTCGGCGCAGGGGCCAAAGTGGGCGAGACTGTGCAGGTGATGCGCGCGAAGGGGCCGGTGACGGCAAGGCTTGTCGAGCTTCCGTTTCTTTAGACCCGGACCGGCGCGCAATCGACTTTGGGGGAGGACTGAGAATGCGCAACACGGGCCAGGCGCCAACCGGGACGGACGCCACGCTGCGGCGCGGGCGGGGCTGATCCGATGCGTACGCACTTCGAGGCCGCCGCGCAGACCGCGGCGAACCATGTGACCCTCTCGCCGCTGTCTTTCCTGCAGCGGGCCGAAATGGTGTACGCTAACCGCCCCGCCACCAGCTTTGGCGGGGTGACGCGCAGTTGGGCCGAGGTCGGCGCACGGGTGCGGGCGGTCGCAGCGGCCCTGATGGCGCGTGGCGTGGGGCTTGGCGATACCGTCTCGGTCCTGTCGCCCAACCGGCCGGAATTGTTCGAGCTGCATTACGCGGTTCCCCTGGCAGGCGCCGTCCTGAACACGATCAACACGCGGCTGGAACCCGAGACGGTGGCCTATATCCTCGACCACTCCGACAGCCGCCTCGTCATCGTCGATCCGACGCTGGTCCCGCTGCTGAACGCGGCGACCGCTTTGGGTGGCAACGCGCGGCCGGTGATCCTGCTGCCCGAAACCGCGAGCGGGCCGGGCGACTATCACGACATGACCGAGGCCGCGCCGATGCAGTGGTCTCTGCCGGGCGACGAATGGCAGGCGCTGGCATTGAACTATACCTCGGGCACCTCGGGGCGGCCCAAGGGGGTGATCTATCACCACCGTGGCGCTTATCTCATGGCCATGGGCACCGTTGCGGGCTGGGCCGTGCCGCCGCATCCCACCTATCTGTCGGTCGTGCCGATGTTCCATTGCAACAGCTGGAACCATCCTTGGGCGATGGCGATTGTTGGCGGTCACATGATCTTTCCGGCCGATCTGCACCCCAAAACCCTGCTTCAGGCGATGACCGACCATAACGTCACTCATCTGGGCGCGGCCCCTGTCATCCTGCAAATGCTCTGCGAAGGCGGGGCTGCCCGGCCCTTCGATCCGCCGGTCAAGGTGATGACGGCCGGGGCACCGCCACCCCCCGCCGTGCTGGAAAAGGCCGCAGCCCTTGGGCTTCAGGTCATGCAGGTCTACGGTCTCACCGAAACCTACGGCCATATTGCCCAGTGCCTTTGGCAGGACGACTGGGCCGGGTTGCCACCTGCCGAGCAGGCCGAAAAGCAGGCGATGCAGGGCGTGGCCTTTCCGATGCTCGATGGCCTGCGCGTGGTCGATCGCGCTACGGGCCTCGACGTACCCGCCGACGGCCTGACCCAGGGCGAGATCGCCATTCGCGGCAATACGGTGATGAAGGGCTATTACAAAGACCCCGCCGCGACTGCCGAGGCTTTCAAGGACGGCTGGTTCTGGTCGGGCGATGCCGCGGTGATGCATCCGGACGGCTACATGCAGATCCGCGACCGGTTGAAAGACGTCATCATCTCCGGCGGCGAAAACGTCTCGTCGGTTGAGGTGGAGGCCGTGCTCTACCGCCACCCGGCAGTGAAAGTCGCCGCCGTCGTCGCCCGCCCCCATGCGCGCTGGGGCGAGGCGCCCTGTGCGTTCGTCGAACTGCGCGAGGGTATGGAGGCGGCGGAAGACGAGATAATCGCCTTCTGCCGCAGCCACCTCGCGGGCTTCAAGACGCCGAAGTCCGTGGTGTTTCAGGAGCTGCCGAAAACCGCGACCGGCAAGATCCAGAAGTTCATCCTACGCGATGCCGCGCGGGCCCTGGGGCCGCTGGCGTGACGGCGGAAGAACGGACAATGACACCGACACCTGCGCCGTCGTCGTTTTGATGGTGTGAAGCTTTGCAAGGAGGCCCCATGATCGCCCTTCCCACCCTGTTCAACATCGTGCTGGACCTTCACGCCGACGGCGTTCTGGTGGCCACCCTGAACCGCCCGGCCAAGCGCAATGCGCTGAATGCCGAAACGGTCGAGGAGCTGGTCATGCTCTTCTCGGCCGTGCCGCGGTCCGGGGTGCGGTCGGTCGTTCTGGCCGCCGAGGGCGATCACTTCAGTGCCGGGCTTGACCTTGTCGAGCATCACAAGGCCGACCGCAGCCCCGCCGAATTCATGCACCTCTGCCTGCGCTGGCACGAGGCGTTCAACAAGATGGAATACGGCGGTGTTCCGATCATCGCCGCGCTGAAAGGTGCTGTCGTGGGGGGCGGGCTGGAACTTGCCTCGTCGGCCCATATCCGTGTGGCGGACGCCTCGACCTATTTCGCCCTGCCGGAAGGCCAGCGCGGGCTCTTCACCGGCGGCGGGGCGACGATCCGTGTTGCCGGGCTGGTCGGCAAGGCGCGGATGATCGACATGATGCTGACGGGCCGCGTCTACAAGGGTCAGGAGGCGGTCGACGTCGGGCTGGCACAGTACCTTGTCGCAGGCTCCAGCTTTGAGACGGCGCTCGCGTTGGCGCAGAAGGCCGCGCAGAACCTGCCGCTGACCAATTTCGCGATCTGCTCGGCCATCAGCCACATGGGCAACATGTCCGCGCTCGACGCCTCCTATGCCGAAGCGGTGGTGGCGGGTGTCGTCAATACCCAGCCCGCCGCCCGCGAACGGCTTGATGCCTTCGCCAAGGGCACGGCGGCGCGGATACGGCCGGGGGACTAAGGCGGCTCTTGTGCCAGGCGCCGTTCGCTTGCACTTCAAGCGACTGACGAAAGCAGCGTAGTGCTACATGAAGATCGGGAACTTGCGGGGCGTGCAGCCCGCAAAGCTTCACCCCCGGCGCAAGGCCGGGGGTGAGACGAGGGTTCTGCCGGGCGGCGATTTAGCGGGTCGGGATGCGCTTCAGCACGAAGGTACCGCCGGAAAACTGTACCTGCCCTTCGACACCCATGTGCTCCAGCGTCAGTCGAAGGTTCCGGGTCAGACGGGCAGTGTCAGAGCGGGTCTCGTACCAGTACTCGGCGAGGCTGCCAGAGGCGCGGACCGGGCGGGCGCTTTCGACACAGGCGTACGAGTTCATGTACTCCTCAAGTGCCGTGATCTCCTCGGTCTCGAACCCTACAAAGCGGATCACGTAGGCCGTCGGAAGGCTCTCGCAGGTATCTGCCGGAGTGACGACCGTGACAGTGGGGTCGGTCACGATGACGGCGGTGCTGTCGATGACCCCCTCGGCCGCAGGGGCCGCGACAAAGCCCTCAAGCTTGGCGGTCAGCGCGCTGGCCAGTTCGGCCCCAAGGATCGCGGCACTGTCGCCCACGCTTTCCAGAAGGCATTCGCGTTCGCACACGACCGGCAGCGGCGGCAGTTCCAGACCGGACACTTCGAACGATGCGATCTGCTGGCCGGTGCGCACGTTCAGGATGCGGCCGGGAATGCGGACCTCGGGGCGCACAATGTCGGCGTAGGCAGATTCCGAGACCGAGGCGTAGATGGTGAAGACGACGACCACATCCAGGGGCGGGGCCTGCACAGCACGGGCGACCGAGATCAGCTCGCTGTCTTGACGACGGACGCGGTTCGCTGGGTTTATGTCCATCGCGATCGCGGTTTCGTCGAAGATGTTGTAGCCCTGCACGTTCATCTCTTCGGTCATGGCAGCGATAACGCGATTAAAGATGCGGTTGCCACGCGGCACGCTGTCTTCGTCGGCATCTTCACCCATCACGACGATGTTGAGGCCCTGGGCAAAGGCCGATACGGGGGTCAGTTGCGCCAGTCCGATGGCGACGATTACGGCAAGAAATCTAAGCATTTCGTGTCTCCTACGGAAAACTGGTCAGTTGTGAAGCCAAGTCGGCGTCGCGTGGAAGTCGTCGAGGGCATTGGAAGAGAGGCGCCAGCGGGGGTCGCTTAGTCCCGAGGTGTAGGACCAGTGCAAGCCCCAATGGCTGCCAGGGTCCGAGACGACCACATAGCTGTACTCGATCCCGGGGACGATCTGGCCGGGCAGGGGGTAGACGGGCTGGTAGTAGCCTGTTTGCATCGGCACCAGAAGCGAGACTTCGACCCGGCGGTTGGCGCCCGACATGGGATCGGACGGAACCTTCAGCTCTTCTTCGCCCCAGCCGTGTGCGACAAGGCGGTCGGGCGAAATGTTATGGTAGCGGACCAGATAGTCAGCCACCGCGATTGCCCGCCGGATCGACAGTTCAAGATTGTACGCCGCCGATCCGCGGGCATCGGTGTGACCCGCAATCAGGAAGCTGTAGGGCCGCAGGGCCGGATCGTTCAGGGCGTAGCCAAGGGCATCAAGCTGGGCCCGCGCTTCTGGCAGCAACCGGTCGCTGTCGTAGGCAAAGAATACCGTCAGGTCGACGGCGCGGCCCGTGTCCATCACGACGATCCCGCTGGGGGTCTGAACCTCACGCGTGGCGCGCGCGGTGTTGCCTTCCACGGGGGCAAGCTCGCGGATGATATCGGTCGCCGACAGATCAGTGCCACCAAACGAATCCTCGGGCTCGCCGGGGGGGGTTTGCTGCTCTGTAACGTCGGTCGGCTGCTCAGTGGTCGTGCCTGGCGCCGGGTCAGTCAGGGGGTTCTGTGCCTGGACCGGTGCAGCCATTGCAAGGCACAGCAGCGCCGCAGGAACTTTGCCGTGTAGAGTATGTCTGATCATCTCTTTTCTCCTTTGCGGGGCTTGCTTTTGCCCCTCACGGGAACCGGGCAAACCGTAGAGCCAAATTTGGAGAGGGCGACTGCATCAGGCCGAAAATCTTTCCGCCTGTGCTAGTTGCCCTTCAGGATATCGTTCATCTCGTCAGTTGACATGTCGCCCGGCGTCTCTTCGGGGGCCTCTGTACCTTCTACGGGGGTTTCCTCTGCGGCGACGGCCTGCGTTGCTATGTTGGGGCTCGCGCCTGCCATTGCTGCGGGCGTTCCTGCCAGCACGGTGCTGGCCTGAAGAATGGTCCCGAGGTCAATCGCCATGTTGAAGCTGGTCGGGTCAGAGGCATCCAGTCCACCCGCCCTGTGCAGCGCGACGGCCACCCCGCGGTCGTCGAACATCAGCGAGCCTGACGAGCCAGGCAGCGTATCGCACCGATGGGCCACCACAGGCGGCCCAGCCCGGTCATTCAGGACCAGACAGCGAAACCGGCTCATGACCTTGGGTCGGCCAAGCGGATGGTGGATCACGACGCGCGTGGCGCCGTGTTCCGGGGGCAAAAGGCCGATCGAGACATACCCAAACTGGGCCTCTGCCGCCGGGTCGACCTGGGCAATGGCGAAGTCCAGATCCTCCCGCCCGTCAATCAGGGTTGGCGAAACCCCGAACCTTGCTGATCCGGTGCCATCAAGCGAGTTGTAATTCATCAGGATCGAAGCTTCGAGCACCTCGTAGTTTCCGACCTGTGGCAGGCAGTGGTAGTTGGTCATGACCATCCCGTCACCGAGCAATGCGCCGGTACAGGTGCTGGCGATCTCTTCGCCAGTATTGAGGTCGCGCAAGAGGACGTCGATCCGGCCGATAGGACGCGACAGAATGGCCATGCGGTCGTTCGGCGACAATTCTGAAATCGGCTCGAACGCTCCGCCTTCGCTGGCGGCGATGAAGGCGGCGGCATCACCGGTGTTCTGCCGCACGATCAGTTGCGCCTGACCGTAGTCGGACGCTTCAAACATGGCGGATTGCGCAAGGCAGGGGGCGGCAATGACGAACGTGGCAAGAAGCGAAAAGGCGGTTCGGAACAGGATTCGCACGATAAGCCTCCTAGGGGTCTGGCATAACGATCTGATGGCGGATCGGCGCGTCACCCGCGCCTCCATTGGGGTCAGGGAATGTGTAGACGACGTTTCGGACGCCCTCGCGCAGGAATAGCACGGTGGTCCCTGCTGCACCCGATGCCTCGACAAAGGCACCGGGGGGATCGGACTGCACACTGGGCGGCGCGCTGCCGTCCGATGAGGACAGCACGATGCCGCAAAGCGTCGGATCCGCCGGTGTTGGCGCAAAGCCCTCCGGCCCCCACATAACGGGCTGAAGCGTCCGGCGCGCCGGATCGAACAGGGCCGAACGGCAGCTGCCCCCTTCAGCCACCCGGACTTCGGCCAGTTGAATGCCGGGTTGGGATGGCGTCGTGGGAGGGGTGACCTCCGCCTCGTTTTGCGCTGGGGTTTCTGCTGGCGGCGTAGGACTGCCCTCTGGGTTGGCGGGATCCTCCGGATCTTCGACGACGCCCTCGACGGGCGGGCTGTCAGCTCCTCCCGGCGGTAACTCAGGGACTGGTTCGATGGTCGGACCCTCCGCTACGATCTCCGTGGTGCCTCCGACAGGCGTCTCAGGTTCGTCGGGTTGATCCACAACGTTGACATCCGGCCCGGTCCTGTCCGTCAGCTGGATGACCGCGACGGCAACGAAAGCCGCAGCAATAGCCGAGGCCCCAGCAATCATCCGCATATTGGCGCGTCGCGGCGGGGGGCTTGAAGCTGCCGCCGGAACCACTTCTGGGGCATAGGTCAAAACCGACAGGACCTCGTCTAGCTTCTCGGGTTTTAGCGTCCGTATTCCCAGATCGTTCAGTCTGGCAAGTGCGGCATCCTGACCTGACCCTGGGGGAAGGACCGCGACCACGGTTTTCCCCGCTGCGGCAAGCTCCGCCTTCGACACGTCAACCTTGCGCTCAAGACCGTAATCACCGGGCAAAAGCCGCATGTCCAGGTCGACCGCACCGGTGGCCCAAAGCGTCAGGTCCGCCGGTTCCTCGGGCTTTGCCAGCGTCCAGCCTTTGGACAACAGGAGGTGCGCCAAAGCGACCGGAACCTCCCAACTGCGGCCACCGTCGGGAGCGCCGGACAGCCGCAACTCATGCGGGGTGATCGCCGCGCCAAGGTAGCGCGCGATGGGGCCTTCGGGTCCAGCCAGCGCACGGTAGTCCGCCGACAGAGCCAAAGGCCGGTAGTCGCCTTGGGCAAACGCCGCCCCGTGCGGCAGACCCGGCCGGGGCACCAGCGCACAAAGGTGCAGGACCGCCCCCGTGGTCGGAACCATCAGGGCGAACCGGCCCGGGGCAGTCACGGCGGCGGCGCTCGTCACGGCAAGAGGTAGAGCGCGGTGCCCGGATCGCGCAAAAGGGCAAGGGCAGCGTCAGCCTGCGGGAAGTCCGGACCAAGCGACAGGATCACGGTGCCTGCATCCGGTTCGGGCAGGGCAAGGCGAAGGCTTTCACCAGTATGGCCGACCATCTCGAGGCTGGCGGCCTCAGCCGCCCCTTCCAGCACCACCAACGGCACATCGCCATCCGTCACCGGCAAGAGGCGCAGCCTGGCAGACCCGATCCGCCGGTCCACTTCACCGTCCGATGCGGCAAGGGCGACAGGCGACGCGGCCAGCGCAACGGCTGACAGCATCTGCCGATACCGCGAAGCCATCGCAGGATCGCCGCGCAACGCCCGTGCCACGGCAAGCGAGGCGGGATCACCGGCAGCGCGCCGGACCTCGGCCCAAAGGTCGGCGGGCGTCACGCCCCTGACCACGGCTGGCTGTGCCTGCGACAGCTGCCGAGCGATGTGAACTTCGGCCATCAGAATGTCCATGGCGGTGTCCTCGTCATTGGGATCGGCGGTCATCTGGCCATCTCCTGCCGGATATGGTCCCGATAGATCGCAGCGAAGGTTTGTGAAAAGGCGGCCCGGTCGCGGGCAACGCGGCTGTCCAGCGGTTCGGCCCGATGCAGGCGCGCGATGGCCTGCCGATGCTCTTCCAGCGCCTGGGCCGTCGCCGCAAGCGCCTCATCCATGTGCGCCATGGCTTCGGCAAGCCGTTCGTGTGGCATGTCGAACCCGGCGCGGCGCATCCGGCGCAATTCGCGCATCCCCTGTTCTGCAAGCGCGCCGCCCTCCGCACCCGTCCGCAGGGCCAGGGCAATGGTCAGGCAGCGGCGCAAATGCGCGACAAGCGTCTCGGTTGCTTCGGCAGCGGCGGAATAGTCGGCCTCAAGCGCCGGAATACGGTCTGCCAGATCGGCCCCGCCCGTCCCGCGCCGCAGGCGGTTCGCGATACCGGCCTGGATGCGCCCGAAGACCCGGGCCCGGAGGGCGGTCAGCGGACGTGCGCGGTGAAAGGGATCAAGGTTCAGCACGGCGGCAAGCGCCTCCTGCTCGGCCCCGGTCAGCACCTTGGGGCCATCTTCGACCGCATCAAGCAGCTCCATCGCGTCCTGCAGGCTTATGGCATCGACCAGCGGCAAGGACGCGGCCTCAAGCCGGTCTTCCCAGTTGTCCATATCCTCGAGGCTGTCGGCCCGGCCAATGGCCGACAGGGTACCCATCTCGGCCAGGACCCGCTCGTAGGTGATGAAATGCTCGACCACCGTGGTGAACATCACATCCTGCGCCACGCCGTTTTGCCAGAATGTCAGGATATCGTCGTCGACGAACCCCTCACGCTTAACGGCATTCCGCAAGTATTCGCGGATGGCATGAAAGCTCCGTTCGATCGGTGCTGCGGGCATGTGGGTGCGGCGGTAGGCGGCCATGCGGGCGGCAAGCGCGCGGGCCAGATCGGGGGCTTCCGCCACGGTGATGCCAGGGCCGATCCGCTCCGAAATCTCGGTGAACCCGTCAAGCGCATCCGCCGTCAGGATGAACTCCGCCAGGCTCAGGCACCGGGCGAGGCCGGTCCACGAACAGCGCCAGGGGCGCGGCGCGGTCAGCACGAGGCCCCGGCTGTCGGCAGCAGCGATATCGCCCAGCCGGTCTTGCAGCACCGCCGCCGACGCAAGCGACGGGTCGAGCGCCAGATCGATCAGCCCGGTTCCATCGACCCCGAGTGCCGCAATCGCATGCGCCAGATCCCAGAGCGGCCGGTCGCGGCTGGGCCGGATTGCGCCTGCCACGGCGCGGGCCAGCCATGACCGGTCCTGCCGACCCAGCATCCTGCCATCGGCGACGGCGTGCAGATCGGCGGCGCAAGCCTCGTCATGGCCAAGCGGCAGGTCGCGGGGATCAATGCCGTCCATCGCTATCTCACCAGAATTCGCGTCGTTGCCTCGACCATTCCGGGCTGGGCGCGCATGTCCTCCAACATGGCCGCAATGGCCGCGCTGTCCAGCAAAACCTGATTTGCGGCCTGTGGCCCGGCATCCCGCCAGCTTTGCTCAAGCGCCTGAGGCAGGGCTTCGGACGGGGCAAAGCAGTGGAACAGGTTCTCGAACGCGTCGGACAGCACGATGTCGCCCAGACCGAAATCGGCCGGATAGCTGTAGCTGCCGGGTTCCACGGTGGCCATCTCACCGACAGGCAGCACGACAAAGGCCGTCTCGTCCGGGGCCATCACCCAGCAGTACAAGGGGCCGGGTTTGGCCATGTCCACCCGGACCTCCAACCGCTGGCCCGCCTGGAACGCAGGGGCTGTCAGGTCCA
>NZ_JBOFBI010000142.1:0-16770 GCF_051645465.1 Tabrizicola sp. | reverse complement strand
CCTCACGACGGGCTTGACGGGCGGCCCCCTTGCCTGTCCCCGTCCGTACCTCGGCCAGAAGATCAGCGATCTCGCGTGCCATAGGTTCTCTCCAATGTAAGTCCGCCACCCTCCAAGGGTGCGTGGCGCGACCGGGGGCCTATAGCGGCGAATCGGTGGGAAGGGAAGGGATAAGTTCCCGGGTCTTGCGGGGGTGGGGTGGGTGTCGCTTTCGGAGTTGCCGGGGGTCGCGGGGGGACTGGCTTAGGGCGGGTTCAAGAGCTACCTGTCGGGTTCCCGGTCGGAGCCGCATGAATGTCTGCCCTTGCCACCCTTGCCTACACAAGGCCCGCGATTGCCGCGTTTACGGCCATGGGAGTCCTCTGGGGCACGTTCGCGGCGGTGTTGCCGGATCTGAAGTCGATGCTGGGGGTGGACGAGACCGAGCTGGGGCTTCTGATCTTCTTCACGCCGATAGCCGCGATCAGCGCGATGCTCGCGGCACCGGCCTTCGGTTCGGTCATGGGCCGGGCGGCCCTGCCTTCGGCGGTGTTGCTGATGGCGGTGGCTTTCTCCCTGCCGGGGCAGGCTTCGGTGATCTGGCTCTTTCCGCTGGCGATGGCCTGTGCCGGGGCGGCGACCGGGCTGACGGATGTGCTGATGAACGCCCGTGTTGCGGCGATGGAGACCTCGCGCGGGCTGCATCTGATGAACCTGACCCACGCCGCCTATTCCTTCGGCTATGCGGGGGGCGCGATCCTGACGGGGGTGTTGCGCGGGGCGGGTTGGGGGCCCGGGTGGGTGATGGGGACGATGGCCGGGGTCGGGGTTCTGTGCGCCCTTATGGCGCTGGAGCGGGACGGGCTGATCCGGGGCTTGAGAAAGCCGAAGGACGGCACTGCGCTACCCTTGGGGCTGGTGCCGGTCATTGGCGGGGGGATCGTGCTGATCGCCTTCATGACCGAGAATGCGGCGGAGAACTGGTCGGCCCTGCATATCGAGAAGACGCTGGGCGGCAGCCCGGAGGAGGGCGCGATGGGCCCGGCGGCGCTGGCGCTGACGATGGGGTTCGCGCGGCTTGGGGGGCAGTGGCTGGCGGTCAGGGTCAATGCCTTTACCATCCTGCGGGTCGGCGCGGTGATTGCGGCGATCGGGGCGATGATCGTGGCGCAGGCGGCAGGGCCGGGCTGGGCCTACCTTGGCTTCATCATCATGGGGATCGGGGCGTCGGTCCTGGCGCCCACGGCCTTTTCGCTGGTTGGCCAGCTGAGCGAGCCCGAGGCCCGCGCGCGGGCGGTCGCAAGGGCTACGCTTCTGGGCTACTTCGGCTATTTCTTCGGACCGCCGCTGCTGGGCCTGATCGCAGGCAGCTTTGGGCTGCGCTTTGCCTTTGTCTTCGCGGCCTGTCTGGTGGGGGTGGTGTTCCTGCTTGCACCGATCCTGGCGCGTCAGCGGACTTGAGTTTCGAGAAGCCCCGTTCCGTTAGGCAGACTTGCGTATCGCGGTTGCCGCGGTTGCCCGGCTGGCAATCGCCGCCAAGAGGTCATCATGGCTGATGTTCAGGCCGTTGGCCACGGTACTCAACCCGTCCGCACCAAACTTGGCATTGCCTCCACGCGTCCAGCGGGCAATGGGGGTCAGGCCAATCGAAGCTTCAACCTCGGGTGGCACCTTCAGCACGATGACCCGTTGCGAATGCATCTTCCAGATCAGTATTTCGCGGATTGCCTCCCACGGGATCGGCCGTTCTGACACCCGTGTGTCGTGGTAGCCCGCGGGCGACAGTGTGATGATTGCCTTGGGAGCCGACAGCAGACGTTTGATGGTGATCGCGATTATCGCGCCGAAGAATAGAACCCCAAAGCCGTAGCCGTAGATCGCATACTCCTTGTTGGCCGGAATGGAGACATAGCCAAAGGCTAAACGAGCATAGATCAGGGCAAACAGGATACTGCCTATAAGGACACCAATCAGTTTGGTCGGCGACCCCTGGATTTCAACGATCTGGTCGGGCGCACTTGCAGCAATATCCTTGTGGGGAGGAATGTTCATGCTTGGCTCTGCGTCAGGATGGATACGCTGTCGAGACTGACGAATGCCTCCTTAGTTCAATAGTCCGCCTTACCGGACTTGAACCTCCAAGAGACGCGGGCCGTCCATTGGGGCGGTGAGGATATCCGCGAGTTCGTCGGGGTCTTGCGAGACGCTGGCGAAGGGCACGTCGCAGGCCATAGCGAAGTGCTTCATGTCCAGGGGCGAGGGGTCGCAGCCGAGGACTGGGACTTTCGCCTCGCGCATCGCCTCGGCTATCTCGCGGAAGCCGGAGTTGTTCCAGACGATGAAGGTGATCGGGAGCTGTTCGTCCAGCGCCGTGCGCACTTCGCCGGGGCTGAACTGCAGGCCGCCGTCGCCGATCAGGCAGACGACGGGAACGCCGGGGGCGGCGATGGCTGCGCCGACTGCGGCGCCGGGAGCATAGCCGAGCGCGCCGTAGCCGGTGGCGGCGTTGAACCAGCCGCCGGGGCGGTCGTGATCGTAGTAGAGGTTCGCGGCATAGACCGGCTGGGTGCTGTCACCAACGATGATGGCGCCCGGCATCGCGTCGCGGATCGTCTCGACGATGTCGAGCTGTTCGGGCAGGTGGGCGTAGAGGCCCGGAAGCTCGGCCCGCGCGGCTTCGCGCGTGGCATCGGCCCGTGCCGCGCCGTCGCGATTGGCGGGCAGGAGGTTCGGCAGAAGGGCGGCCATCATCGGCCCGGCATCAGCCTTGATCGGCATCTTGGCCGGATGGCGGGCCAGCTGATCGGCGCAGATGTCGATGCGGATCATGCCGGAAAGGTCGGGCAGGCCGCCCTTGGCGTAGACGTCATAGTCGGTGGGGCCAAGTTCGGTGCCGATTGCCAGCACCTGGTCGGCTGCGGCGATGAGTTTGCGGACGCTGGGCAGGCTGGGTGAGGCCGGAACGCAGAGCCGGTGGTCATGCATCGCGCCGCGGGCGTTGGCGGTGAGGACGACCGGGGCATCCAGCATCTCGGCGAGCTTCTGGAGCTGGGCTTCGGCGCGGCGCACACCGCCGCCTGCAAGGATGACCACACGCTCGGCGTTGTTCAGGGTCTGGGCGATGCCGCGGAGCCTGCCGAGGGGCAGGGGTACAGCGGCCCCGCCCATGGACGGTGGTGGGAGTTCGGGGCAGGCGGCGCCCATCATGTTGGTCGAGATCTGGATATGCGCGGGGCCGGGGCGGCCGGAGGTCATGGCGGCAAAGGCGCGGTCAAGAACTTCGCCGAGCTTCTTCGGGTCGGTCACGGTTTCGCTGTGGCAGAGCGTCTGGACCATGGCGCCCTGGTCGGGAAGTTCGTGGAGGCGCCCCCAGCCCTTGCCAAGCGTGTCGCTGCGGCCAAGGCCGGAGACGACGAGCATGGGGATCGAATCCGCGCGGGCCTGGGCCATGGCGGTGAGCGTGTTGGTGAGGCCGGGACCGGTGATGACGAAGGCGACGCCGGGCTTGCCGGAGACGCGTGCATAGCCGTCGGCCATGAAGCCCGCGCCCTGTTCGTGGCGGGGGGTGACGTGGCGGATTTTATCCCCAGCGGCTGAGAGGCCGCGGTACAGCTCAAGCGTGTGGACGCCGGGGATGCCGAAGACCACCTCGACCCCCCTGGCGACAAGGCCCTCGACAAGACGGATGCCGACCGTGGTCATGCTGCGTTCCCAAGGATAGTGGCCGCGTGGGCGGCGATGCGAGTGGTGGCCTCGACCATGCGGTCATCGGGTTGGGTAAGCGAAAGCCGGACCCAGCCCGAAAGTCCAGCGCCAAAGCTTTCGCCGGGCATTACGGCGACCTTGTGTTGCTCGAGAAGGCAGGTCGCGAAGGCCTCGCCCGAAAGCCCGGTGGCGCGGACGTCGACCAGCGCGAACATGCCGGCTTCCGGGCGGTGTACCCTGAGGCCCGCTGTGCCGTGCAGCGTCTGGGCGAGCACGGCGGCCCGGCGGGAGAAGCGGTCGACCATTCCGGGGGCAACGGGTGAAGGTTCGGAAATTGCAATTTCTGTGAGGTCGGCGATGAAGGGTTGGGAGCCAAAAAGCATGGTTTCTGAAAGTGGCAGTAGTCTCGCGCAGAATTCTGCGGGGCCGACGCACCATCCGGACCGAAAACCGGGAGCGGCGTGGGACTTGGAGATTGATGAGGCGACCACCACGCGCTCGGCCAGGTCGGGGAGGTCGAGTGGTGATGTGAAGGTGATGCCGGGGAAGACCATATCCTCATAGACCTCGTCGGAGAGGATCCAGAGATCATGCTGCTTGGCCAGCGCCCCGAGCGCGCGGATGTCGTCGGGCCGCAGGACGGCGCCTGTGGGGTTGTGCGGGGTGTTCAGGAACAGAACCCGCGTCCGTGGGGTGATCCGCGCCGCGGCATCGGCGACCTGCATCCGGAAGCCGTGTTCGGGCTTCAGGGGCACGGGTACGGCCCTGGCGCCGGTCTGGGTGATCAGGCCCTCGTAGGTCGCGTACATCGGGTCGCCGATCAGCACTTCGTCGTCGCTCTCTGCCAGGGCGCGAAGGACGGCGTAGAGCACCGTCTGCGTCCCCGGCAGACACATGACCTGATCGCGTCCGATCTCGCGCCCGCGGCGGGCGGAGTATCGGGCGGCCAGTGCGGCAACCAGGCCGGGTTCGCCCCGGCCATTGGAGTAACCTGTACGACCTTTGGCCATCGACCGGGCGGCCGCTTCGGTGAAACGGGCGGGGGTCGGCACGTCAGGCTCACCGATGGTAAGCTCGATGATGTCTTCCCCCGCCGCCTTCATGGCGCGCGCGCGGGCGTGAAGGGCCCATTTGGCCCCTCCGAGGCCTGACAGACGGTCGGTAACTGAGGCGTATCTCATGGTGTGGTCTTTCTGAAGTCGGGAAGCTTCGAGATATGGGCCAGCAGGTTGACGCCAAGGATCGCGCCTATCGAGCTGAGGCCGGTGGTTATGATCTCGCCCGGCGCAAAGGCGGCTGGCAACAGCGAGCCCTCGATCCAGAGGCCGTCGAGCACCGCGTTGCAGGCGATTGCCTCGGTTCGGGTCTGGCCGGGTTTCGTTTCGCGGGGGAGGGTTTCGATCAGCCGCTGGAGCGTGTTGCGGAAGGCCATGTAGCCCGCTTCGTGCACGTTCATCAGATCGGGATCGCTGCGGACCTTGTGCATGTAGCCCGCCCAGAGAACCACCGCCCCCGCATCAAGGACCGGCGGGCGCAGCGACGCCGCGACAAAGGCTGCAAGACGCTCTTCAGGATTTGCGCCGACGCCTTCGATCGCGTCCGCGCCCTTGGCCATCATCCCGTCCATCAGCGCCCGATAGGCGGCGCGGGTCAGTTCGTCCTTGCTGTGGAAGTAGTGCCGGATCAGCCCTGGCGTGACGCCTGCCCGTTCGGCGATGGCACGGACGGTCGCCGCCTCCGGCCCGCCCTCGGCCACCAGCGCTTGCGTGGCGGCGATCAGGGCCGAGCGGCGGTTCTCTTCGCTTTCGCGGCGATAGATACGGCGGGCGGGTTGCATGGCGTCACCTGTTATACGTTCGTATAATCAAGCCGCCATACTGCTAAGTCAATAGAATACGGTGCATTTGTTTAATCATCCCTGGTGCACGTCCTTATGAATGATGACGTCCGCCTGGGGATAGGCGGAAAGGATCGCTCGGCGAAGGCCTGCGCCGATATCATGTGCCTCTCGCAAGCTCTGGTCGCCGTCAAGTTCGATATGAAGGTTGACGAAGACACGGCTTCCGGCCGTGCGCGTCTTGAGGTCGTGGAAACCGCGCACGCCGGGCCAGTCGCGGGCGATGGCGGCAATTCCGTCCACGATTGCCGGATCGGCAGCCCGGTCCATCAGCGCGTCCCAGGCGCCCTTGCCGATCCGGAGGGCGCCGAAGGCCAGCACCCCGGACGCGCCAAGCGCCACCACCGCGTCGACCGAGCCGATGCCGTAGCGGCTGGAAACCCAGAGCGCGGCGATGGCCCCGAGGCTCGGCAGAAGATCGCCAAGGTAGTGCAGGCGGTCTGCCGCGACGACCCTGCTTCCGGTCCGGCGGGCGACCCGGCCCTGCCACCAGACCAGAGCGATGGTCAGCACGACCGAGGTGCACATCACGATGAGGCCCCGGCCTTCGGCCGCGAGCACCGGCGGCTCGTCTGCCGACAGCCGCAGGATTGCAGCCCAGGCGATTACCCCGGCCGAGATCAGGATGAAGAGCGCCTGCGCCAGCGCTACCAGGTCTTCGGCAGATGTGTGGCCAAAAGCGTGGTCTTCGTCCGCCGGTCGCGATGCGTAGACGATGGCCGCAGCAGCCCCGAGCGACATCATCAGGTCGAGCACGCTGTCGGCCAGCGAGGCGGCAATCGACAGCGCCCCGGTTTCGGCCAGCGCCCAGAGCTTCAGCGCAACGAGTACCGCCGCGACCAGCACCGAGGCGGCGCCCGCCGAGATGGCGAGCCTGAAGCCGCTTGCTACCGGATCATTCGATGATTTCATCTGGCTTCACGCCCCAGATCGAGCTTTTGCGCACCCAGCCGCGCTGGCCTTCGATCGCGACCCTACACCATTCGGAACTGCATTCCAGAACGCGGGCGATGACGCCAAGCTCGGCCTGGGCGATCACTGTGCCTTTGTCCTCTGGTGCATCGAGGAATTCGGCCATGTCGAGCGTTACCAGGGCGGTCCGGACACCGGACAGAAGCGAATAGTGCACCCAGCCACCCGCGCCCTCAAAGTCTTCGACCCGGCGCCAGTTTTCGTATTCGGCGGTGATCTTGAGCGGCATGCCCGCACGGGTGAACACCCAGTCGATGCGGTGCGTAAGGCCGGGGCCGCGCCGGGCGTTGCCCTCGCTGCCCTTCAGCGACACGAACCGGGGGAGCGGGAGGTTCGTCACGCAGCCGATGTCCGGCTGGCACTGCTTCTCGGGCGGCTTGTCGGTCGTGACCGGCGTGTCGGTCTCTTGCGCCGCCGCGGCCCCGCCCCAAAGCGCGCCCAGAACTGCCAATACCAATACGAACCGCCACATGCCTGCTGCCCTAACCCGCGTCGCTTGCCGCGACGCCCTTGCCGTTACCGCTCACCGGGTCTTGTGCATTGCCCCGCTTGGCTGCACCTTGCCCGAAGGACGCCGGTTTTGGAAGGGTCGGGGAGAACACGCATGCCTGCCAACCGCCTGACTGTGATCGTGACGCGACGGCTGCCGGAAAGCGTGGAAACGCGGATGAAGGAGCTTTTCGACGTCGAGCTCCGCGATCCCGACGTGGCGATGACCCGCGACGAACTGGCCTCGGCGATGTGCCGGGCCGATGTTCTGGTGCCGACGATCACCGACACGATAGATGCGCCGTTGCTGGCCCAGGCGGGCGAGAAGCTGAAGCTGATCGCGAATTATGGGGCGGGTTTCGACCATATCGACGTGGCAACCGCCCGTCAGCGCGGGATACTGGTGTCGAACACCCCCGGCGTGGTGACCGAAGATACGGCCGACATGGTCATGGCGCTGATTCTGGCGGTGACGCGGCGTATTCCCGAAGGCCTGCAGGTCATGCAGTCCGGCAGCTGGACCGGCTGGTCGCCGATGGCCAACCTTGGGGGCAGGCTTGGCGGCCGGAGGCTTGGGATCCTGGGGATGGGCCGGATCGGGCAGGCGGTCGCCCGGCGGGCACGGGCCTTTGGTCTGCAGGTGCATTATCACAACCGTAAACGCCTGCGGCCCGAGACGGAGGCAGAGCTGGAAGCGACGTGGTGGGAGAGCTTCGACCAGATGCTGGCGCGGATGGACATCCTGTCGATCAACTGCCCGCATACGCCCTCGACGTTCCATTTGCTGAACGCCCGGCGGTTGAAGCTGATGAAGCCGACATCGGTGGTGGTGAACACCTCGCGCGGCGAGGTCATCGACCAGAACGCGCTGACGCGCGCCCTTCGAGCCGGTGAGCTGGCGGGGGCGGGGCTGGACGTCTACGAGCACGGCACGGACGTGAACCCGCGGCTCTTGGAGTTGCCGAATGTTGTTCTGCTGCCGCATATGGGGTCGGCGACGGTCGAAGGCCGGGTCGAGATGGGCGAGAAGGTGATCATCAACATCAAGACCTTTGCCGACGGTCATCGCCCGCCGGATCAGGTGGTTCCAGGCATGTTCTGAAAGGGCTTTCTGGCCAGGCCCTGCGGCATCCAGACCTTCCTGTTTGATTTCGTTGATAGATGCCGGCCCGGGCGGCGGCATAACCTTCAGTCGTCCGCGTGCAGGATCGGATCATCGCTGGGCGTGTTGCAAGAAAGCCAAACTCTCTGACTCAATCGGCACAGCAGGTAACGAATCCGTTGTGCAGCCCTTGACGCCCGAATAGCTTGCTGGTGTGCGTCCCCGGGGGATTGCCCGGAATATAGAGAGGATATGCCATGAAGAAACTTACTGCGTCCGTACTGGCGCTGGCTATGGCCACGTCGACCGCTTTCGCTGGCGGCCCGGTTATCGTTGAAGAAGAGCCGATGGTCGAGGCTGCGAAGCCCCGTTCGGGCTGGATCGTTCCGGTGGTCATCGGGGTCATCCTGATCTGCGCGATTGCTTGCGGCGACGACGACGAAGAAGAAGTCGTGGCTGAGTGATTTCAGTCTAATTGCCTGATTTCGGCGCGGCGGCTTTTCGATAGCTGGCCGCGCCGTTTCATTTGGTGACGGACGTTCTATCGTTGACCCTATGGTCGGTGCTTCGCCGCAATTTCAGGGTGCCGCACGTTCAATGCGGTTGAGACTGGTGTGATCAAGTGCCCAGTCTTGTTGGCAAAGAACCCAAAGCAGCAAAAAGACTCGTTGTATTGCTGCAGATGCCTGTCTAGCCTGCAGTCACATAACAAGGCCGGGTAGGCCGGCAAATGAAGAGAGGAAGTGTCATGAAGAAATTGATTGCGCCCGTTCTGGCGCTGACCTTGGCAACGTCGGCCGCGTTCGCTGGTGGCCCGGTTATCGTTGAAGAAGATCCTGTTGTCGAGGCTGCGCCGCCCCGTTCTGGCTGGATCGTTCCGGTGGTCATCGGGGTCATCCTGATCTGCGCGATTGCTTGCGGCGACGACGACGAAGAAGAAGCGGTTACAACGGCTGGCAACTAAGCGTGCCTTTCCGGTATGACGGACATCGGCCCGGCGGCAGCGCGCTTGCCGGGTCGTTTCTTTTGACCTCTGTATTGGCATGACGGGAATCTTCGCGCTGACAGCATCGCAACGGGCACTCAAAGACCGTTGATCGGCACCTTCAAAAAGCGTTTGCCGCTTTCGTCTGCGGGCGGTAGGTCACCCCCGCGCATGTTTACCTGCAGGGACGGGATGATGAGTTTCGGCATGTCGAGCGTCTTGTCGCGCGCGGTGCGCATCGCCACAAATTCCTCGCGGGTCTTTCCATGCCCGACGTGGATGTTGTGTGCCTTCTCGTCGCCGACTGAGGTTTCCCAGCGGATTTCCCGCCCGTTGGGGCCGTAGTCATGGCATATGAAAAGCCTTGTCGCATCGGGCAATGACAGCACTTTCTGGATGCTGTCGTAAAGCTGACCGGCGTCGCCTCCCGGAAAGTCGGCGCGCGCCGAGCCGCCGTCCGGCATGAAAAGCGTATCGCCCACAAAGGCCGCATCGCCCATCACGTGGGTCATGCAGGCGGGCGTATGGCCGGGTGTGTGCATGGCAAAGCAGTCCATGCCGCCGACGCGGTAATGGTCGCCATCCTGGAACAGCCGGTCGAACTGCGAGCCGTCACGCTGAAATTCGGTGCCTTCGTTGAAGACCTTGCCGAAGGTGTCCTGCACGACGGTGATCTTCTGCCCTATGCCGATTTTGCCACCCAGGGCCTTCTGGATGTAGGGCGCGGCCGAGAGGTGGTCGGCGTGGACGTGGGTTTCGATCAGCCAGTCGACCGTCAGCCCTTTCTCTTTCACATAGGCGATGATCTCGTCGGCGTGGGCATAGGTGATCCGGCCGGCGGCATAGTCGATGTCCATCACGGAATCGATGATGGCGCAGGCATCGGAGTTTGGATCCTTGACCACATAGCTGATCGTATTCGTTGCCGGGTCGAAGAAGCCTTTCACATCGGGTTTGACGTCAAGATCGACTGTGACGGACATGGATCACCTCTGGATGTCAGGCGGGTTTGCGGGATAGGGCCAGGGATCTGGCCTGCAAGGCGCGGGCGATCAAAAGACCGCCGATCAGGGCGGCGACGAAGAGGAAGACCTCGGCCTGGCCGGTGCCAATAGCGGGTACCGCGCCGCCGGGGCAGAAACCTGCGATGCCCCAACCGACCCCGAAGGTGGCCGAGCCGAGGACGAGGCGACGGTCGATGGCGCGGGTATCGGGCAGCTGGAAGCGGTCCTCGAAGCTTGGCGAGGGACGACCAAGCACAAGCCGGTAGCCGGGAATGGCCACGGCAAGCGCGCCGCCCATGACGAAGGCGAGGCTTGGGTCCCACGACCCTGCCAGGTCGAAGAAGTTCAGCACCTTGGCCGGGTTGATCATGCCGGAAATGGCGATGCCGAGGCCGAAGATCAGACCGATGGCGAAGGCTGAGAGGAGGCGCATGTCAGCCTCCGATCAGGTGACGAGAGACGAAAACGGTGGCGAAGGCGGTGGCCATGAAGGTCACCGTCGCAACCATCGAACGGCGCGAAAAGCGGGCGTTGCCGCAGATCCCATGACCCGAAGTGCAGCCGCCGCCGTAGCTTACGCCAACCCCGACGATCAGCCCGCCGATTACGACTGCGGGCAAGGAAACCGGCAGATCGACCCTTGGCATCTGCCCCGTCCCGAGGAGATAGAGCAGTGGTCCCGCCGCCATGCCGACGACCAAGGCCGCCCGCAGCCACCAGTCAGGCGGATCGTTGAACCGCATAAGCCCGCCGAGGATGCCGGTGACGCCCAGGATGCGGCCATGCAAGGCCATCAACAAGACGGCGGCGAGCCCGATCAGCGCGCCGCCCCCAAGCGAGGTCCAGGGGGTAAACTCCGTTTCCATCCAACCCTCAAATCCTGCAGGTATTGATCCCGATCAGCCGGTAAAGCGGGCACATGCCCACGGCCGCAGTCCCCAGCATGATGACACCAACTGCCGCCGCTGCCCAGACCATCCAGCCTGAGAACCAGCCAAGGCCAAAAGCCCCCGCAAGGGCCAGTATCCCGATCAGCGCTCGCAGCGCCCGGTCGGTCGTTCCTACATTCCTGGTCATGTCGAACCCTCCTGAGCATCATGCTCGAGGCCACCATGGCACAAGCGGGGGGTCTTCGTCGGTGACTAGGTCACAGACTGCGCGAGTGTCTCCAGACCTTTCCGGGCGATGATGCGGATTTCGCCACGGGCGAGCTCGACCCAGCCGCGGCGCTGGAATTCGCCGAGGATCCGGGAGATCACCTCGCGGGCGGTGCCAAGCTCGACCGACAGCGCCTGATGGGTAGCTGCGATGGTGCCGCCGGTTTCCAGTTCCAGTAGCCGGGCGGCGAGGCGCACGTCCATCCGCTGAAAGACGATGTCGTCGATCAGCCCGAAAAGGCCCGCGATCCGGTGGGAATAGGCGCGGAAGATGAAGTTGCGGAAGACCGGCGAGCGCCCGACGAGATCGTTGAAGACCGCACCGGGGATCACCACGGCATCGACGTCGGTTTCGGCGATCCCTTCCGCGGAATAGTCTTCATCCGCCAGCATGCAGGCCGTGGTCAGCACGCAGCTTTCGCCGGCCTGTACGCGGTAGAGAAACACCTCGCGCCCGGTGTCCGACAGTTGCTGGACCCGGACCGTGCCTGAAAGGACAAGGAGCATGTTGTCGGCATGTTGGCCGGGCTCGAAAACCCGTGTTCCGGTTGGAAGCGAGACAATGCGGCTGCGCGCCGCAAGTTCGGAGCTGACGTCGGTGGGCAGGTCCTTCAGGTCGGTGAAGCGGTCGATCCAGGTCATCCGGTCCTCGATGGCTGTCGGAATGATAGTGCGGGGCCGAGGCGGGCGCAAAGTCGGGTGCCCGCTTTCGGGTTGGCGCGTCTTGCGAGCTGTCGGCCCAGGGGGGGCTAGCTGCGCACCTTGGTCCCTTCGGGGTCATAGAGCGGATCGAGCGCGAGATCGGCTGGGGTTTCCTCGCCCGCGATGACCAGAGCATATCGGCCTTGGCGCAGCCAGTCCTGGGTGACGCCTTGGTCGTTCCGGACATAGCCGTAGCCGATGCTTTTGCCGACCGTATATCCATAGCCACCCGAGGTCAGGTAGCCCACGGGCAGGCCGTCACGCAGGATGGTTTCGCGACCGACCAGCACTACATCGGGGGCGTCCACCGTGAAGCCCACGAACCTTTTGCCAAGCGGCTGGCCCTGACGCGCCTCCAGCGCTTCGCGGCCCAGGAAGGGCGTGTTTGACTTCAGCTTGACCGCCCAGCCCAGCCCCGCCTCGAATGGCGTATCGTTCGGTGTGATGTCGGACGACCAGGCGCGGTAGCCTTTTTCCAGCCGTAGCGATTCCAGTGCGCGGTAGCCCACTGTCTTCAGGTGCGGATCGGTGGCCATCAGCGCATCGTATACCGCACCGATATCGCGGATCGGGATGTGGAGTTCCCAGCCAAGCTCGCCCACGTAGGTCACACGCAGGGCGCGGACCGAGGCTCCGGCAATCGGGATTTCGCGGGCCGAGCCGAAGGGCAGGGCGGCATTGCTGACATCGGCCGTGGTGACCTTCGCCAGAATGTCGCGCGCCTTGGGGCCCATCAGTGAGAGGGTGCCCCAGTCTTCGGTGACGTCCTTTAAGGTAGTGCCTTCAAGGGGAAGGTGGTCGGCGATCCAGCCGAAGTCATGGGTGCGAAAGCCGGTGCCGGTGACGATGTAGAAGAGGTCCTCGGCCATGCGGGCAACGGTCAGGTCGGCCTCGATCCCGCCGCGGGAATTGAGGAGCTGGGTGTAGGTCAGGCGGCCCACATCGCGCGCAACCTTGTTGGCGCAGATCGCCTCCAGAGCTTCGGCGGCCCTGGGGCCGGAAAGCTCATACTTGGCGAAGGAGGATTGGTCGAAGAGGCCAGCGTGGGTGCGGACATGTTTGTGCTCCTCGCCGACCGGGCCGAACCAGTTCTGCCGTCCCATGGAATAGACATCGTGTGGCTCGACGCCCGGTGGAGCGAACCAGTTCGGGCGTTCCCACCCAAGCTTGGATCCGAAAACCGCGCCCCGCGCCTTCAGGCGGTCGTAGAGCGGCGAGACGATGCGGGGGCGGCCGGAGGTGTATTCCTCATGAGGGAAGGCGACGGTGTAATGCTTGCCGTAAGCCTCCAGTGTCCGTTCGGCCACCCAGTCGCGGTCGCGGTGGAGGCTGGAGAAGCGGCGGATGTCGACGGCCCAGAGATCGAGCGGAGCTTCACCGCGCATCACCCATTCCGCCAAGACCCAGCCCGCGCCGCCCCCGCTTGCGATGCCGAAAGCGTTGAAGCCCGCACCGACATACATGTTTGCGCATTCCGGGGCGGGACCGAGGATGAAGTTCCCGTCGGGCGTGAAGCTTTCGGCGCCGTTGATCATCTGCTTGACGCCGACCTCGGCCAGCGCGGGCACCCGGGCGATCGCCTGTTCCAGGTGCTGGTCGAAATGGTCGTAGTCGTCGTCAAAGAGGCGGAACTCCCAGTTTTCGGGGATATCGCCGGTGACCCAGCCCTGCGGGTCCGGCTCGTAGCCGCCCATGACAAGGCCGCCGACCTCTTCCTTGAAATAGGTCCGCCGGTCGGGGTCGCGGAGGGTTGCCGCATCGGGGGAGAGGCCGGGGATCTTCTCGGTCACGATATACTGGTGCTTGACGGGGTGCAGCGGTACCGCCACGCCCGCCATCGCCCCCACCTGCCGGGCCCACATGCCGCCGCAGTTCACGACGGTGTCGCAGGCCACTTCGCCCTGATCGGTGACAACGTGGGTGATCCGCCGTCCGTCCATGCGAAAGCCCGTCACCTTGACCCCTTCGATGATCCGGGCCCCATGCATCCGCGCGCCTTTGGCAAGGCTTTGCGTGATGTCCGAGGGGCTCGCCTGGCCGTCGGTCGGCAGCCAGCTTGCGCCGATGAGGTCCGAGGTTTCCATCAGCGGCCACATCCGCTTGACCTCATCGGGGCCGATCAGGTCCATCTCCATCCCGAAGCTTTTCGCCGTGGTGGCGAGGCGGCGGAATTCGGTCCAGCGGTCCGGCGTCGTGGCCAGCCGCAGACAGCCCGTCATCTTCCAGCCGGTATCGAGCCCGGTCTCGGCAGCGAGGCCTTTGTAAAGCTCGACCGAGTACTTCAGCACCTTGGTGATCGAAGCCGAGGACCGCAGCTGCCCGACAAGCCCCGCCGCATGCCATGTAGACCCCGACGTGATCTTCCCCTGTTCCAGCAGGAGCACATCGGCCTTGTGGTCGCGCGCCAGGTGATAGGCCGTCGAACACCCGATGATGCCGCCGCCGATGACGATGATCTGGGCTGTCGCAGGCAGGGTCATGAAGAAGGTCCTTGGTTTTTCGGGCGGTTTTCTTAGGCAATGCGCCTCACCCGGCGGCACGGTTGCGGCGGCAGGTTAGTGCTGCGGCGAGCCGAACAGAAGGATTCTCTGCAAGGAGAGCGATCCCCACAACGCGCCCGCAGACGCCACCGGCCGGTCCCAACCTTTCCGCTTGCTCCCGCCCCTTTTCCTCAATAAACGGGCAGGCGGAGACGTGGCCGAGTGGTCGAAGGCACGCCCCTGCTAAGGGCGCAGACCTCTAAAGGGTCTCGAGGGTTCGAATCCCTTCGTCTCCGCCAAACACCGCCTTTTGCACCCGGATTTCGATGAGGCTGCTGATTGCAAGGTCGGTTGTCGAAAATCCTCCGTATCTTTCTGTGAAATAGTCTGCAGGTATCGTCATGTCGTCTCGCCAGAGGCTGCGCGTTCTACGGGGCAGCCCTGCGGTCGGCAGATTCCTTCCTCGCAGAAGCGGCATATCGACCGTGCTTGGTCTTTGCTGTCCGTCAGCGCAGCCAGGGCCGTCTCGAGCAGGGCTACGACCACTTTCCTGTCTGCCTCTTCCGTTCGGGCGAGCATCGGTGCGAGCAGCCTTGCCCTGGCGAGAGTGATTTCTGATGCGGTTCGCTCGCCTGCCCTCGTCGGCCATAGCGCAATCGCCCGGCCGTCCCTGTCGCTCCGGCGGCGTTCGACAAGCCCGGCCGCCTCCAGCCCGTCCACAAGCCGTACCGCGCCGGAGTGGGTGAGCCCGAGCGCGCGCCTGATGGCGTCCACGGGTTCGCCGGGATGGTTGGTGATCACGACAAGCGCGCTTGCCGCAGTCACATGCAGTCCGGACGTGGCTTCGGCACTCGCCCCGATCCGGTCGGCGAGCGCCAGCGCCAATGCGCCGAGCATGTTGAGGGTGCGGGGGCCGCTGTCACCGTGCATTTCACCATTGTGTGAGTTGCTCATATAAAGTCAATGACAGGACGCAGTCACTCCATTATATGTGAGTTGATCATATATAGTGGAGCTGGCGAATGTCACATGATGATTTCCAATCCAAAGAGCCCAAGGCCGGGGCGTGGGCGCGACCGACGAGCGACGCCTGGAGGCGCGAAAAGCGTTTCGTTGAGGCTCTTGGGCGGCGCATGGCCTATGTGGAACGCGGTGCGGGCCACCCGGTGGTGTTTCTGCACGGCAATCCGACCTCGTCGTTCCTGTGGCGGGGCGTGCTGCCGCATGTTGAGGGTCCGGGTCGCCGGCTCATCGCGCCCGATCTCGTCGGCATGGGCGACTCGGAAAAGATACCGGCGGGGGCGGAGCCCGACCGCTACCGTTTCGCCAGCCACGCGCGCTATCTGGATGCATTCATGGATGCCCTGGTGGGCACAGAGCCGGCGACGCTTGTCCTGCACGACTGGGGCGGCGCCCTAGGCTTTGACTGGGCCTATCGCCATCAGGAGCGGGTCCGCGCGGTTGCCTACATGGAGACGTTCATCGCCCCGCTGACGCTCGACGACTTGCCGGAGAGCTTCCACGCCACCCTCAACGCGGTTCGTTCCGACGAGGGCGAGACGCTGGTGCTGAATGAGAATATGTTTGTCGAGAAGATGCTGCCCAGTGTGACGCGGCGGCAGCTTTCGCCAGACGAGATGGCGGAGTATCGGCGCCCCTTTCTAGATCCGGGTGACGCCCGCTGGCCCACCCTGCAATGGCCGCGTGAGGTACCGTTGTCAGGCGAGCCCGCCGACGTCCACCAACGGATCGCGGCCTATTCCGCCTGGCTTGGGACGGCACAGCTGCCGAAGCTCTTTGTCGACGCGCAGCCCGGTGTCTTCATCACGGGGCGCATCAGGGACCTGGCCCTCACATTTCCCCATCAGCAGCGATTGGCAATCAAAGGTCTCCACTTCGTGCCGGAGGACAGCCCCGGAGAGGTGGGGCGAGCCATTGCCGCGTGGCTTAACTCGCTCTGATCACCCTTTCGGGCAACAGAGTTGGCTTGAAGCCTCGGTCTGACGGAAGCCGGGCAGTTGCATTCAGGTCATGGCCTGCCGGGCTATCGTGGCACCAGGGTGTAGCAGTAATGTTAGTCTTCGTCTGCCGTGGCTCGCCACATGGCCTTCAGAGCTTTGAACGCCAACTGTCTTTCCAAGGACAGATTGTGCGACCTGGTTGTTTGATCCCGGAGTTTGGTGGTGCATTGTTTTCCCCGGCATGGAGGGATGCGCTATGGGACAGGTTCCGCACGGGAGCGCCACCACGACAGAGGCAGTCCGTCGAGCGATACAGCATAGTCAAGAGAGCCTGAGA
>NZ_JBOFBI010000141.1:0-18863 GCF_051645465.1 Tabrizicola sp. | reverse complement strand
GTTGAATTCGACGGTGCGGCCTCGTATATCCTCGCCGGAACCGAGGACGCCGAGGAAGCTGAACCCGAAACGCTCCAGCCTGTGGTCATCGCCGAGATGGAGACGAGGATACCCTCGATCACTGTCGGCGAGGCCGTGATGCAGATGGAGCTGGCTGGGCAGCGGATGCTGGTGTTCCGGAATGAAGGCCATGGAGGCGTGAATGTCGTGTACCGTCGGGATGACGGGAACATCGGCTGGATCGACCCCCGCAACAGCAAGTAACGCGCACCGTTCGCGCAGGATCGTCGTCCGCTCATGGAACTATCGAAGCTACTAACGCCAGGCGCCGTGCGGGTTGTCGGGCAGTTCACCTCGAAGAAGCGGCTGTTTCAAGAGTTGGGCGAGATCGCCGCGCAGGCTTACAGTCTGAACGGGGCGGCGGCGATCGACGGGCTGCAGGAGCGCGAGACGCTGGGGCCGACGGGTGTGGGACATGGCATCGCCCTGCCCCATGCGCGGCTGGAGGACCTGAAGGGAATCATCGGGGTGTTCCTGCGGCTGGAGAAGCCGCTGGACTATGACAGCGTCGACCGGCAGCCGGTGGATCTGGTCTTCGGGCTTTTCGCCCCGAAGGACTCCGGGGTCGACCATCTGAAGGCCCTGGCGCTGGTCAGCCGGACGATGCGGGACCCGGCGGTAGTGGCGAAGCTGAGGGCGAACAGCGACCCGGCCAAGCTTTATGCGATCCTGACCGAGGCCCGGGCGCCGCAGGCGGCGTGAAAGGGCATGACCCGCGGCGGGTCAACCTTGCGAGTCCATAAGAATCAATATTTTAAGATAGCATTGGGCAGAAGTTAACCTCTTCTGGCCCATGGGGTCCGCTCGTCGATGGACTTCGTCCACTCCTCGCTGGGCCGGTCCCGACGAGGAGACGAAGTCGAACGAGGAGGCGAAGGCCCTATCTTCGCCAGCTGCCAAAGCCGAAGCCCATGTAGTCGCGGGCATAGGCCTCGGCCGCGGCGTCTTCCAGGCTTTCGTCATAGATGCCCAGCAGCGCGGCTTCTGCGGGGTCTGGTGCGATGGCGGCGGGTGGAGTGACCCCGGTTTCGGCCGCGAGGAAGGCCAGGCCTTCGGGCAGGCGGTCCTCTCGGATCACCAGATCAAGCGGCTGGAAGCCCGCAAAGCCCTGCAGCACAGCGGTCTGGCTCGCAAGGCTCGGGTCCACACGGGCACCGGTCTGGCCGCCAAGTGCCAGACGGGCGTAGTTCAGGAAGATGCGGAAGGCGGCGCGTTCGGCCTCGGGGGTCGCGAAGGGCTCGCCCGCAGGTTGTAGTTCAGCAAGGAACCCGTTGATCAGGATGCGGCGAAGGTCCTGCGCCTCGCCCATCACGATCTTGCGCCGGAAGGCCACATGCGCGCGCAAAAGCGGGTGGCGGATCACGGTAAAGCTGCGATGGCCGGGATGCCGGCGCTTCCACTGGCGGAGGCTTTTCTGTTCGAATCCCTCCACGACCTCACCTAGACCGGAAAACCACTCGCGGACCGGAGCCTCGGGACCGGAACGGACGGGGAAGAACAGAAGCGGAGCGGCGGCGGTCGCCATTGTGGTGGGCACGCCCGCAGCACGGCGCGGCTCGAAACTGGGGGTACGGCCAAGATTGAAGACATCGATCCCGGCCGTCGCTTCCTTCAGGTCTTCGGGGTTTTCCAGCTTGTCTTCGATCGGGCCGGGGTTCTGCTTCTTCAAGGTGTCGTCCAGCACCTTGAACCGCCCCTCGACCCCAAGGAAGGCGGCAAGGCCGTTCATCACCTCGACCGAGCCGAGGTCTTCGTAGTCGAGGTAAAAGGCGGTCTGGCCGGTTGTCTGCAAGGCATGCTGCAGGAGGAGTTGGAAGGCCTGGATCGCCTCAAGATGCGCACGGAACTCGGGCGGGTCAAAGCGGACTTTGGCGGTCTTCAGGCGCCGGGCGTTGGTCAGCTTCCACTGGTCGGTGGCCTGGGCGATCTTCCAGCTGACGTAGCTTTCCAGCGGATTGCGGGTCAGGATGATCTTGGCGCAGGCGGGGTCGGGCAGGATGTCGTCGAGCACCCTGAGGTCATGGTCGTGGAAGAAGCGGAAACCGGACAGGCCTTCGGTTTCGGAGCGAAGCTTGCGGAGGAGGGGCTTCGGGTTCTGGTCCCTCTCCTCCATCGTGATGCCGAACATCTCGGTCCGGTCTTTCTTGCCGAAGATGTAGCGGTTGAAGACCTCGCCATGGCTGACAACGCCGGGGAGCGTGTTCAGGTTCGCTTCCAAGAGGTTCGACCCGGTGCGCATTTCGGCGAAGACGACAAAGCTGTGAAAGCGGGGCGGCATCGGGCTATCTGACGATCTGCGGCCGGGCGAAGGGCTGTTCCGGCGGGGCCAGTTCGGCGTCGGTCGGGAAATCGCCCATCAGGACGGGCTGCATGCCCTGGTTGCGCAGGTCCTGCAGGAAGCTGCTGAAGCCTACAAGGTTGACGAGGCGCGGCAGGGTGCCACTGCGATGCGGAGCGCGGGGGTTCAGGTCGTCGACCAGCTGCTGCAGGGGCTCGGCGGGGTTTTCGACGAATTCGGCCAGCGACCAGGTGCGCACCCGGGCCTTGGTGTCGGGTGCGGCGAGAAGTTTGAGGAACTCGGCTTCGATCTTCTGCAGGCGGGCGGCTTCGGGGCGGACCTCGGCAGCTGTGCGGCCCGAGCGCCAGAGCGGCACGGCGAAGGCACCGGTGATGAGGAAGATGTTGGCGTTCGGGTCGCCTGCAAGGAAGGGTGTGATATCCTGTTCGTCGGTCGGGCCGAACTGGAAGCACTGGGTCTCGCCCCTTGTGTTCCAGATCAGGCTGGTGAGGAAGCTGCGCGGGTTGTAGTCGCGAAGGGCTGCGCTGTCGGCGAGGCCGCCCTTGAAGACGCTTTCGCCGCTTGCGTATTCCACATGGTCGAAGGCGAAGAGATGGCCGTGGACACGGGCCTCGATGGTCTGGGCGAGCCAGGGGCGGAAGTCTTCAAAGATCTCGTCGAAGCCTTCAAAAAGGCCATAGGGCGCGGCCGAGCGGTTGCCGCCGCGGCCCTTGGTGGGGAAGCGGCTTTGCATGAAAAGGCCGGGGCGCCCTTTCAGCCGACGCTCGACCGCTTTGGCGAAGAGCCGGTTGATCTTGCCGGGGCTTGGGGCGATCCGCGAGGCGCGATCTCCATCCGGGGTCAGGAAGGTGCGGTAGAGAAGATCGGCGTCGTGCCAGATTTTGCGGGCGACGAAGGCGTCGGTCTGGCGCAGAAGATGCAGGTGGTCGTCGTAGAAGACATGCGGGCGGCCCTGATAGTCGAACTTCGACAGGGTGAGGGAGCGGCTCTCGATCCTGGTCGAGACCTGGCGGATCAGGGTCTGGAAGTAGCTTTCGTCGGGGATCCAGACGCGCTTGAAATAGCGGTCGTAGGTGGGCCGCATCGGGTGGTTCAGGATCGCGTCGAGGCTTTTGCGGGTGAGGCACCACCACTGGCTGCCAAGGTGCGGGGTCAGGCCTTCGGGGATGCGTCGGCGGAAGCCGAGGGCGCGCTGGAGGGCCACGTAGCCGTCGAACAGGCGTCGGTTGCGGCGCCAGGAGAATGGGAAGCGCAGGGTGAAGCGTTCGGTCGAGAGGCCGCCGACCGTCCAGCCGACATCGGCGGTGGTGACGCTTTCGATGAAATCGGTGTCGGGGTGGGCGGCGAGGTGATCTTGCAGGGCGCGGACGGGGCGGATGGGCAGGCAGGAGCCGGAGGCGAGGAAGACGTGGGTGACCTGGGGGAAGTCGGCGAGCATCTGGGTGGCGGCGTCGATGGTGGCGTGGACAAGGCCGAAGGTGCCCCATTCGCAGGCCGAGCGGCGCGAGAAGCGGATGTTCGGCAGGTCCTGCAGGGCGGCGGTGAGGGTGGCGAGTGCTGCGTCCCCGGCCCGGCGGTCGAGGTGGATGACGACGGGGCAGCCGTGGGTGGCCCAGTGGCGCGCGAGCTGCGCGGTCCGGTCCATTGCCGTGTGGCAGAGCATGACGACGCCCAAGCTCACGCCCAGTTTCCTTTTGACATCAGGCCCAGAACCTCTAGCTGGCGCCAGTTGACATACTTCTCGCTCCAATTGCACCAGAGATCGCGTTCGCGGGAAATGCCTTCGCGGTAGGCGCGGTATTCGTGGCTTTCGGCATAGTGCTGGCCTCGGGCCAGTTCCTCCTGGGCCTTGGCGGCGAAAGTGTCGAGGAACTTGGCGTGGAGGAGGCAGCCCGAGGGGCGCTCGCCCCCCTGATCGTCGTAGGTGAGGTTCAGGCGGCGGGGCAGCATCATGTGGGTCGAGGAGACATAGGCGAAGGAGCGGTCCCATTTCACGAGCGGGGTCTTGTTCATCGCGGGGGCCTGCTTTGGCCGGTCGGAGAAGAAGAGGCGCGCGCGGGGGCCGCCTTGGATCCAGAGGTTGCGGTAGAGGGGGTTGCGGCTGATCTGGTAGTTACCGCTGTCGAAGTACTGGGCGATTTCGAAGGGGTTCTGGCCTTCGCGGTAGGGATACTCGTGCATCGCGCCCTTGGGGTACATGTCAAGGATCATGGCCGAGAAGCTGCGTGTTTCGCCGGAGTCGAGCCAGTCGGTAAGGGCGCGGAGGGGGCGGGTTTCGCAGAACGGGTAGACGAGGAATTCGTCAACGTCGACGGTCAGGCACCAGCGTCCGTGGCCGTGGGTGCGCAGGAGGTGCATCATCCAGTCCATCCCGAAGCGGGAGGTCTTGTAGCTGAAGTCGGTGGTCCAGACGGAAACGTCGGGCTGTTCGGCCAGGTATTCGCGGGTACCGTCGTCCGAGGCGTTGTCGACGATGAGGAAGTGGTCGATGCCGAGGCGGCGGTAGTAGGCGAGGAAGTAGGGGAGCCGGATCCGTTCGTTCCGCATGGTGGAGAAGAGGAGGATCGGCTGGGCGGGGAGCGCGGCGGTGCGGTCCTGAACGGGGCGGAGCTGGCGGCGGCGGCGGAAGGCGCGGGCGAGGAGGTACTGCCGCTTCACCCGCAAGCGGTAAAGCGACATCAGGCCCATGGCCGGCCTTTCCGGCAGGAATGTCCCGTCATATCCAGCCGCCCCGCGACATCAGGCCCAATGCCTCTAGCTGTCGCCAGCCGGTGTAGCGGGTGGACCTTGCCGTGTGCAAGACCGGGTCGGCGGTGAGGCGGTCGTAGTAGGCTGCGTATTGGGCGCCATCGGCGAAGTGCTCAGCCCGGGCTTTCTCATCGGCAGAGCGGTCGGTGATGCCGGGGAGGAACTTGGTGTGGAGGATCACGCCCGAGGTCAGCTCTCCGCCATCGGTGGCGTAGACCTGGTTGAGCCGTGGCGGCAGGAGGGTGTGGGTGGAGTTCACGTAGGCATAGCGCCAATGCCAGCGGACAAGGGGGGTCTTGTTCAGGGTGGGCGCGCGGCGGGGCTGGTCGGCGAAGAAGGCGCGGGCGCGGGCGCCGCCCTGGATCCAGAGATTGCGCATCCGGGGCTGGACCTGGACCTGGTAGTTGCCTGGGTCGAACCATGAGAGGTGGGCGATCGGGTCGTCCTCCGGTCCGATTGTGCCCTGCGACACGGGGCCTTTAGGATACATGTCGACGGTCAGGGTGCCGAAGGAGCTGCGGCCTTGCCGTTCGAGCCAGTCGGTCAAGGCGGGCAGCGGGCGGGTCTGCCAGTAGGGGTAGACCAGAATCTCGTCTGCATCGAGGGTAAGGCACCAGTGGCCGTGACCGTGGCGAAGCATCAGCCACGTCAGCCAGTCCATCCCGAAGCGTGAGGCTTTGTAGCTGGCCGAGGTTTGCCACAGCGAGACATCGGGCTGGTCGGCAAGGAACCTCACGGTGCCGTCCGTGCTGCCGTTGTCGACGATCAGGAAATGGCGGACGCCTAGCTTGCGGTGGTGATCCAGCACGAACGGCAGGCGCTGCATTTCGTTGCGGACGCACATGAAGCAGAGGATATCGCGCGGCTGGATAGAGGCGGTGCTGTCGATGACCCGCGCCAGCTCGTGGCGGCGGCGAAACGCACGGGCCAGAAGCGCACGGCGACGGAGGCGCAGCTTGTAGGCGAGATAGGCCGAGCGAAGGCCGAGCCGAGGCTCGGGCAATTCTCCGATCGGGCAGGCATGGGGCAGGTCCCCGGAGTTCGGAACCGTTGCCCCCAAAGCTTATTGCGCGGCCTTCTGCATGGCCATGAGCTCGTGCAGGAAGCCCGCAAACTCTTCCCCGAGGTCCGGGCGAGAGAGGCCGAAGGCGACGGTGGCCTGCAGGAAGCCGATCTTCGAGCCGCAGTCGTAGCGCTGACCCCGGAAGCGAAGGCCGAAGACGGCGTCCTTCTTCTTGGTCTCTTCCGCGATGGCGTCGGTCAGCTGGATTTCACCGCCTGCGCCCTGTTTCATCCGGTTGAGATTGGTCAGCACCTTGGGGGTCAGGATGTAGCGGCCGATCACGGCGAGGTTCGAGGGCGCGTCGCCGGGCTTGGGCTTTTCGACCATGCCCTTGACCTTGACGATCCCGCCCTTGTCTTCGGCGATGTCGAGCACGCCGTAGCTGGAGGTGCGCTTTGGCGCGACTTCCATGGCAGCGACCATGCAGCCGCCGGTTTCGGCATGCGCCTCGACCATCTGCTGGAGGCAGGGCGTTTCGGCGGCGATCACGTCATCGGGGAGGAGGACGGCGAAAGGTTCGTTGCCGATCAGGCGGCGGGCGCACCAGACGGCGTGGCCGAGGCCCATAGGCCGGTTCTGCCGGACATAGGCGATGGCGCCGCTGTCCATGTTGGTGTCCTTCAGGATATCAAGGAGGTCGGTCTTGCCCTTCTTCCGAAGCTCGCTTTCCAGTTCCGGCGCGTGGTCGAAGTAGTCCTCAAGCGCGGATTTGCCGCGCGAGGTGACGAAGATGAATTCCTTGATCCCGGCGGCGCGGGCTTCGTCGATCGCGTACTGGATCAGCGGCCGGTCGACCAGTGTCATGATCTCTTTCGGGATCGACTTGGTCGCAGGCAGAAACCGCGTGCCGAGGCCCGCGACTGGAAACACAGCCTTGGTGATCTTTTTCGTTTTCATAGGTCGTCCTAACCCCCATTTGGGGAATCGTCTAATTATTCAGCACAATCGAGGTCGCAGGCGATTCTGACCTTATCCGGGCAGGCCTACGGCAATAATTGTAAACTGCACCACCGGGGCATGGTTCGCATCAAAAAACGACAGCGCGGCGACAATCCTGACCTATTTGACCTTGTTTTCACGCGTGGGAGGAGTGTGAGAGCATCTTTTCGATGATGGCAACGTCGGAGGGGTTGTTCAGCTCCCAGAACTCGCGGCCACGGGAATCGACCTGAACACAAAGGACCGGCCAGCCGTTTTCGAGGAAGCGGAGCTGTTCCAGGCCCTCCAGCTCTTCCAGGGGGCCCGGGTTCCAGCTGGTATAGGCGTCCAGCGCGTTGGGGCGGTAGGCGTAGACGCCCACGTGGTGGAAGACCGGAGTGGGGGCATCGGGGGGGAAGTCGGTGGCGGTGAAGGGGATGACTTCTTTGGAGAAATAGAGTGCATGGTTCTGCGCGTTGAAGACCGCGGTGGTGCCCCCGACACGGCCCGCCTTGCGGTCTGTCAGAAGCCCGGCAAGGGCACGTCCGCTGCAGCGCAGGACTGGGGTGGCGATCTGGGCCTTCGGGTCGGCCTTGAGGCCCGCGATCAGGTTTTCGACGAACCACGGCGGCGTCAGGGGGGCGTCGCCTTGCAGGTTCACGATGAGATCGTGGCCGGGGAGGAGTGTCGCTACCTCGGCGCAGCGTTCGGTGCCGTTTCGGGCGGCGGAGGAGGTCATCACCACCTCGGCCCCGAAGGCGCGGGCGTGGGTGGCGATACGGTCGTCATCGGTGGCCACGACGACGCGGTCGGCGCCTTTGACGGACATCGCCGCCTCCCAGCTGCGGCGGATCAGGGTCTTTTCGCCATCGGGGCCTTTGAGCGTGACGAGGGGCTTGCCGGGGTAGCGGGTCGAGGCGTAGCGGGCGGGAATGGCGATGAGGGTGGTCATTTGAGCGTGACCCCAGGGGCGAAGGCGATGAAGAAGGGGTTGTCCCAGCCTTGTTTGCCGTAGGCAAGGGGCTGGTGGTCGTCGAAGCGGACGACCTGGCCGCCTGCGCCGCGCAGGACGGCATCGCCAGCGGCGGTGTCCCATTCCATCGTGCGGCCGAGGCGGGGGTAGAGGTCGGCCTCTCCCGTTGCCACGAGGCAGAACTTGAGGGAGGAGCCTGCGGAGGTCATGTCCCTTACGCTGTAGTGGCTGATGTAGTCGTCGGTCGCCTGGTCGCGGTGGGATTTGGAGGCGACGACCATGAGGGCGGTGTTGTCGGGGCGGGAGACGCGGATGGGCGTGACGGGGCCGGGGGCGTCTTTGTCGAAGGGGCCGGTTTCCTCGACCGCGGTGCCGTCGGGGAGGGTGTAGAACAGGCGATCCTTGGCCGGGGCGTAGACGACGCCGTGGGTGGGGGTGCCGTCCTGGACATAGGCGATGTTCACGGTGAAATCGCCGCGGCGCTGGACGAACTCCTTGGTGCCGTCGAGAGGGTCGACGATAAAGAAGGTGCGGGCGGAGAGGGCGTGGCTGGCGGCCTGCTCCTCGGTGATCAGGGGCACATCGGGGAAGGCAGCGCGGAGGCCTGCGGAGATGACGGCATCGGCGGCCTCGTCGGCTTCGGTCACGGGGCTGGCGTCACCCTTGGCGCGGACCTCGAAGTCGGGCTGGCCGTAGACCTGGAGGATGCGGTCGCCCGCAACGAGCGCCAGACGGCGGAAAAGCGGCACCAGTGTTGCGAAATCCATCACGTCTCCTTCGGGCGATTGATCATCCGTCCGGGCGCCCTTATCCTTCGGCGTCAACGGAACGGCAAGATTTGCTGATGCATCATGCCGGACCTGTCAGAGAAAGACCCTGATGTTCAGCCACAAGCCGAATAACCGTTCATGGGGAAGCCTGGGGTTTGGAACCCTTGAGCAGATCTTTCATGCGGCCATCCGCATGCTGCGCAAATCGCACGGGAACGCAGTCCTCGGGCTGGTGATGTCGATTGTCCAGGCGCTGATCATGCTTCTGGTCATGTACTTCATGATGAGCCTTTTCGGCCTGCGCAGGATCGCGGTGCGCGGCGATTTCATGCTGTATGTGATGTCGGGCGTCTTCATGTTCATGACGCATATCAAGGCCATTGGTGCCGTGTCGAATGCGGACGGCCCGACCTCGTCGATGATGATGCATGCGCCGATGAACCCGATCATCTCGATCATGGGGGCGGCTTTGGGGTCGCTTTACCAGCAGACGCTGGCGGCGGGGGTGATCCTGTTCTTCTACCATGCCCTGGTCACCCCGATCACCATAGACGAGCCGGTGGGGATGATGGGGATGTTCCTTCTGTCGTGGTTCGCGGGCGTCGGCATCGGGATGATCTTTCTGTCGGCAAAGCCCTGGCAGCCGGACACCGTGTCGATCATCGTGACGCTGTATCAGCGGGCGAACGTGATCGCTTCGGGCAAGATGGTGCTGGCCAACAACCTTGCGCCCAATCGCCGGGACTGGTTCGACTGGAATCCGCTGTTTCACACCATCGACCAGGCGCGCGGGTTCATCTTCCTGAATTACGCCCCACGCTACACGTCGATCGAATATGCGCTGAGCTTTGGGTTGGTCTGCGTCATGATCGGTCTGATGGCCGAATACTTCACGCGCCAGCATGCGTCGGCCAGCTGGAACAAGCGGCTGTGATCCGGGCTGCGGCACTTGTTCTGCTGCTGGTCGCAGGCCCGCTTCGAGCCGAGGATTTTCCAGCACTTTATGCCGTGACGGGCGTTGCAGCGGATGACGTGCTGAACATCCGCGCGGCGCCGGAGGCTGACGCGCCCATCCTTGGGGTAATGCTACCTGATGCAACTGGGGTGGAGGTGGTTTCGGCTACGGACGGCTGGGCGGTCGTCAATGCGGGAGAGCAGGCGGGCTATGTCTCGCTGAAGTTCCTGAGCCGCGAGCCGGGGCCGACCTGGTACGCGCTGGAACAGCCGCTTGCCTGCAGCGGAACCGAACCGTTCTGGTCGCTTGCCATCGACCCTGGTGCAGGCACGGTGGTCTACACGACACCCGATCCCGAGGATCTGCTGGAAGGGAAGATCGGCCGGACCTGGCCCGGCGAGCCCTGGGCCACCACGGCAGCGCTGGCCCTGCCGCAAGGCTTTGCGGTGGTGCGTCCGGCGGCTTGCAGCGATAGCATGACAGACCGCCCCTATGGTCTTGCGATCGACATCTTCCAGAACGACGGCGTCCATGACCGTCTGGCCGGATGCTGCGTTCTGGGTGGTCAGTGAGGCCGCCCTTTGTGCCCATGGAGGCTGCAGAGGGCAGGTCAAAGCCATAAAGATTCGCCAAATACTCTACGTTCGGGCCGTTGCAGGGGCTTTTACACCTGCCTATATACGGCTGGCACATAGACGGGCAGCCAGCCCCGTCGCTTAACCCATGGTAGGGATGCCGACTTGCAAGGGTCCTTGCCGGAACATCGCCTGAAGTAAAGGGATACACACATGGCCAAAGTCATCGGTATTGACCTCGGGACCACGAACTCTTGCGTCGCCATCATGGATGGTGCGCAGCCTCGGGTCATCGAAAACTCGGAAGGCGCGCGCACGACGCCTTCGATTGTCGGCTTCACGGAAAGCGAACGTCTGGTGGGCCAGCCCGCCAAGCGCCAGGCCGTGACCAACCCCACAAACACAGTCTTCGCAGTGAAGCGCCTGATCGGCCGCCGTCTGGGCGACGCCGAGGTGGAGAAGGACAAGAAGCTTGTCCCCTATTCCATCGTCGACGGCGGCAACGGCGACGCGTGGGTTCAGGTCCGGGGCGAGAAGTACTCGCCGTCGCAGGTCTCGGCGTTCATCCTGCAGAAGATGAAGGAAACGGCTGAGTCGTATCTGGGTGAGACCGTCACCCAGGCCGTCATCACCGTGCCCGCCTATTTCAACGACGCCCAGCGCCAGGCTACCAAGGACGCGGGCAAGATCGCGGGGCTTGAGGTTCTGCGCATCATCAACGAACCGACTGCGGCCGCGCTGGCCTATGGTCTGGACAAGAAGGAAGCGAGAACCATCGCGGTCTATGACCTTGGCGGCGGTACCTTCGACATCACCATCCTGGAAATCGACGACGGGTTGTTCGAGGTCAAGTCCACCAACGGCGACACCTTCCTTGGTGGTGAAGACTTTGACATGCGGATCGTCCAGTACCTTGCGGACGAGTTCAAGAAAGAGCACGGCGTCGACCTGTCGCTGGACAAGATGGCACTGCAGCGTCTGAAGGAAGCGTCGGAAAAGGCGAAGATCGAGCTTTCGTCGTCCCAGCAGACCGAGATCAACCAGCCGTTCATCAGCATGGACAAGAACACCGGGCAGCCTTTGCACCTGGTGATGAAGCTGACGCGGTCGAAGCTGGAGAGCCTGGTCGAGGACCTGATCAAGAAGTCGATCAAGCCGTGCCAGGCCGCTTTGAAGGACGCTGGCGTGTCCAAGGAAGACATCGACGAGGTTGTGCTGGTCGGCGGTATGACCCGCATGCCGCGTGTCGTGGAAGAAGTGACCAAGTTCTTCGGGAAGGAACCCCACAAGGGCGTTAACCCCGATGAAGTCGTGGCTTTGGGCGCGGCCATTCAGGCCGGTGTTCTGCAGGGCGACGTCAAGGATGTCGTGCTGCTGGACGTGACTCCGCTGTCCTTGGGGATCGAGACGCTGGGTGGTGTCTTCACCCGCCTGATCGACCGCAACACGACGATTCCGACGAAGAAGTCGCAGGTCTTCTCGACCGCCGAGGACAACCAGAACGCCGTGACGATCCGCGTGTTCCAGGGCGAGCGGGAAATGGCCGCGGACAACAAGATGCTGGGCCAGTTCAACCTGGAACAGATCCCGCCCGCCCCGCGTGGCGTGCCGCAGATCGAAGTGACCTTCGACATCGACGCCAACGGCATCGTGTCGGTGAAAGCCAAGGACAAGGGCACCAACAAGGAACAGGCGATCACCATCCAGGCCTCGGGCGGTCTGTCGGATGCCGACATCGAACAGATGATCAAGGACGCCGAAGCCAACGCCGAAGCCGACAAGGAGCGTCGCGAGCTTGTCGAGACCAAGAACCAGGGCGAAAGCCTGCTGCACTCGACCAAGAAGTCGCTGGCCGAGCATGGCGACAAGGTTGACCCCTCGACCGTCGAGGCGATCGAGCTGGCGATGAGCCCGCTTGAGGATGCCTTGAAGGGTGAGGATGCGGGCAAGATCAAGGGCGCGATCCAGAACCTGACCGAAGCCGCGATGAAGCTGGGCGAGGCGATCTACAAGGCCAGCCAGTCGGAAGGCGGCAAGGATGACGAGCCGCGGCCGGTGGACGATGACGACATCGTCGACGCCGACTTCGAAGACCTGGGCAACAACAAGCGGAAATAATGCCGCATGAATCGAGAGATGGGGCGGTCTGGCGACGGACCGCCCCTCCTTGGTTTGGTTTGGGGGTTTTGGCGTGGCAAAGCGTGACTATTACGACATCCTGGGCGTGAAGAAGGGTGCTTCGGGCGAGGAGCTGAAGAAGGCTTATCGGACCAAGGCCAAAGAGCTGCACCCCGACCGCAACTCGGACAATCCGCAGGCCGAGGCCCAGTTCAAGGAAGTGAACGAGGCCTACGAGGTTCTGAAGGACGACCAGAAGAAGGCGGCCTATGACCGCTTTGGCCATGCGGCGTTCGAGGGCGGGATGGGCGGCGGCCCGCGTCCCGGCAGCTATGGCCAGCAGGGCGACTTCGCGTCGGCGTTTTCCGATGTGTTCGAGGACCTGTTTGGCGATTTCATGGGCGGCAGGGGCGGCGGCGGGGGCCGGAGCCGGGCTCAGCGCGGGTCCGACCTGCGGTACAATCTGCGTGTGTCGCTTGAAGAGGCGTATACCGGCGTGCAGAAGACGATCACCGTGCCGACGTCGGTCACGTGCGACATCTGCCATGGGTCGGGTGCGGAAGGCGGGGCCGAGCCGGTCACTTGCCCGACGTGCAACGGCATGGGCAAGGTCCGGGCGCAGCAGGGCTTTTTCACCATCGAGCGCACCTGCCACCAGTGCAACGGCATGGGCCAGATCATCAAGAACCCCTGCCGGACCTGTGGCGGTCAGGGGCGGATGCAGCGCGAGAAGTCTCTGTCCGTCAACATCCCGCAGGGGGTGGAGACCGGGACGCGGATCAGGCTTGCCGGCGAGGGCGAGGCGGGTCTGCGGGGCGGGCCGAATGGCGACCTTTACATCTTCATCGAGGTGAAAGAGCACGCGATCTTCCAGAGGGACGGGGTGCATCTCTTCTGCCGGGTGCCGGTGTCGATGCCGACCGCCGCGATGGGTGGTGAGGTCGAGGTTCCCACAATCGATGGCGGCAAGGCGCGGGTGAAAGTGCCGGCGGGTGCCCAGACCGGCAAGCAGATGCGGCTTCGGATGAAGGGGATGCCTGCGCTGCGGTCTTCGAACACCGGGGATATGGTGATCGAGATGGCCGTCGAGACTCCGGTGAACCTGACCGCGCGGCAGCGTGAGCTTCTGCGGGAGTTCGAGAAGCTGAGCGAGGAGAACAACCCCGAGGGCTCGTCGTTCTTTTCCAAGGTCAAGGGGTTCTGGGACGGGATGAAGGGCTAGTAAGACCTCCTCGAGCACTTCGTGCACTCGTCGGAGCGGCGATGAGCGAGGAGTGCACGAAGTGCTCGACGAGCGGCCCCCGAAGTCTTCGCATTAACCGTTCCTCAACCATGCTTCGGTCAGGATCGGGGCATGTCGTCGTTCAACGAACCCATGCTGCCGCTGATTGCCCCGATGGGCGATGCGGATGAGGCCGAGCCGCAGGCGCTGACCGGGCGGCTGCCGTCGTATATCGCCGACCATCGGCAGCGGCTGCGCGACCGGTTCATGCAGGCGGGCGGGACGGCCTTACCGGACTATGAGCTTCTGGAGCTGGTGCTTTTCCGCGCGATCCCTCGGCAGGACGTGAAGCCTCTGGCGCGGCTGCTTCTGGATACGTTCGGGGACTTCAACCGGGTGGTCACCGCGTCTGTGGCGCGGTTGCAGCTGGTGAAGGGGACCGGTCCCGCGGTGGTGCTGGAGCTGAAGCTGGTCGAGGCTTCGGCGCAGCGGATGATGCGGGCTCGGGTGATCCAGAAGCCGATCCTGTCCAGCTGGGATGCGCTGCTGGACTATTGCCATACAGCGATGGCGCATCGGGAGACGGAGCAGTTCCGCGTCCTGTTCCTGGATCGCAAGAACGTGCTGATCGCGGATGAAGAGCAGGCGAAGGGCACCGTCGACCATGTGCCCGTCTACCCGCGCGAGATCGTGAAGCGGGCGCTGGAGCTGAACGCGAGCGCGCTGATCCTGGTGCACAACCACCCGTCGGGGGATCCGACGCCTTCGGACTCGGACCTTGCGATGACGCGGCAGGTGCTGGACGCCTGCGAGACGCTGGGGCTGACCTTGCACGATCATCTGATCATCGGCAGATCGCGCGAGCTGAGTTTTCGGGCTCAGGGCTACCTTTGACGCCGGGCCTGCGCTACGGATGTGGGCATGATCCCCGCACCCGACTTTGACCTTGTGATCTTTGACTGCGATGGAGTCCTGATCGACAGCGAGATCATCAGCGCGCGGATGCTGGTGGCCGAGCTGGCCCGGTTGGGGCTTGCGATCGATCTGAGCTATGTCGAGCGTCACTTTCTGGGGCGGAGCTACCCGGTTGTGATGGATACGATCCGCCGCGAATATGGTCTGGACCTGCCTGCGGATTTCGAGGCGCGCTACCGCGAGAACCTGCTGGCGGTGTTCCACAAGGAGCTGAAGGTTGTCCCCCATGTCCGTGACGTGCTGGAAGCGATGGGCGTGCCGTTCTGTGTGGCTACGTCCTCCAGCCCCAGGCGGGCGGAAATCTCGCTTGGTCTGGCGGGCTTGAGCGCGCTTGTCGAGGGGCGGGTCTATACCTCGACCATGGTGGCGCGGGGCAAGCCAGAGCCAGACCTCTTCCTGTTTGCAGCGAATGCCATGGGCGCGCGGCCAGAGCGGACGCTGGTTATCGAGGACAGCCTGACGGGCATCCGCGCGGGTCTTGCGGCGGGAATGACGGTCTGGCGCTTTGTGGGGGCAAGCCATCTGGGCCCGGACACCCCGGAAGAGCCCGAAGACGCGCGGCCGCATCGCAGGCTTGAGTCGTTCGCGGCTTTCTTCCAGATTGCCCCGAACCTGAAGAAAGACCGGTCGACGACATGAACAGCGAACCGACATTGCTGGACGAAGCCGCAAGGGCCGGCTGGCTCTACTATGTCGCCGGCATGACCCAGGACCAGATCGCGACCGAGCTTGGTGTCTCGCGCCAGCGGGCGCAGCGGCTGGTAAGCAAGGCGATGGCCGAGGGGCTGGTCCGGGTTCGGCTGGACCACCGGATCGGGCGCTGCATCGAGCTGGAGGTCGGCCTGATCGAGCGGTTCGGACTGCGTCAGGCCCGTGTCGCACCGGGCCTTGGCCATGGGGCCGATCCGGCGCGGGCGACTGCCGGGGCGGCGGCGGCGCTTCTGGAAAGCTATCTGGCCCGGACCGAACCGCAGACCATCGCCTTCGGGACAGGCCGGGCGCTAAGCGCGATGGTGGGCGAGATCGCCAGCGGCCCGAATGAGCGTCACAAGATCGTTTCGCTGATCGGGAACATCGCTCCGGACGGGTCGGCTTCGTTCTATGACGTGATCATGCGGCTGGCCGACAAGCTGCATGCGCCGCATTATCCGATGCCCGCGCCGCTTATCTCGGAAACGCCGGAGGAACGGGCGATGTTTCACGCCCTGCGGCCGGTTCAGACGGTGGCGAACCTGGCGAAGGAGGCGGACGTCGTCTTTGTCGGGATCGGCCAGATGGGCGACGATGCGCCGCTTTACAAGGACGGCTTCGTGACCCGGGCGCAGATGACCGAGATGCTGGCGCAGGGTGCCGCGGGAGAGATCGTGGGCGGGGTGATCGACACCGAAGGCCACTATATCGAGACGCCGATATCGGCCCTTGTCGGGGGTGTAAGGGTCGAGCCTTCCCGGCCGGGTCCGGTGATTGGCGTCGCTGCGGGACCGACCAAGGTGACCGCGATCGGCGCTGCTTTGAAGGGCCGAATCGTCAATTGCCTGGTGACCGACGAGCCAACGGCGGTGGCCCTTCTCGCCTGACGCCGTCCGGCGGCTGGACATGAGTTTGCAGGATTTTTCCCAGTTGACGGCCCGTGCACAAATGTGAATAATTACTCACGCAATGGGCAATTGCTCATGCCTAGGGAGGATATCATGAAACTGACCATCCGGGCGCTTCTCGGCGCCTGCGCCATTGGTGCATTAAGCACCGCTGCCATGGCCGAAACCACCATCACCGTCGCGACCGTGAACAACGGCGACATGGTCCGCATGCAGGGCCTGATGGACGACTTCTATGCCAAGCATCCTGACATCAAGGTGGAGTGGGTGACGCTGGAAGAGAACGTCCTGCGCCAGAACGTCACCACCGATATCGCAACTGGTGGTGGCCAGTACGACGTTATCACCATCGGCACCTATGAAGTTCCGATCTGGGGCAAGCAGGGCTGGCTTGTCAGCCTGAACGACCTGCCCGCCGACTATGACATCGACGACCTTCTGCCCGCGATCCGCGGTGGTCTGACCGTTGACGGCAACCTGATGGCATCGCCGTTCTATGGCGAAAGCTCGATGGTCATGTACCGCAAGGACCTGATGGAAGCTGCTGGCATGACCATGCCGGACGCACCGACCTGGGCGGACATCGAAAAGGCCGCGGCCGCGATGACCAACAAGGACGCTGAACAGTACGGCGTCTGCCTGCGCGGCAAAGCCGGCTGGGGCGAGAACATGGCCTTCCTGACCGCCATGTCGAACTCGTTCGGCGCGCGCTGGTTCGATGAAAACTGGGTTCCGCAGTTCGACAGCCCCGAGTGGAAGGCGACGCTCGACTTCTACCTGAACCTGATGAACAACTACGGCCCGCCCGGCGCGTCGAACAACGGCTTCAACGAAAACCTGACGCTGTTCAACCAGGGCAAGTGCGGCATGTGGATCGACGCCACGGTTGCGGCTTCGTTCGTGACCGGCAAGGATTCGACCGTTGCCGACAAGGTTGGTTTCGCTCTGGCACCCGACAATGGTCTGGGCAAGCGCGGCAACTGGCTTTGGGCATGGTCTCTGGCCATCCCGACTTCGTCGGACGCTCCGGACGCGGCAAAGACCTTCATCAACTGGGCGACCAACAAGGACTATCTGGCCCTCGTCGCGTCCAAGGAAGGCTGGGCCAACGTGCCTCCGGGAACCCGCACCTCGCTTTACATGAACGAGGAGTATGCCAAGGTTCCGTTCGCCAAGATGACGCTCGACTCGATCAACTCGGCTGACCCGACCGCACCGACCGTGCAGCCGGTGCCTTATGTCGGCGTCCAGTTCGTGGCGATCCCCGAGTTTGCCGGCGTGGCAACCACGGTTGGCGAGATCATGTCGGCGGCACTTGCCGGTCAGTCGACTGGCGATGAAGCTCTGGCCGCTGCGCAAGCCGCGGTGACCGAAGAGATGACGGCCGCCGGCTACATCAAGTAACGAGAACCGAAGGGCAAGGCTCCCGAGCCCTTCGGCCAAACTGGGCTTGCGGACTCCCCAGATCCGCAAGCCCACTCTCTCCCAAGCCCGAAAAGCTGACTTCGTTCACAGCACTTCAGGCTGCGCTCTCTCCATCGGCATCAGACCCCGGAGACCTGCACCATGTCCACGCATTCCAGCCGTCTGGCCGCCCGGGTGATGGTGGCACCCTCGGTGATCCTGCTTCTGATCTGGATGATCGTGCCGCTGGCGATGACGCTTTACTACTCGTTCCGGCTTTATCGGCTGGTCTCGCCGGATCGGACGGGCTGGGTGGGGTTCAACAACTATCTATGGTTCTTCAGATCGCCCGACTTCTGGCTGTCGCTGTTCAACACGCTGGCGCTGGTGGGCGGGGTTCTGATCATCACCGTGGTGCTGGGCATCCTGATCGCTTTGCTGATCGACCAGCCTGTAAAGGGCCAGGGCATCCTGCGTATCCTGGTGATCGCGCCGTTCTTCGTGATGCCGCCGGTTGCGGCGTCGATCTGGGAAAACCTGTTCATGCATCCGCAGAACGGGCTTTTCGCTGCCGCCGCCCGAGGGATTGGCATGCAGCCGATCCTGTTCCTGCAGGACTATCCGATGTGGTCGGTGATCGGGATCGTGTCCTGGGAGTGGCTGCCGTTCTCGACGCTGATCCTTCTTACCGCGCTGCAGTCGCTTTCGTCCGAGCAGATCGAGGCGGCCGAGATGGACGGGGCATCCGCCTTCAGCCGTTTCCGCTATATCGTGCTGCCGCATATGACGCGGGCAATCACGGTGGTGATCCTGATCCAGACGATCTTCCTTCTGGGCATCTTCGGCGAGATTTTCACGACGACTCAGGGCGGGCCAGGCGCGGCCTCGACCACGCTGCCCTACATGATCTTCAAGCAGGCGATTGCGGCCCAGGATATCGGCCGCGCGGCAGCGGGTGGGATCATCGCGGTGATCCTGGCGAATATCGTCGCCTACTTCCTGATGCGCGGCATCGGCCGCCATCTGGACGCGTGAGGAGAACCCGATGGCACGCGCCCTTTCCCCCCGCCGCAAGCTGATCACCACCATCGCAGCCTGGTCGGTGGCGCTGATCATCTTCTTCCCCGTGCTGTGGATGATCCTGACCAGCTTCAAGACCGAAGCCTCGGCCGTCGCCTCGCCGCC
>NZ_JBOFBI010000140.1:0-28008 GCF_051645465.1 Tabrizicola sp. | reverse complement strand
CTGACCGTCGGGAAGGGAGAGATCTTCTCGCTTCTCGGCGGTTCCGGCTGCGGCAAGACCACGCTTCTGCGCATGCTTGCAGGGTTCGAGGAACCGACCGCCGGCCGCATCTTCCTTGACGGGCGCGACATGGCCGGGGTGCCGCCGTGGGAGCGCCCGGTCCACATGATGTTCCAGTCCTACGCCATCTTCCCGCACATGACGGTCGAGGCGAATGTCGGCTACGGGTTGAAGCATGAGAAAAGCCTGAGCAAGTCAGCCCGGGCCGCCCGAGTGGCTGAGATGCTGGACCTCGTCCAACTCACCCCCTACGCCAAGCGCAAGCCGCACCAGATTTCCGGCGGCCAGCGCCAGCGGGTCGCCCTAGCCCGCGCACTTGCCCGGCAACCGAAACTCCTGCTGCTCGACGAACCCCTTGCGGCGCTTGACAAGAAGCTCCGCGAACATACCCAGTTCGAGCTGATGTCGATCCAGGAACGCACCGGCGTCACCTTCATCGTCGTGACCCATGACCAGGAAGAGGCGATGACCCTCTCCGACCGGATCGCGGTGATGGACAAGGGTCAGGTGAAACAGGTCGGCAGCCCGACCGAGATCTACGAATTCCCGAACAGCCGGTTCGTGGCCGGGTTCATCGGGTCGGTGAACAGCTTCGAGGCCACCGTCCTTTCCCGCGAAAAGCCGCATCTCCGTCTGTCGGTGCCGGGCCTCGGCGGCGAGGTTCTGGCGCGGGACACGCCTGCGGTCGCGGAAGGCCAGAAGGTCACCCTCGCCGTCCGGCCGGAGAAGATGCACTTGGCCAAGGACCGGCCCGACGCCGCCAATGTGTTCCAGGGACAGGTCCAGGACCTCGCCTATTTCGGCAAGGACAGCCTTTACCGCATCGCGCTCCCCGAAGCGCTGGTGCAGGCCCATGCCGTCAACGCAAGGCGCGGGGACGAGGGCACGAGGATCGCCGACTGGGACGACGCGGTCTGGCTGTCCTTCGACCCGGCCTCGGCCATCGTGCTGGGGGAATAGCATGTCGGGCGGGGGCTTCTCACGCTGGTTCGATCGGAAGGGCTGGGCCCAGATAGTAATTGGCGCGCCGTATGTCTGGCTGGTGCTGTTTTTCCTCTTCCCCTTCCTCATTGTCGTCGTGATGAGCGTGGCGACCAACACCCCCACCGCACCGCCCTTTTCCATTGGCGGTGACCACCCTTGGGTGAACCCGGACTCGTTTTACCGGATCGCGACAGACGGGTTGTACCTCAGGGCCTTCCTGATCTCGATCGTCAATGCCTTCGCGGCGGCAGCTCTTTGCCTCCTGATCGGTTATCCCATGGCGCTGGCACTGACGCGGGTGTCGAAAAGCTGGCGCAACATCCTTCTGATGCTGGTGATCCTGCCGTTCTGGACCTCGTTCCTCTTGCGCGTCTACGCGTGGATGGGGCTGATGGGCAAGAATTCCTGGTTCAACGGGCTTCTGACCGACACCTGGAACTTCCTCGTGCCGATCGACTGGGCGGTGCGGTCGGTGCCGATGATGCACACGAATTTCGCCGTGGTGCTGGTCCTGGTCTACACCTACCTGCCCTTCATGATCCTGCCCTTGTACGCGAGCCTGGAACGGCTTGACCCGACGCTGGACGAGGCCGCAGTGGACCTCGGCTCGCGCCCGAGCCAGGTCTTCCGTGACGTGACCCTGCCGCAATCGGTTCCCGGCATCATTGCTGGCGGCATGCTGGTCTTCATTCCGGCGGCGGGTGAACTGGTGATCCCCGACCTCGTCGGCAACGATTCCCGGCCGATGATAGGACGCCTCATCCTGGATGAATTCGCGCAAGCCCGCGATTGGCCCATGGCGTCGGCCATAGCAGTTTCGCTTCTGGTGCTGATGGTCATCCCGACCATGATCTACAGTCACTACCAGGCCAAGGCGGAGGGCTCGAAATGAAGCGCAACTCGACCTTCCTGATCACCGTCCTCTGCTTCGGCTTTGCATTCTTCTACATCCCGATCCTGTCGATGATCGTCTACAGCTTCAACTCCTCACGGCTGGCCACCGTCTGGGGCGGGTTCTCGACCAAGTGGTACGGCTCGCTCCTTTCCAACGAAAAGGTCCTCGACGCCTTGGTGCTGTCTCTGCAGATCGCCTTCATTTCGGCCTCTATCGCCACGATCCTTGGCACCATGGCCGGACTTGCCTTGGCCCGGTTCATCAAGTTCCGGGGGCGCGTCCTGTTCTCGGGCCTCGTCATTGCACCCCTGATCATGCCGGAAGTGATCACCGGCATCTCTGCGCTGATCTTTTTCATCATGATGGCGGAATGGGTCGGTTGGCCGGCGCAGCGCGGCTTTACCACCATCACGCTTGCCCACATAACCTTCTGCATGGTCTTCGTGACCACCATCGTCCAGGCCCGCATGGTCCAGTCCGACCGCGCCATCGAAGAGGCTGCGATGGACCTTGGATCCCGCCCCTGGCAGGTCATGTTCGACATCACCCTTCCGGTGATCTCGCCCGCGATCCTCTCCGGCTGGCTTCTGGCCTTCACGATATCGCTTGATGATGTCGTCATCTCTTCCTTTGTCACCGGCCCCGGCACCACGACACTGCCCCTTCTGATCTGGTCCAAAGTCAGGCTTGGCGTGACCCCTGACATCAATGCCTTGGCGACGTTGATGGTCCTGACCGTCGGGGCAGGGGTCATCGCCGCAAGCATCATCATGGGTCGCGCCGAAAGGCGGCGCCTCGCCGAAGAACGCCTCGCCTTCCGCAGCAATGACTGACCCGCTTTCGCTTCTCCACACCCCGCTCGGGCAGCTCGGCTCGGGTCGCGTCCGGTACGGTGCTGCAATGGCCCTTTGGCGCGACGGCCTGATCAGCGCCGAGGTGCTGGAGATCTACCGCGTCGCCTCGGCCCATGATACCCACGATCCGCTTTTGACCCTCCGCGAACGGGAGATGCCCCTGCCACCCCTCCCGCCCAAGGAAAGCCCGCTGCGGAACCTCTACCTCACCGCCAGGGACTATCTCCTGACGCTCGACCACGCCGGGGCCGAAGAGGTCCGCACCGGTTTGCCGCCCGACCCAGGACCGGAACACCCCGTGCCGACGCAAACGAACGCCGTGGTCGACCGCTGGCTTTCGCCCGCGCTGCAGGCGCTGGCCGACCGCCCCGCCGTGTCGCAGGCGATTGCGGCGGCGGCGGACCAGCTGCAATGGATCACCTATGACCTCTACCCCCGCGCCGAGATCGGCGAGGCTTTCGCCACCGGCCACGCCTACGCCTCGATCATGGGCCGTGAGGCACCCTTCGCGGCCGATGACTTCGACCTCGGCATCTTTCTGATCGCGCCCGGCGTCCTTTACCGCGACCACCGCCACGCTGCGCCCGAGCTTTACGCTCCTCTCACCGGACCCCATGGCTGGCGTTTCGGCGTGGGCCGACCGCTGATGGTGAAACCCGCACATAAGCCGGTCTGGAACCCGCCGTTCCAGCCGCATCTGACCAAGGTCGGGCGGCTTCCCTTCCTCGGCTTCTTCGTCTGGACCGGGGATGTGAACGAAACCGCCCAGGTCCTGCCCAGCGATGACTGGGACAAGGTCGAGGGCGTTGAGATTACCTAGCGCCGGATCAAACCTGACGGAATCGCTGTCTGCAAACCGCCCATCGCCTCCTCCTCGTGCACTTCGTGTACTCGTCGGGGCTGCCTCAGCGAGGAGTGCACGAAGTGCTCGACGAGCGGTTCCACAAGACCCGGTCGCGCTCTAGAACCGTCCGGCCCTGAGCGGTGCGATATCTATCGGCGGCTTTCGATTTGCCACCAGGTCGCCCACGATCCGCGCCGTGATCGGGGCCATCGTCACCCCCAGATGCCCATGCCCGAACGCATGGATCACGTCGGCCCCACCCTGCGACGGACCGATCACTGGCAGGCTGTCCGGCAGGCTTGGCCGGAAGCCCATCCAGTCGCGGTCCGGTTCTCCCAGCTCCGGGAAGAACGCCCTTGCACCTTCGATCAGCTTCCGCACCCGATGCGGCGAGGGCGGCAGGCTCAGCCCACCCAGTTCCACCGTCCCCGCGACCCGCAGGCGACCGGCCATCGGACAGAAGTAGAATCCGCGCGACGTGGGGCAGGTGGGGCGGCTGAGCAAAGGCTCTTTCATATCCCATTCAACATGATAGCCGCGCTCAGTATCCAGCGGGATGCGATCCCCCGCCTGCCGCGCCAGCGCCCCCGAATGCGCACCCGCCGCGATCACCACTTTCCGGGCATGGAGGTGCAGCCCCGGCCCCTCGATCACCACGCCAGCCGCGCCCCGCGTCAAACGCTCGGCCTGCGCCTGCAGATGCCCCGCGTTGCCCAGGGCCGCCTCGGCGATCAGCCCCATCATCTGCCCAGGATCGTCCAGAAAGGTCGCCCCGGTGAAATAGGCGGCACCTCCAAGGCCCGCTGGCAACCCAGGTTCCAGCTCGGCCAGCCGATCCGGTCCGACCAACTCGACCTCCACCCCCAACGCCTGGCGCTTTTCCATCTCGGTCCAGGCGGCCACAAAGGCCTTCGGCGTCTCGTAGAGATAAAGACATCCCCGCCGCTGTAGGATGCCGGCCCCCGCCACCCGCAGCGCCAGCTCGTCCCAGCGTTCCCCTGAATCGGCCAGAAGCGCCGCAATCGCCCGCGCATTCCGCTCGGCAGCCACAGGCATCGACTGCCAGAGGAACCGCAGAAGCCATGGCGTCAGGCTTGGCAAAGCCCGATGCCGGATCGCCAACGGAGAGGTCCTGCTGAACAGAAGCGACGGCAGCGACCTAAGCACGTCAGGCGTGCCGACCGGGCTGGTGGCGTAACCCGCAATCGTCCCAGCGTTGCCATAGCTTGCCCCCATGCCGGGCTGGCCGGGGTCGACCACAACGACCTCGTGGCCCGCTTCAACCAGCTCCAGCGCGATGGTCAGCCCCACCACGCCCGCGCCGATCACGGCAATTTCGGTTTGCTCTCGGGGCACCACGGTCCTAAACGCCCGCCAGGGCCGAAACCCTGGCGGGCCGGTCCCTACATGCACGCCTCGTAAAGCGCCCGGGTGTTCTTCTTCGTCATCTTCACCGGGTTTGCCCCGGCGGTCGGATCCTCCAGCGCCATCTTGGTCAGCATGTCGAGATCGGGGTTCTTCACCCCAAGCTTCGTCAGGGTCTCCGGGATGTTCAGCTCCGCCCGCAGGTCCATGATCCGCGACCGGAAGCCCTTGAACCCACCCTTGATCCCGCAATAGGCCGCCGCTGCCGCCAGCTTGTCCTTCACCGCCTTCCGGTTGAAGTCCAACACCATCGGCATGACCACGGCATTCGTCGTGCCGTGGTGGGTGTTGTAGATCGCCCCGATCGGGTGGCTAAGGGAATGGATCGCCCCCAGCCCCTTCTGGAACGCCACCGCCCCCATCGCCGCCGCCGACATCATGTGCGCACGGGCCTCAAGGTCGTCGGGGTGCTTGTAGGCCTTCGGCAGGTTCTCGAACACCAGCCGCATCCCCTCCACCGCAATGCCCTGGCTCAGCGGGTGATAGAAGGGCGAGCAATAGGCCTCCAGGCAATGCGCCAGCGCGTCCATGCCGGTGCCTGCGGTGATGAACTTCGGCATGCCCACCGTCAGCGCCGGGTCGCAGATCGTGACCTTCGGCATCAGGGCGGGGTGGAAGATGATCTTCTTGATATGGGTCGCGCTGTTCGTCAGCACCCCCGCCCGGCCAACCTCGGACCCTGTCCCAGCCGTCGTCGGCACCGCAACGACCGGCGCGATTTTCGAGGCATCGGCGCGGGTGTACCAGTCGTCGATATCCTCAAGATCCCAGACCGAAAGCTTGGGCTTCTGGTTCGCCATCAGCGCGATCATCTTGCCAAGGTCAAGCGCGGAGCCCCCGCCGAAGCAGATCACCCCGTCATGCTTGCCCGCCTTGTAGACGGCAATCCCGGCGGCCATGTTCATCTCGTTCGGGTTCGGGTCGACCTCGGAAAAAACCGCCCGGCCAAGCCCCGCCTTCTCCAGCACATCCAGCGCCGCCGCCGTGATCGGCAGCGGGGCCAGCGCCTTGTCAGTGACCAGGAGCGGGGCCTTCAGCCCGACGGACTTGACATGATCGGCAAGCTCCGAAATCCGGCCGACGCCGAACTTGATTGCGGTCGGGTAGGACCAGTTCCGGCTGGGTACGTTGTGGGTCATGTCTCAGACTTTCTTCAGATGATAGGATTTCGGCCGGGTCACCGAATGGAACCCGAGGTAGCTCAGCGACGTCCCCCGCCCAGTGTCCTTGACCCCGGTCCAGGTCAGCGCCGGGTCAAGGTAGTCGGCCCGGTTCATGAAGACCGTCCCGGTCTCAACCTGAGCCCCAAGCGCCGCGGCGGTGTCGTAGTCTTTGGTCCAGATGCTGGCCGTCAGACCGTAAGGAGAGTCGTTCATCAGCCGGATCGCCTCGGCGTCGGTCTTGACCGGCATGATGCCGACCACCGGGCCGAAGCTTTCCTCCTTCATCACCCGCATCGAATGATCGACATTCACCAGGATCTGCGGCGCGAGATACGCCCCGCCGTCATCGGCGAACTTCTTCGGGTCCAAGAGAGGCTTCGCCCCCGCCGCAATCGCCTCGGCGGTCTGGTCGCGCACAGTCTGCGCGAACCGCTTGTGCGCCATCGGACCAAGCGTGGTCGCGGCGTCGAACGGATTGCCAAGCCTCAGCTGGCCAACCCAGGCCACGGATTTCTCGACGAAACTGTCGTAAAGCTTCTCGTGGACATAGATCCGCTCGATCCCGCAGCAGCACTGCCCGGCGTTGTACATCGCGCCGTCCATCAGCACGTCGACGGCGAGCTCCAGATCAGCGTCCTCGCGCACATAGCCTGGGTCCTTGCCCCCAAGCTCCAGCCCAAGGGGGGTAAACGTCCCCGCCGCAGCCCGCTCGATGGCCTGGCCGCCACCGACCGAGCCCGTGAAGTTCACGAACCCAAACGACCGCGCGCCGATCAGCCGCTCGGTGGTGGCGTGGTCCAACACCACGTTCTGGAACACATCCTGCGGCACACCCGCCGCATGGAAGGCCTCGGCCAGACGCTCGCCAACCAGCAGGGTTTGCGAGGCATGCTTCAGCACCACCGTATTCCCCGCGATCAGAGCCGGGACGAGGGTGTTGATCGTGGTCAGGTAAGGGTAGTTCCAGGGCGCGATGATAAAGACGACACCAACCGGTTCGCGGGCGAGGTAACGGCGGAATTTGTCTGAATCCTCAACCATATGCGGGGCCAAAGTCGCCGCCGCTATCTCGGACATATAGTCCGTCCGCGCATTCACTCCGCCGAACTCGCCGCCATAGCGGGTCGGGCGGCCCATCTGCCAGGCGGTCTCCTCGACCACCACGTCTTTCATGGCGTTCAGCTTGGTGACGCCAGCTTTGACAAGGGCAATCCGCTCCGCCAAGGGCCGAGCCGCCCAAGCCTTCTGCGCGCCCTTCGCGCGGGCGACCACGGCATCGGCAGCGGCAGCGGAAAGCGGCATCCGCTCGGCGTAGACACGGCCATCGACAGGAGAGACGAGTTCGATTGGTTTCATGGGTGGGCTCCGTTGGTCGCAAGATCGGGATAGCGACTGATCTCGATCAGATTGCCGTCCGGGTCATTGAGGTAAATTGAGAGGAATGGCCCGCGTGCGCCAGTTTTGGTCACAGGGCCTTCGATGATAGCAATACCCTTGTCGGCAAGGCTTGTGACCCAACGCTCAAGGGCAACATCGGTCAGCAAACAGAGATCGCCACAACCAATCGCGGCATGGTTCCGGGTTTCCTGACCGAGCGATTGCAGATTGATCTTCTGCTGTCCGGTTTGCAAAGCGACACGACCATTGCCGAAGCGGACGATTTCAACACCGAAGGCGTGCGCGTAAAAGGCAGCGGCGGCCTCGGGGTCGCGAACCGTTAGCACGACATGGTCGATGCCCGTGATCATCTTAAGCGCGCTCCAGAAGCCGCTCGCGTTCGAAGTCGGTGACCACGCGGTCGGTCTCCGAAATCTCCCACTGGGCGGCATGGTGGTAGTGGTCGATCACATCGTCGCCAAAGGCGCCCCGCAGCATCTTGGAGCCGTTCATCAGCACCGCCGCTTCGCGCAAGGTATGCGGGATCTCACGGATGCCCTTGGTCATGTACATGTCGCCCTTCATCTCGGGCTCCAGCTCCATCTTCTTCTCGATCCCGTCCAGCCCTGCCGCCAGCAGCGCCGCGCAGGCCAGATAGGGGTTCACGTCAGACCCTGGAATCCGGCACTCCACCCGCACTGCCTTGGTATGCGCCCCGCAGACCCGGAAGCCCGCCGTGCGGTTGTCCGCACTCCAGACGGCCTTGGTCGGGGCAAACATCCCGATGGTGAAGCGCTTGTAGCTGTTCACGTAGGGCGCCAGAAATGCAGTGATTTCCTGGGCATGGTGCAGTTGACCCGCCAGGTAGTGCTTCATCACCTCGGACATGCCGTGGTGATCCCTCTTGTCGGCAAAGCTCGCCTTCCCGTCCTTCGACCAGAGGCTCTGGTGGATATGGCTCGACGATCCCGCCCGGCGGTGGTCGTATTTCGCCATGAAAGTTACGGACTTGTCTTTGCTCCAGGCGATTTCCTTGATCGCGTTCTTGATGATCACGTGGTTGTCGGCGGTATCCAAAGCGTCCGAATACCGATAGTTGATCTCTTCCTGCCCGGCCTCCGCCTCGCCCTTGGAGTTCTCGACCGGGATGCCCGCGCCAAAAAGACCGTTGCGGATTGCCCGCATCACGTCTTCTTCCTTGGTCGTCTGGAAGATGTGGTAATCCTCGTTGTAGCCGCCCACGGTCCGCAGGGCATTCACTCCCCCGTCGCGCAGGTTTTCGTATGAGTTCTCAAAGAGATAGAACTCCAGCTCGGTGGCCATCATCGGCTCGAAACCCATAGCGCGGGCGCGGGCGACCTGGGCCTTCAGGATCGACCGGGGGGCGTGCGGCACGTCGGCGTGGGTTGCGTGGTCCTGCGTGTCGCCCAGCACCAGCGCAGTGCCGGGGAGCCAGGGGATGCGGCGGAGGGTCGAGAGGTCGGGCTTCAGGGTGTAGTCGCCGTAGCCCGTCTCCCAGCTTGAGGATTTGTAGCCCTGGACCGTGTTCATTTCCATGTCCACGGTCAGCAGATAGTTGCAGCAGTGGGTCTCTTCCCAGCCGCCGTCGACGAAGAACTGAGCGTGGAAGCGCTTGCCCATCAGGCGGCCCTGCATATCGATCCCGGCGGCGATGACGGTGTCGATCTCGCCACGCTTCACGGCGGTCTTCAGTTCTTCAAGTGTCAGATTTCCGGGCATATTTTGCCTCTTTCAAATATCGGATGTTGGTTCGGGGCTGCAGCCCCAAGTCGAGCACGGGGGGTAAGCCCGCAACGCTCCACCGAACTCGGGCTTGCGCGGCCAGCACGGGCCTTGCGCGATGTCTTGCGGCTCAGACCGCATCCGATCAGTCTCCCCAGGTCACGGACTGTGGTCCGTGAATTTGATCATTCATTCACAGGTCGGGCTGGTTCCGCAAGCCCCCGCGACAGGGCCTTACGCGGATGGACGGGAGTCGCTTTGCGGTCGGGTTAACGAAATGCGAACGGGAAAAATCCGAGGGGCATTCGGCGGGGGCCCCAAGGGTTTCCAACCCCTTGAGAACGCAGTGTTAATCTTGTACCGTTCGGACAAGTTGATGATCTTGGTTCTGTCTTTCTTTCATCTTGTTTCCGTCTCCCCTCGCGTCTCGCTTTTCGGGCGTTAACCGCGATCGGCGACTCGTCTGTCAACAAGGTGCTAAAGCGGGATGGGTCGGGTGCCCCCCACCCCCGGCCCCTCCCCACGGAGGGGGAGGGGAGGTGCGGGCTGGTTTCGTTGCGGCGAACCCCCACCCGGCGGTCAGTAGCCCCGCGCGCGGTCTACGAGGTGCAGGAAAGGCTCACCCGCCTCGCCCCTGCGGATGTTCTCGGCAATCACCCGGGCGGCCGACGATGCCCGGGTATCGGCGGCGATGTGGGGTGTCACCGTGACGCGCGGATGGGTCCAGTAGGGGTGATCCGGCGGCAGGGGTTCGACGCGGAAGACATCCAGCGTGGCATGGCCGATATGCCCCGCGTCGAGTGCCGCCAGAAGCGCGTCGTCATCGATCAGCGCCCCGCGGCCGGGGTTCAGGATCACCGCACCCTTGGGCATCAGGGCCAGGCGTTCGGCGTTCAGGAGGTTCTCTGTCTCGGGCGTCTTCGGCAGCAGCGTCACTACGATCTCTGCCCCCGCGAGCGCCTTTCGCAAGCCATCCTCGCCGTGGAGGCAACCGGGCTTTGCAGTCCGGCTCCACCCGGTGACCGGGAAGTTGAGCGCCCTCAGTGCCTCGGCGCAAGCCGATCCCAGTGCGCCCATCCCCAGAACCGTCACAGGCCGCTCGCGCGCCAGGGGCGGGCAGGTCGGGTCCCAGGCGTGGCCGGGGTTCACGGTATGCCGGTCCATCCCCAGATGATGGCGGAGCGTGTGGCCGACCACCCATTCCACCATGCCCTCGGTCAGGCCCGGATCGACCATCCGGCACAAGGGCCGTGTGAGACTGGCATTGCCGACGATCCGCTCCACCCCGGCCCAGAGGCTGAGGACCGCCTTGGCACGGGTATAGGGCGAGAAATCCTGCAGGGGAGAAGAGGGGGCGTAAACGATATAGTCCACCGTCTCGGGCGCGGCCTCGGTCACCACCTCAGCGGCAACGCCCGCCTCTGCCAGTGCCTTCGGGAGCTCTGCCTGATAGTCGGCCCAAAGGCCGGGAACCGCGAAGAGGACCGTTGTCATGGCTTACCTCGGCCTGTGCACATGCGCGCTTTGCACGAGGCCAAAGCCCACCAGAAGCACCATCATCGCCGACCCCCCGTAGCTGAGAAGCGGCAGCGGCACCCCAACGACCGGGGCCAGGCCCATCACCATCGACAGGTTCACCGCGATGTAGAAGAAGAAGTTCGCGGCCACCCCGACGATCAGCAAAGCCGAGAACCGATCACGGTTCTGGAACGCCGCGACCAGGCAGAAGCCGATGATCAGCGCGTAAAGCGCCAGAAGCGAGAAGGCCCCGATGAAGCCGAACTCTTCTGCCAGGGTGGTGAAGATGAAGTCGGTATGCTTCTCGGGCAGGAAGTTCAGCCGGCTTTGCGTGCCCTGCATGAAGCCCTTGCCGCTCCACCCCCCCGACCCCAGCGCGATCTTGGCCTGGATGATGTTGTACCCTGCGCCCAGCGGGTCGGCGCCAGGGTCAAGGAACGTATCGATCCGCGCATACTGGTAGTCATGCAGGAACTGCCAGGGCGTGCCACGCAGGGTGAAGACGCCGACCACCGCGGCCACGCCCAACGCGATCACCGCGCCGAAATACCAAAGGCTTACACCTGCCGCGAACATCACCGTGGCCCCTGCCAGGATCAGCATAAGCGCTGTGCCAAGGTTCGGTTGCAGCAGAACCAGCACCGTAGGCACGACGATCAAGAGGACCGGGATCAGCACGTAAAGCGGCCGTGAGAGGCGCCTGGGGTCAAGCCAGTCGTAGTAGGCCGCCAGCACCATCACCAAAGTGAACTTCATCATCTCGGAGGGCTGCAGGCGGATGAAGCCAAAGTCGATCCAGCGCTGCGCGCCCATGCCGACATCACCGAAGAACTCGACGAAGAGGAGGAGGACGAAGGCCACCAGGTAAGCTATCCCCGCCATCGACCGCCAGAACCAGATCGGGATCATCGCGACGACGAACATCAGGATCATGCCGACCGCGAAGCGTTCCATCTGGGGCCGCGCCCAGGTGTCAAGCCTGCCGCCGGCGATGGAGTAAAGCATCAGGAACCCGACCGATGCGACGGCGGTGACCAGAAGCACCAGTGGCCAGTTCAGGTACAGGACTTTCCGAAGGCCGGTTGGGGCATACTTGACGTTGTATTCCAGGAAACTCATCGCGCCACCCCTACGTTTCGGTCTTGACCGGGGTGATCCCGGTCACCGGATCGCGGAGCGGAAGTTCCTTCAGCATCGTCTCGATCCGGCCCCGCTGGCTGGACGGGTAGGCTTCCAGCGAAGGCAGGCCGTCGGACAATGCCCTAAGCAGGATGTCGCGTGCGATCGGAGCCGCGGCGACCGAGCCGCCGCCGCCATGTTCCACCACAACGGCCACGGCATAGCGCGGCGCGTCATAGGGCGCGTAGCCCACGAACAGCGCATGGTCGCGCCGGTTCCAGGGCAGGTCTTCGTTGGCGATCACCCCGGCCTCGCGTTCGGCCTTGGTGATGTTCCGGACCTGGCTGGTCCCGGTCTTGCCCGCCATCACCATCGTCGGGTCGACGACCCGGCTGGACTTGGCGGTGCCACGCTCGCCGTTCACCACCTCGTGCATCCCGAAGCGCACAGCTGCCAGATGTTCGGGCGGGATGTCGAGCGGCGGGGCCTCGGGCACCGGCAGTTCCTGATTGCGGATCATCCGCACCAGCCGCGGGGTGACGGCCCGGCCGCTGGCGATCCGCGCGGTCATGACGGCAAGCTGCAGGGGCGAGGTCAGCACATAGCCCTGGCCGATGGAGGCGTTGATCGTGTCGCCGATCCGCCAATCCTGCTTGTAGCGCTCAAGCTTCCACTGCTTGTTCGGCATGACCCCTTCGGTGACCGCCGACATCGGAATGTCGAAGCGCTGGCCGAGGCCGAGCTTCCGCCCCATCTCGGCGATCTTGTCGATCCCGACTTCCTGGGCCATCTCGTAGTAGAAGACGTCGCAACTTTCTGAAAGGCTGCGCGTCAGCCGAACGGTACCGTGGCCCGCCCGCTTCCAGCAGTGGAACCGGCGTTCGCCAAACACGATGTGACCGGGGCAGCTGACTTTGGTGTCGGCATTGGCGACCCCCGCCCCCAAAGCGGCCAGCGCAGTCACCATCTTGAAGGTCGACCCCGGCGGATAGGCGCCCGAGACGGTCTTGTTCGCGAGCGGCCGGTGATCGTTCTCGGTCAGTGCGTTGTAGTCGGAGTGGCTGATCCCGCGCACGAAGAGGTTCGGGTCGAACGACGGCGACGAGGCGATGCAGATGAGGTCGCCGTTCGTCACGTCGATCACGATGGCGGCGGCGCTTTCCTCGCCAAGCCGCGCCTGGGCGAAGTTCTGCACATCGGCATCGATGGTCAGGCGGATGTCGGTTCCGGGATTGCCTTCCTCCCGCTCGAGCTCGCGCATCACGCGGCCGGCCGAGTTCACCTCGATCCGCTTTGTGCCGGCTTCACCGCGGAGCGTGTCTTCCATCCATTTCTCGACCCCGATCTTGCCGATCTGGAACTTGGGGATCTTCAGAAGCGGGTCGGGGGCCTCCAGCTCCTCAAGGTCCTTTTCGCTGACCGGGCCCACGTAGCCCACGACATGCGCGAAGTCGAAATCAAGGGGGTAGCGGCGGGACTGACCAACCTCGGGAATGACGCCTGGCAGGGCGGGGGCGTTTACTGCGACTTTCGAGAAGTCGTCCCAGCTTAGCCGTTCCGCGACCGTGACCGGAACGAAGGCGCTAAGCGAGTTCACCTCTTCGATCGCCTGTTGGAGTTCTTCCGCGGTCATCGGAATGATGGTCGCCAGCCGCCGCATGATAAGCTCGACATCGCCAGCCGCTTCGCGGGTGATGACGACGCGGTAGTTCTGTTCGTTCGCGGCGATAAGCTTGCCGTTGCGGTCCTGGATCAGCCCGCGCTCGGGCGGGATCAGCCGGATGTTGATCCGGTTTTCCTCGGCCAGAAGCCTGAACTCATCGGCCTGGTCGACCTGCAGATAGCGCATCCGGGCGCCCAGCACGGCCACCATGGCAGCCATCGCGCCCCCAAGCATCAGGGTGCGGCGGTTGAGCGTGCGGTTGCTCTCCTCGGTGTCGCGGGCCGTCCGTCTCACAACCGTCTCCCCAAGCTGTCGACCTCGCCGGTCGCTGGTTTGCGCAAGTCAAGCGCCAGGCGCGAAAGGGCCACGACCACCGGATAGACCGCAATCGACCACAGGACCTGTACGATGGCGAACCCGAAGGGCGGCTGGGGCACGAAGGCAATGCCAAGCACCAGCCGGTAGGCCAGCATCATGCCCAGCATCACGCCCGCGATCAGCAGCCATTCCACTAGGAAGCTCAGCTCCCGCGTCAGCGCGATGCGCGACCGGAGGAACTCCGTCGCGATGATGACGATGGCGGTCCAAAGGCCCGGCGGGCGCATCAGGATGAGGTCCTCGGCCAGGATCACCACCAGAATCAGCGGCATCGGCAGAAAGTCGGGGCGGCGGACGATCCACGCCATGATCATGCAGAGCAGAAGGTCCGGTCCGGGCAGGGCCCCGGGCGCGCTGCCCAGGGGCAGAAGACGGAGGAACAGCAGGACCAGCGCGATGACGACGAAGAGCCCGCGGAAGACCAGATGCTCGGATCGCCAGAAGTCAACCATCCCCGGCCCCCGGTTCGGGCCCTTCAGCCGCGCCTGACCCCGCCGCCTCGACGTCGCCCCCTTCCGTCGGCACCGGTTGCGCCCCCGCAGCCGCTTCGGCCGCCCCGGCCGAGGTGTCGGGCACTGGCAGCGTCGCCGGAGGCGCTACCAGATTGCCGGGATCGGTTATCGGCTCCAGCTCATGGCTCCGCAGAACCCGCAGGAACTCCAGCCGCTGGTAATCCGCCGCAAGCACCACCCGCAACCGCTTGTCGGTCCCAAGCGCCACCTGGCCCACCAGAAGCCCCGCCGGGAACACCCCGCCGTCGCCCGAGGTCACCACCCGATCACCCGGACGTACTTCATCGGTGTCTTCGATGAACTCCAGCGGCGGCAGCGGCGAGTTGTCACCACTAAGCAGCGCCTTCTGCCCCGAAGGTTGGATCGTCACCGGAATCCGGCTGTTCGAATCCGTGATCAGGATCACCCGTGCCGTCCGCTCGCCCACGCCCGAAATCCGGCCCACCAGCCCGATCCCGTCCATCGTCGCCCAGCCATCGCGAATCCCGTCCCGCGCGCCGACGTTCAGCAGGACCGACTGCCGGAACGGGCTCCCGCTGTCGGCCATGACCACGCCCGTCACATAGGTGAACTTCGGGTCAAGCCGCACCTTGTTCAGGTCCAGAAGCCGCGCGTTCTTCTGCTCCAGTTGCAGCGCCGCCTCTTTCCAGGCCTTCATCTGCTGCAGCTCGCGCTTCAGCTCCTGGTTCTGCTCGTAGATCCGCGTGTAGGACTGGAAATCGTCGATCATCCCGGCAACCGCCGTCACCGGCTTCATCGCCCAGTCGAAGTTCGGCACCACCGCGTCGATGATCCCTGCGCGGAAGCGTTCCACGCGCGGGCTGTCGATCCGCCACAGGATGAAGATCGCGAACAGGAACAGCAATGCGATCCAGACCAAAAGCCTGCGCAGCGGGCGCGAGAACTCTTCCGGTGCAGTGCGTGCCTTGGCCACGGGTCAGCCTTCTTTTGCCGCGCGCGTTGCGAGGCAGCTCAGGTGTCGTAATCGATCACATGCCGAAGCTGCTTCTCATATTCCAGCGCTTTCCCGGTGCCAAGCGCAACACAATTCAGTGACTCGTTGGCCACGCTGATCGAAAGCCCGGTCTGTTCGCGCAAGCTGAGGTCCAGCTCGCCCAGAAGCGCACCGCCCCCCGTCAGCATCACGCCGCGGTCGACGATGTCCGCCGCGAGGTCCGGCGGGGTGGCCTCCAACGCCTGCATAACCGCGTCGCAGATCTGCTGCACGGGTTCGGCCAAGGCTTCGGCAACCTGGGCCTGGTTGATCTCGGTTTCCTTCGGCACGCCGTTCAGCAGGTCGCGCCCCCGGATCGTCATCGAGGACCCGCGCCCGTCATCCGGCATCCGCGCCGTCCCGATCGAGGTCTTGATCCGCTCGGCGGTCGATTCGCCGATCAGAAGGTTCTGGTGACGGCGAAGGTAGTTCACGATCGCCTCATCCATCCGGTCGCCGCCCACGCGGACCGACCGCGCATAGACGATGTCGCCAAGCGACAGGACCGCCACTTCCGTCGTCCCCCCGCCGATGTCGACGACCATGTTGCCGGTCGGTTCGGTGATCGGCATCCCCGCGCCAATCGCCGCGGCGATCGGCTCGGCGATCAGCCCCGCCCGCTTGGCCCCGGCCGACAGCACCGACTGCCGGATCGCCCGCTTTTCCACCGGCGTCGCACCGTGCGGCACGCAGACGATGATCTTGGGCTTCGAGATGGTCGAGCGCTTGTGCACCTTGCGGATGAAATGCTTGATCATCTCTTCCGCCGCTTCAAAGTCGGCGATCACCCCGTCGCGCATCGGGCGGATCGCCTCGATGGTGCCGGGGGTCCGGCCCAGCATGAGCTTCGCATCCTCGCCCACGGCAAGGACCTGCTTCTTGCCGTCCTTGTTGTGATAGGCGACGACGGATGGTTCGTTGAGAACGATCCCCTTGCCCCTGATGTAGACCAGTGTGTTTGCGGTCCCGAGATCGATGGCCATGTCCGATGAAAACAGGCTTGGGAAAAGCGACATTGATGGTCCTTCACGATGGGCAATAGGCATACGCCCGAGTCGAGGAGCTTCCCGACGGGCGTCTTCTTATATGACCCTTGTGGGGCTGAGCGAAAGCCCTGCTACCGGCAATCCGCTCATTTCCGCGTGCATGCACTAATCAGATATTTGTATAGTCATTTGCGGTCACTCCAAAGTTGTTTCTTGCACTTATCCGATATGGCACTCTTCTTGACAGGAACAGCAGGGGGTTTGCACATGACGGGGGTTGCAGGACGGGTTGCGCTGGTGACCGGCGCGGGTGCGGCGGGGGGAATCGGATTCGCCATTGCCAGGGCCCTTGCCGGTGCGGGCGCAAAGGTGGCCGTCACCGCCACGACCGGGCGTATCCACGACCGCGCTACCGAGCTTTCGGTCTTCTCCCACATCGCCGATCTGACCGATCCGGCGCAGGCGACGGCGCTCTTCGCCGCTGTCGAGGCCAGGCTTGGCCCGGTCGAGATTCTGGTGAACAACGCGGGCATGGTGCAGACCGGCAAGCGGATGAAGCGCGGGCATCTGGCGGACCAGACCGATGCAGACTGGGCGCATCACATGGGCCTGAACATCAACACCACCTTCCACTGCTGCCGGGCCGCACTGCCGGGGATGGCTGCACGCGGCTATGGGCGAATCGTCAACATCTCCTCGGTCACCGGTCCGGTCGTGACCATCGACGGCTCGTCTGGCTACGCAACGGCCAAGGCCGCGGTAACCGGGATGACGAGGTCCATCGCCCTGGAGTACGGGGGGCGGGGCATCACCTGCAACGCGATCCTCCCCGGCTGGATCGCTACCGACAGCAGCAGCCGCATCGAGCTGCGCCTGGGCCGCCGCACCCCCGTGGGCCGGGCCGGGACGCCTGACGAAGTCGCCGCCTGCGCCCTGTTCCTGGCTTCGGACGCCGCGTCATACGTCACGGGCGCGATGCTGGTGGTGGATGGGGGGAACACGCTGCAGGAGATGAAGAGCGGGTAAGCGTTTCCTTTGAAGGAAACGCAACGAAGCCTTTGAAGGCTTCGGTCCGGACCCTTGGAAGGGTCCGGCGTCAGCAGCGGCATTCCAGCCGGAAGTCCATCGTGTGGCCGTCCACTTGGCGGTCTGCGTTCTCCAGCTCGGTCTGCCGCCTGACCACACGTTCGCGCATGCTCTCCCGCTCCAGCCCCATGTCGGCCAAGAGCCGGTCGTCCAGATGGGTCAACTGCTGCATCGCAAGATCGGCATCCAGCCAGGCGCTCAATCGTTTCCACATAACTGCCTCCGTTCGTTGTCGAAGGCCCCTTATGTCACGGCAGGAATTCTGCGATAATCCGACATTATCTTAATGGCTAATGAAGTCAGGGTAAACAATGCGCGGCAGTGACTACACCGAGCTTCGGGCCTTCGCGGCGGTCGTCCGGCACGGCAGTTTTACTCGCGCGGCCGAGGGCCTGGGGATTTCGCCCTCTGCTCTCAGCCAGATGATCCGCAGCCTTGAAGAACGTCTGGGCCAGCGCCTTCTGAACCGCACCACCCGCAGCGTGGCGCCTAGCCATGCCGGGCAGGCGCTGGCCGAACGGCTTTTGCCGGTGCTCGACGACCTTGATGGCGTGATGGATGCCACTTTCGCGGCGGCGGGTGAGGTTGCAGGTCCCCTGCGGCTCAACACGGCCCGTGTGGCGATCCCGATGTTGTCGGCGCTGATCCCCGGGTTTCTGACCCGCTACCCAAGGGTCTCGCTGGAGGTCGTTGCCAGCGATGCGCTGGTCGACATCGTCTCGCAAGGCTTCGATGCCGGTATCCGGCTGACCGAACGGCTGGAGGCCGACATGATCGGCGTTCCGTTTGGCGGCGACCTCCGCATGGCCGCCGCTGCCGCGCCCGCCTATCTTGCGGCGCACCCGACGCCCGTTCACCCACGCGATCTGGATCAGCATCGGTGCCTGGTGACGCTTACCCCCTCCACTGGCACGCCCTATCGGTGGGAATTCGAGAAGGGGGACGAGGCGTTGCGGATTGCCGTCGCTGGCCCGCTTCTGACGGAAAACACCGCTCTCCGCCGGGATGCGGCGCGGGCGGGCCTTGCGGTGGGTTTCTTCTTCGAGGCCGAAGTCGCGGCCGACTTTGCCTCAGGCCGTCTGGTCCGGCTTCTGGAGGACTGGACCCCACCCTATCCCGGCTGCCAGCTCTACTACCCCAGCCGCCGCCTGCCCCCGCCACCCTTGCGGGCCTTCATCGATCATCTGCGGGGGGCGGGGCGTGCAGAGGTTAAGGAAAGCTGAACGGCTAAGTCTAAGCCTTTGAAATTAAATAGAAATACCCCGGCGTAACTCAGAGTTACGCCGGGGTCTGTCCCTACTCGGCGTGATAGGTGACCGTCTTGACGTCCTCGCCCGGAGCGGTCTTCTGGCGCCGGATGATGAGGCGGTTGAGGGCGTTGATATAGGCCCGCGTCGAGGCCACGATCGTATCGGTATCGGCCGAGGAGCCGGTCACAATCCGCCCGTCCTCCTCCAACCGGACGCTGACCGTCGCCTGAGCATCCGTCCCCTCGGTCACCGCATGGACCTGGTAGACCGCAAGCCGCGCCTTGTGTGGGAAGAGCATCTTCACGCACATGAAGGCCGCATCCACCGGCCCGTCGCCCGTCGCGTCAATCTTGTGCTCGACCCCGTCGATCGCCAGCACCATCTCGGCCTCCTGCGGGCCTTCGGTGCCGCAGACGACCTTCAGCTTCCTGAGCTGGAGGTATTCGTAGGCGTCGTTCGTCTGCTCGTCCGAGACCAAGGCGATCAGGTCGTCGTCGTAGACTTCCTTCTTGCGGTCGGCCAAAGCCTTGAACCGGACGAAGACGTCGTTCAGCTGGTTGTCGGCAAGCTCGAACCCCAGCTCCTTCAGCTTGGCCCGGAGGGCAGCGCGGCCGGAGTGCTTCCCCATCGCGATGTTGGCCTGCGACAGCCCGATATCCTCGGGCCGCATGATCTCGAACGTCTGGACGTTCTTCAGGACGCCATCCTGGTGGATGCCGGACTCGTGCAGGAAGGCGTTCTTGCCGACGATGGCCTTGTTGAACTGGACCGGGAAGCCCGAGACCTGGGAAACCCGGCGGCTGAGGTTCATGATCTTCGTAGTGTCGATCCCGGTGCGGAAGGGCAGGATGTCGTTCCTGACCCGCATCGCCATCACGACCTCTTCCAGCGCGGTGTTCCCGGCGCGTTCGCCGAGGCCGTTGATCGTGCACTCGATCTGCCGGGCGCCTGCTTCGACCGCCGCAAGGGCGTTGGCGGTGGCCATGCCAAGGTCGTTGTGGCAGTGGGTCGCGAAGACGATCTCGTCTGCTCCCGGCACCCGCTCCAGAAGCATCGCGATGATCTTCGCGGACTCCATCGGGTAGGTGTAGCCCACCGTGTCGGGGATGTTGATCGTCGTGGCCCCGGCCTTGATGGCGATTTCCACGACCCGGCAGAGGTAGTCATGCTCGGTGCGGGTCGCGTCCATCGGGGACCACTGGACATTGTCGCAGAGGTTCCGGGCGTGGGTCACGGTGTCGTGGATCCGCTCGGCCATCTGGTCCATGTCGAGGTTCGGGATTGCGCGGTGCAAGGGCGAGGTGCCGATGAAGGTGTGGATGCGGGGGGACCTGGCGTGCTTCACCGCCTCCCAGCAGCGGTCGATGTCCTTGGTATTGGCGCGGGCGAGGCCGCAGATCGTGGAGGTCTTCGCGCGCTTTGCGATTTCGCTGACGGCGGTGAAGTCGCCTTCGGAGGCGATGGGGAAGCCCGCCTCGATGATGTCGACGCCCATTTCGTCCAGAAGCGTGGCGATCTCGAGCTTCTCTTCGTGGGTCATCGTTGCGCCGGGAGATTGCTCACCGTCGCGCAGAGTGGTGTCGAAGATGACGACCTTGTCTTGAGCGGAATTGGTCATTTCAGTGGTCCTGTTTTCTTAGCTGCGGTGCGTTGCCGGGCGCTGGTCACCTCTGAGCGGTCGCGCCCTGGGGCACGCTCAGAGGCGGCTAAGAAGGAGAAGGCCAAGGGCAGCTGCAGGGCGGAAAGCCCTGGAAGCGGTCTGGATGTGGTGCCCGTTGGTCATGGGGCGCGACTATACGGGGGAAATCGTGGAAGGGAAGGGGATTTCTCTGAACGGGGGAGCCGCCTCGGGGGGCATCGAGCCCCCGCTCGGCGGCGCTGCCGCGGATGAGCGCCGGGCCGGGTGAGGGTTGGGAGACCGGATGCCTCCGGCGGGAGTATTTGGCAATGAGCAAGCCCTTGTGGGGTATGGGCTGATGTCAGAGGCCGCCCACGGCGGAGGAGAGGCGGAAGCTGATGGCTTCGGCGATATGGGGTTTGCGGACGGTGGCGCTGCCGTCGAGATCGGCAATGGTGCGGGCCACGCGGAGGACGCGGTGGTAGCCGCGTGCCGAAAGGCCCATGCGTTCGGCGACCCTTGCGATGAGTTCGCGGCCCTCGGGGTCGGGGGAGGCGTGATCCTCGAGCGTCTTGCCTTCGAGGTCGGCGTTGACACGAAGGTCGGGGTGGTCGGCGAAGCGGGCGGTCTGGAGGTCGCGGGCCTGGGCCACGCGCTCGGCGATGGCGGTGGAGCTGTCGCCCGAGGCGGGGAGGTCGAGGTCGGCAAAGGCCACGGGCGGGACTTCGACGCGGAGGTCGAAGCGGTCCATCAGGGGGCCGGAGATGCGGCCGAGGTAGTCCTCGCCACAGATCGGGGCGCGGCCGCAAGCGCGGTTGGGGTCGGAGAGATAGCCGCATTTGCAGGGGTTGGCGGCGGCGATGAGGAGGAACTTGCAGGGGTAGCGGATGTGGGCGTTGGCGCGGGCGACCATGACAGAGCCGGTCTCGATCGGCTGGCGGAGGGTGTCGAGGACGGTGCGGGGGAATTCGGGGAATTCGTCGAGGAAGAGGACGCCGTTGTGCGCCAGGCTGATTTCGCCGGGCTTCGCACCCCGCCCGCCGCCAACGATGGCGGCCATGGAGGCCGTGTGGTGCGGTTCGCGGAAGGGCCGGTCACGCGAGATGCCGCCTTCGGTCAGGAGACCCGCGAGGGAGTGGATCATCGAGGTTTCCAGCGCCTCGGGGGCGGAGAGGAGCGGCAGGATGCCGGGGAGGCGGGCGGCGAGCATCGACTTGCCCGAGCCGGGGGTGCCGACCATGAAGAGGTGGTGCCGCCCGGCGGCGGCGATTTCTAGGGCGCGCTTGGCGCGTTCCTGGCCCTTTACTTCGCGGAAATCGCGGGGGCTTTGGGCGCGCGTGACTTCTCCGGCTTCGGCGGGGGTCAGGGGCGCGCGGCCGGTGTAGTGGTGGAGGACCTCTTCCAGCGAGGCGGCGGCGAGGACCTGGGTGGCACCGACCCAGGCGGCTTCGGCGCCGCAGGCTTTCGGGCAAAGGAGGGCGCGGTCTTCGACGGCGGCGGCCATGGCGGCGGGAAGGGCGCCGGCGACCTGGATGAGGCGGCCGTCGAGGGAAAGCTCGCCCAGGGATACGGTGGTTTCCACATCCTCGCGCGGGATGATTTCGAGGGCCGCGAGGAGGGCGACGGCGATGGGAAGGTCGAAATGGGAGCCCTCCTTCGGCAGGTCGGCGGGGGAGAGGTTCACGGTGATGCGCTTGGCGGGAAGGGCGATGGAGAGCGCCTGGAGTGCGGCGCGCACGCGTTCCTTGGCTTCGGTCACGGCCTTGTCGGGGAGGCCCACAAGCGTGAAGTTCGGCGAGCCGGGCGAGACGGCGCATTGTACTTCGACAAGGCGGGCTTCGACGCCTTCAAAGGCGACGGTGTAGGTGCGGGCGGTCATGCGGTCGTGGCCCGGGCCGTGTCGGCGGTTGTTGAATTGAGCGCGTTCCGCGCGAAGACTCTTTGTCTCGCCTCTACGCGCGAAGGGCGCGCAACCGGCTCGGACGAAGGGCCTCCGGCGGGGATAATTGGGCAAAGCTGAAAGGTGAGGCGGGTCAGGCGGGGTGGCTGTGCCGCCTGATCCTTTTCGATGCCTTGATCGCGTTCTGCGGCCTGCATATCGCCCTACCGGTCTTCACTTTGGTTAACGGGTAGGGCGGAATGGTTTACGAGTGGTAAAGGGCCATGAATTTCGGCCAGGCTTCCGGATCGGCCACGGTCTTGTCGCGGCAGAAGGCGTTGCAGAAGCCGAAGCGGCGTCCGTAAAGCTCCAGCGCGTGGGTCACGGGTTCGCCGGAATAGGGGCAGGTCTGGTTTTCGGTGTCGGTGGAGTCGATGGCTTTGGCCAGAAGGCGGACCGGGCCGGGCCAGTCGCGGCGGGGATAGTCGCGGCGGTAGTAGTCCTGATCGGCGCCGTCGACCATGCCCATGGCGCGCCAGCGGCGGAACGAGGGATGGGCAAGGTGGGCGCCCACGTAGACCATCGCCTCGGCGGTGACGGGCAGGTTGTAGGTGGCGATGCGGGCGGCGACGGGGGCGAAGAAGACGTCGGCTGCCGAATAGGCGCCGCAGAGCCAGGGGGTGGTGGAGCCGGTCGTCTGCCGCGCCCAGGTCCAGAGGGTTTCGAGGCGCCGGAGGTCCGCCAGCACGTCGTCCGGCGGCTGGCAGCCGGTGTAGCTGACGCGGAGGTTCATCGGGCAATAGCTGCGAAGGGCGGTGAAGCCGGCATGCATTTCAGCGGCGAGGACGCGGGCGGTGGCGCGGGCTTTGGGGTCTGCGGGCCAGAGACCGGCGTCGGGGTGGCGCGTGGCCAGTTCCTCGGCGATGGCGATGGTTTCGGGCACGATGACGCCGTCTGGGGTGCGCATGGTGGGGGCGGTGCGGCCGGGGAAGAAGTCTTTGAGGACGGTGGCAAGCTCGTCGGTGTAAAGGCGGGCGGAGTGGGTCTTCACCGGAATGCCGAACGCGTCGAACAGAAGCCAGCCGCGCAGGGACCAGCTGGAATAGGCGCGGTCGCCGATCACGAGGTCATAGGTCATGCGTCTTGTCCTTTGTTGCGGGCGGCAGAAAGCCAGCAACAGGCGAAAAGGGAAAGCGATGATTTGTGCGGTGATCCATCACGGACGGTGATTGATGAGGCCAACGTCCCAGTGGGTGCCGTCGTAGCCAAGCGCGGTGACGGAGAGATTGTCGATGGGTTGGGCGAGCGCTTTGTAGGGCGAAAGCCCCGCGGCGCGGGCGTATTGGGTGAGGATCGCGCCAAAATGCGCGACGATGACGATGTCGCGGCCTTTGTGGGCGGCGATCAGGGCGTCGGCGGCGGCGCTGATGCGGGCTGCGGCCTGATGCCAGCTTTCGCCGTTCGGGGGGCTCGTGTGGCCCGGCTCCTCCCAGTAGCGGCGTGAGAGGTCGGGCCAGCGGGCGGCGACCTCGGTGAAGGGAAGGCCGTCCCAGTCGCCGAAGTGGAACTCACGCAAGGCAGGATCGTGCGGCAGGCGGTGGCGGCCGGTGGCGATGGCGTCGGCGGTGGCGGCGGCGCGGATCAGGTCGGAGGAGACGAGGATGGCATCGCTGGGCAGGAGCGCGTTGAGGCGGGCCAGGGCCGCGGTGTCGGAGAGATCGGCGGGGATGTCGCGCCAGCCGGCGAAGGCCCTGGTGTGCGTCGGGCCGTGGCGCACCCACCAGAGGCGGGTCACGGCAGGGCGCCTTTCAGTGTCATGGGCAGGCCCGCGATAACAGTGACGACGCGGTCGGCCCGGGCGGCCAGGGTCTGGTTGAGGCGGCCCTGCGCATCGCGGAAACGGCGGGCGAGGGCGTTGTCGGGGACGATGCCCCAGCCGGTCTCGTTGGAGACAACGACGACGGGGGCGGGGCAGGCGGCGAGGGCCGTCAGGAGTTTGGCGGTTTCGGCATCGAGGTCGTGGTCGGCGAGGAGGTGGTTGGTGAGCCAGAGCGTGGCGCAGTCGACGAGGACGGCTTCGTCAGGCGTGGCGGTGGCAAGGGCGGTGGCAAGGTCAAGCGGGGCTTCGACAGTGGTCCAGCGCGGGCCGCGGTCGTTGCGGTGGCGGCTGATCCGTTCGCGCATCTCGTCGTCCCAAGCCTCGGCAGTGGCGATGTAGCGGCGGGGGCGGTTCGATCCGGTCAAAAGACGCTCGGCATAGGCGGATTTCCCCGACCGTGCGCCGCCGATGACAAGAGTGAGGGTCGGAAGTGATCCGGTCACGCGTAAGCTCCGTAACAACCATAAAGAGAGGCGAAAACGCCGCGGACGGCCAATCTGGAGGTGGTCATGGCACTTGACGGATATATCGACCGGGGCGTGTCGCGCCAAGCGATGAAGGCAGAGCTTCTTGATGCCGAGACAGAACTGCGTCTGGCTTACGCATGGCGGGACCAGCGGGACGAACAGGCGCTGCACCGGCTGATCACGGCCTATATGCGGCTGGCGATCAGCATGGCGGCCAAGTTCCGCCGCTATGGCGCGCCGATGAACGATCTGATCCAGGAAGCCTCGCTGGGCCTGATGAAGGCGGCGGACAAGTTCGATCCGGACCGGGGCGTGCGGTTCTCGACCTACGCGGTCTGGTGGATCAAGGCGGGCATCCAGGACTACGTGATGCGGAACTGGTCGATGGTGCGGACGGGCTCGACCTCCAGCCAGAAGGCGTTGTTCTTCAATCTGCGCCGGGTGCAGGCGAAGCTTGAGCGTGAGGCCGCTCAGCGTGGCGAAATGCTCGACCAGTCGCAGCTGCGCCAGCTTGTCGCAATCGAGGTCGGGGTGTCGGTTGCGGATGTCGAAATGATGGAAGGCCGCCTCGCTGGCAGCGACTTTTCGCTGAACGCGACGCAGTCGTCGGACGAGGACGGCCGTGAGTGGATCGACGTTCTTGAAGATGACGGGATGCAGGCTGCCGAGGCAGTCGAAGGGTCGCATGACGCGGACCTTCTGCGCGGCTGGATGCAGCACGCATTGCAGGGCCTGAACGCGCGGGAGCGCTATATCGTGGCAGAGCGCAAGCTTCGCGACGAGGGGCGGACGCTTGAGTCGCTTGGCGAAGAGCTGGGCCTGTCGAAAGAGCGCGTGCGGCAGCTGGAAGCTGCGGCTTTCGCCAAGATGCGGCGCAGCCTTGAGGCGCAATCGCGGGAAGTGCATCACTTTCTTTAGAAGCCGACCTGCGACCGGGACTGCCGGTTCCAGGTTGTTCGGCCTGTGTATAGCGATCTATGCTGATTCATGTCTTCAGCATCATCTTATCGCCTTCTATCGCGCCCGCCTTCTGCAGGATTGACCGGGCTGGTCGTCCGTTTGACGGATTACGCCGAGACAGGACCGATGCCGATGCTTCAGCGCGAGCCGGCGGCACTGGTCGTACCGTTGATGATCGGCTTTCAGGCTCCGTTCGGCATCGCGCTTGGGCGTCATCCGGCAGAGAGCGAGACATATCAGAGCTTTGCCGCGGGACTTACGACGCGTCCGGCGCTGATCCGGTCGTGTGGGCAGGCGGCCTGCGTGCAGATCGACTTCACGGCCATCGGTGCGCGAGCGTTCTTCGGGGCTTCGCTGGCGGACATGGCCGAGCAGATCGTTCCGGTCGACGATCTTGGCGACCGCGAGATCGACTGCCTTCGTGACAGGTTGGCGGAGACTCCGTTTCCCTCGGCCCGGCTGGACCTAGCAGAAAGCTTCGTGGCGCGGCGTCTCGCGCAGGGGGTGGCGCCCGCGACGCCGGTCCAGGCGGCCTATCACGCGATACTGGCCCGTGACGGACAGTTGCGGATCGGGGCACTGGCCGCCGCCCTTGGCTGGAGCCGCAAGCACCTGTCGCGCCGCTTTGTCGACGAGATCGGGATCGGGCCGAAGCACGTTGCCCGGATTGCCCGTTTTGCCGCCGCGGGTCGGATGGCGCGAGGCCCCGCACGACCTGGGTGGGCCGAGATCGCTGCTGCGACGGGCTTTGCCGATCAGGCCCATCTGACCCGTGAATTTCGCGCTCTGTCCGACCGCTCGCCCGGCGACTGGCTGGCCGCGGCCTGGTAACGGCGGGAGGTCTCATTTCTTCAAGACACGCTTGCGGCATAGGGCCATGGTTCCTTCAATCGCAAAGGAGGCTGACATGGTCGACGCACCTCGCATTTTCCCCACGTTCCGCTACCGCGACGCCGAGGCTGCGCTCGATTGGCTGGTCGGTACGGTCGGTTTCAAGGTTCACATGCGGTCTCCGGCGGATGGCGCGCCCGACCATGCCGAACTGTCGTATGGCGCGGCGATGATCATGATCGGGCAGGACCGCGAGGACGACTTCGGTCGGATTGTCGGGCAACCCGGGAAGGCAGGAGGCAGCTCGGTGTATCTGGCCGCCGAGGATGTCGACGGCCTATACGCGAGGGTCGTGGCCTCGGGGGCCGAGGTGGTTATGGCGCTGGCTGACAAGCCCTATGGCAGCCGCGAGTTCGTCTGCCGCGACGCCGAAGGCTATGTCTGGAGTTTCGGTACCTACCTGCCGAAAGCCTGAACCGGCCGAGGTTGTGCCGGCCCGTTCGCCGCAATAGAAGGAGGAAGTGGCTGGCGGGGGTGCAGAATGCTGGCGGGCAAGCGCATACTTCTGATCATCGGTGGCGGGATCGCGGCCTACAAGGCCTTGGAGCTGATCCGGCTGATCCAGAAGGCGGGCGGGTCGGTCGTGCCGGTCCTGACCCGTGCGGGGGCGGAGTTTGTGACGCCGCTGAGCGTGGGGGCTTTGGCGAAGTCCAAGGTCTATCAGGAGCTTTTCAACCTGACCGACGAAGCCGAGATGGGGCATATCGAGCTCAGCCGTGCGGCGGATTTGTTGGTGGTAGCCCCGGCGACGGCGGATCTGCTGGCCAAGATGGCAGCCGGGCGGGCGGATGATCTGGCTTCGACCCTGCTTCTGGCGACGGACAAGCGGGTGCTGGTGGCTCCGGCGATGAACGTGCGGATGTGGGAACATCCTGCAACGCAGCGGAACCTCGCCGTCCTGCGGGGCGATGGGGTGGTGATGGTCGGCCCGGACGAAGGGGAGATGGCCTGCGGCGAATATGGTCCGGGGCGGATGGCCGAGCCCGCAGCGATTGTCGAAGCGATCGGGGTGGCGCTGGGTTCGGGCCCCTTGGCGGGGCGGCATGTGCTGGTGACCTCGGGTCCGACGCATGAGCCGATTGATCCGGTGCGCTACATTGCCAACCGCTCTTCCGGGGCGCAAGGGACGGCCCTTGCGGCGGCCCTTCGCGACCTTGGCGCGCGGGTGACTTTTGTGACCGGCCCGGCTTCGGTTCCTCCGCCCACCGGGGTGGAGGTCGTGCGGGCCGGGACGGCGCGGGAGATGGCGGCGGCAGTCGAGGCGGCCTTGCCGGCGGACGCAGCTGTGATGGCGGCGGCGGTGGCGGACTGGCGGGTGGCCAACGCGAGCGGTCAGAAGATGAAGAAGGACGGGTCCGGCCGCCCCCCGGCGCTGGAGTTCGCCGAGAACCCGGACATTCTGGCGGGCGTGTCGAAAGCGGCGAAGCGGCCGAAGCTGGTGGTGGGGTTTGCGGCCGAGACTA
>NZ_JBOFBI010000139.1:0-39738 GCF_051645465.1 Tabrizicola sp. | reverse complement strand
AGATTTGGGCATTGCTTCGAGCCGTATCGAGAGCAAAGCAAAACCGACTTCGACCAGCCCAGTAGGGTGCGCTACAGCGCGCCCTACAACACTCCTACCCCGGACCCCACATGACCCACTCCACCCCCACCGCCGCCCCAAGCACCACCCCACCCCCACGTGGGGAGGGGCCGGGGGTGGGGGGCCGTCCGACCCGTAGGGTGCCCATTCATGGCGCACCGTTGTTGGGCGCACCACTCCTCATCGCCCTCCTCCTCGCCACCCCCACCCTCGCCCAGATCATCCCCACCGGCTCCCCCACCGCCGATATCCTGCTGACCACCGCCATCACCGAACAACGCGTCTTCCTCACCTGCTCCTCGCTCGACGCCACCTCCCACCCGCTCATCGTCAAGGGCTGGCTCCGGGACACTCAGGCCGCCATCACGACCCTCAAAGCCAACAACGTCCCGCCCGAGGCCATTGCGGCCTTCACCGAAGCCGCGAAGGTCGAAAACGTCCTCCCTGCGCCCGACACGCCCTACTCCGACGTCAAGGCCCTCTGCGACGCCAACCCCGACTGGCAGGCCACCCTGGCCCAGCTCAACTTCACCCTCCTCGAACTCAGGCTGCCCGAGGCCTTCGAATGACCGGGACCCGCCGATGATGCCTGCCCAGCCGCCCGTGGCCCTTGCCAGCTCCATGCGGAACGAGGGGATCCACATCCTCGAATGGCTGGCCTACCACCGGGTCATCGGCTTCGGCCCCATTGTCATCTGCACGAACGATTGCGACGACGGCTCTGACCGCTTGCTCGACCTCCTCGCGGACCACGGCGAAGTCGACCACCTCCGGAACCCCGTGCCCCAGGGCGAACCGCCGCAAAAGCACGGCATCGCCCGCGCCATGGCCCATCTCGAAACCACCCCCGCCGAATGGCTCGCCCATCTCGACAGCGACGAGTTCCTGAACATCGCCCCCGGCGCGGCCCCGGTGGCCGACCTGATCGCCCGCGCCGACGACGCGCATGCCATCGCCCTCCCCTGGCTTTGCTTCGGCGACAACGGCCATGCCGAATGGCCAGGCGAAACGCTCCGCGCCTTCACGGCTTGCGAGGCGGCGATCGACGAAGAGACCGTCAAGTTCAAGTCACTCTTCCGCTTCCGCGCCTTTGCCGCAGCCTCCGACCACATGCCCACGGCCCCCCGGATCGACGCCCCCCTTGCGGTCAATTCCGCCGGCGAGCCGCTTTCCTCCGCACCCCTCCACGGCAAGCCCCGCTCACGCTACAGCCCGATCGGCGCGGCAATGCGGGGTGGGGCGGTCGTCAACCACTACGCCGTCCGCTCCACTGACGTGTTCCTCCTGAAGAACGAACGCGGGCGCGGGTGGGGCCTACCGTCCGACAAATACCAGATCGGATCGAAGTGGCACCGCCGCGCCAACCGCAACGACCGGCAGGACCGCACGGTCCTCCGCCGCTGGCCCGAGGTTGAGGCCGAACTGACCCGCCTCCGCGCGCTCCCCGGCATCGCTCAGGCCGAAGCGGCCTGCATCGCGTGGTTCCAGGATCGCCGCAAGACGCTGATCACCCCCGAAACCATCCGCCTCTGGACCAAAGGTGCTGCCTGATGACCACCGCTCGTGCGCATGCTTTCCCGTTGGCCGTTCTCGCCGCCCGGGTGATGGCCTGGGCGCTGCTCGCGATCGGCATCGTCGGGGGCGGCGCATGGGTCATCAGACACGGACCGGGACCGGGCTTCAGCCTTATGGCTGGCAATGCTGTAGAGGCGCTAGTCCTGTTTGCCTTCGCATACTTCCTGCGGAAAGGTTCAGCGATCGCCGCAATCCTCTTTGGATTCTGGTGTCTCTGGGGCTTGCTGCAGTCGTTTGCGGGGGCGGCTGATCCTATCGTCTTCGCAGTCCTCTACGCGCTTGGTATCCTGAACTTCATCGGCATCGCCGGTGTGGTGAAAGGCTTCACCTCAAAGGCACCTTCATGACCCCCGAGCTCACTGCCCTCGCCCTTGCGGGCCTTCTGCAAGCCGTCCAGTTCACCCTCTTCGCCATCCCCGCGAACCGAGAGCTTGGCGTCGGCTACACCTCGTCCCCCCGCGACTACCCCGCGTCGCGCCAGCTCTCCACCCGGACCGGCCGCATGCAGCGCGCGCTCAACAACCATTTCGAAGCGCTCATCCTCTTCACCATTGCGGTGGTCGTCGTCACGCTTGGCAACCAGTCCACCACGGTCACCCAATACGCCGCCTGGGCCTACCTTGCGGCCCGCGTCCTATACATTCCTGCCTATGCCTTCGGCTGGCGCCCTTGGCGTTCGGCGATCTGGAGCATAGGTTTCTTCGCGACCCTGACGATGATCGTGGCAGCGCTGATATAGGCTTTCTCTTCTGAAAATATCCCACGGGGGTCCGGGGGGGTGAAACCCCCGGTTCCCGACCGAAACCAAAGGAACCGACCCATGGCAGAGTTTGACGCAATCATCATCGGTGCCGGCCCCGGCGGCTATGTGGCGGCCATCCACGCAGCACAGCTTGGCCTGAACGTGGCCTGCGTCGAGGGGCGCGAGACGCTTGGCGGCACCTGCCTCAACATCGGCTGCATCCCCTCGAAGGCGCTCCTCCACGCGACACACCTCCTTCACGAAACCCATGAGAACTTCGAGAAAATGGGGCTGATAGGGGCAAACCCGAAGGTCGATTGGGCCAGGATGCAGGCCTACAAGGCCGACGTCGTGGGCCAGAACACCAAGGGGATCGAGTTCCTGTTCAAGAAGAACAAGGTCACCTGGCTGAAAGGCTGGGCCACTATTCCCGCCCCCGGTCAGGTCAAGGTGGGCGATACGGTCCACAGCGCGAAGAACATAGTGATCGCAACGGGGTCCGAGCCATCAACCCTCCCCGGCGTGACGGTTGACGAGGAAACGGTCGTCACCTCTACCGGCGCTTTGACCTTGGGGAAGATCCCGAAAACCATGGTGGTGATCGGCGCGGGCGTCATCGGGCTGGAAATGGGCTCGGTCTATGCCCGCCTTGGCACCGAGGTGACCGTCGTCGAATACCTGGACGCGATCACCCCCGGCATGGACGCCGAGGTCGCGAAAAGCTTCCAGCGCATCCTGCAGAAGCAGGGCCTGAAGTTCGCCCTCGGCGCCGCCGTACAGTCCGTCAGCAAGACGAAGAAGGGCGCGACCGTGGCCTACAAGCTGCGCAAGGACAACTCGGACGCCAACCTCGAGGCCGATGTCGTCCTGGTTGCCACCGGGCGCAAACCTTACACGGCAAGACTGGGGCTGGAGGCCCTGAGCGTCGAAATGGGCCCACGCGGAACGGTGAAGACGGATGATCACTTTCAGACCAATGTCAAAGGCCTCTACGCCATCGGCGATGCGGTCGCAGGCCCGATGCTCGCCCACAAGGCCGAAGACGAAGGGATGGCGGTCGCCGAGATCATGGCCGGGAAACATGGCCATGTGAACTATGGCGTCATCCCCGGCGTGATCTACACGACTCCCGAGGTCGCCAATGTCGGCAAGACCGAAGAGCAGCTGAAAGAGGAAGGCATCGCCTACAAGGTCGGCAAGTTCCCCTTCATGGGCAACGCGCGCGCCAAGGCCGTCTTCCAGGCCGAGGGCTTCGTGAAGCTGATCGCCGACGCCGCGACCGACCGCATCCTCGGCTGCCACATCATCGGCCCCATGGCGGGCGATCTGATCCACGAGGTCTGCGTGGCCATGGAATTCGGTGCCTCGGCGCAGGACCTGGCACTTACCTGCCACGCCCATCCCACCTGGTCCGAAGCCGTGCGCGAGGCCGCCCTCGCCTGCGGCCTCGGCGCGATCCACGCCTGAACTGCCGCTCGTCGATGACTTCGTCACTCCTCGCTAGGGTTGGCCCCGACGAGAACCCCGCGAGGAGGAGACGAAGTCGAACGACGAGCAGCCCCGGCCTACCCCCGCCGCAACCGCGCCAAGGTAAGCCCGACCGCCCGCAACTCGCGGCTTTCCGGCTTCACCCGGACCAGACCCCGGGCGAGCCAGCCGAGAGGCGCCAGCCAGAAAGCCAGCCGCGCCGCCCGCTCCATCGCGCCGTCAGGCGAATTTATCGTATAGGCGTCCACCGCTGCATCCAGCCAGCGCCGGTCATCCGGCCATTGTGTAAAGGCTGTCTGCGCGAACATCAGCACGTCCGCAGCCTGCCATACACCACCGCGCCGTGCGTGCCTGAAGCGCTCAAGATCGATGAACCTGGCCTCCTGACCGTCCCAGCAGATGTCCCGCACTGCCGGGCGGCCGTGCACCATCCCGGCCCAATGCAGCAAGCCCAGGGCCCGCCCCGCCCGCGCGAAGGCCGCCAGCTTCTCGGCCTCGCTGCGCTTCGGGTCAGCGACGAGAACGGGCAACACCGGCCCAGCGTCCGGCATGACCACCCAGTCCGGCCCTTCCAGTGCCACGCCCGCAACTGGCAGCCCGGCCTTGGCCAGGGCATGCAGCCCTTCGCGCTCGGCCGCAAACGCCCGCGCTGGGTCCCCCTTCTGCAGCCGCATCCGACCCGACAGCCGCTCGACCCGCTTCAGCCAGAAGCGCCGCCCGTCCGGCATGTCGATGGCCCGGATCCGACTGGTCGGCTCGGCCAGGATGGCTTTCACGCTGCGTTCAAGTTCCAGATCGGACACGGGGGGCCACTCTCAGAAGATCGCCCCGCATGTAACCTTTTGACGACAGAATTGTAAGATGGCGTCCCTGCCTTGACAGCCCGCAAAGGCCAGACGCGCGATCCTCAGCCGAAGAACCCCGGCCCGGCCCGGCCCAGAAGCTCGTCCGCCAGCGCCCTGCCAAGAGCCGCGCCATCGCCGATAGTACCGCGCAACTCCCCCGCGACCGAGGCTGACCCGTCCGGCCGCAGGATTTCCCCCCGCAACCAAAGCTCACCGCCCTCCAGCACCGCCAGCCCGGCAATCGGCGTCTCGCAAGACCCGTCCAGCCGCGCGAGGAACCCCCGCTCCGCCGCCAGTCGCAGCCCCGTCTCCCGGTCATGCACCGCCGCCAGCATCCTGGCCACCCGCGCATCCGACACCCGCCGTTCCACGCCGATGGCACCCTGCGCCACCGCCGGAAGCATCTCCCCCGGTTCAATCGCCCCGCGCGCCATGCCGGCCACACCCAACCGCGTCAGCCCCGCCATCGCCAGGAACGTGGCATCCGCCACTCCCTCCTCCAGCTTCCGCATCCGCGTCTGCACGTTCCCCCGGAACTCCACCAGCTTCAGGTCGGGCCGCCGAACCAACAGCTGGGCCCGCCGCCGCAAGGATGACGACCCCACCACCGCCCCCTCCGGCAGCTCCGCAATCGACGCGAACCGGGGCGAGACAAACGCATCCCGCACATCCGCGCGCTTCAGATAGCAGTCCAGCACAAGCCCCTCGGGCTGCTGGGTCGGCATGTCCTTGGTCGAATGCACCGCAATGTCGATGCTCCCGTCCAGAAGCGCCTCTTCGATCTCGCGGGTGAAAAGCCCCTTCCCCCCGATCTCACGCAGCGCCTTGTCCTGGATCTGGTCGCCCGTGACCTTGATCACCACCACTTCAAACGCCGCTTCGGCCAGCCCGAAAGCCCCCATAAGACAGCGCCGCACCTCATGCGCCTGCCACAAGGCAAGCGGAGAGCCGCGGGTTCCGATCTTCAGGGCTTTGGCGGGGCTGGGCAGATCATCGCGCATGCGCAAGGCTTATCCCTGTCAGGCTTGGCTGACAACTCTTGACAACCCCGACCCCGCAGCCGACCCATGGACCCCAACGAAAAGAGGCTATGATGACCAAGACGATCCTGCGCACGCTGAAGGGCGAGGTGCTACCGACGCCCCCGGTCTGGATGATGCGACAGGCGGGCCGTTACCTGCCGGAGTACCGCGAGACCCGCGCCAAGGCGGGTGATTTCCTCTCGCTCTGCTACACTCCCGACCTCGCCGCCGAGGTCACCCTGCAACCGATCCGCCGCTACGGCTTTGACGCCGCAATACTTTTCGCCGACATCCTCCTTCTCCCCCAGGCCCTTGGCCCGAAGCTCTGGTTTGAACCGGGCGAGGGCCCGCGGATGGAAACCACCGACACCCCCGGCCAGGTCGCGAACCTCAAGCCGGTCGACGCGATCCACGAAACGCTTGGCCCCGTCTACGAAACCATCCGCATCCTCACCCGCGAGCTTCCCAAGGAGACCACCCTCATCGGCTTTGCGGGCGCCCCCTGGACCGTTGCCACCTACATGATCGCGGGCAAAGGCACCCCCGACCAGGCCGCCGCTCACAGACTGAAAGACGACCACCGCGCCACCTTCCAGGCCCTCATCGACCGGATCACCGACGCAACAGTCGAATACCTCTCCGCCCAGATCGACGCCGGGGTGGAGGTGGTCAAGCTCTTCGACAGCTGGGCCGGCAGCCTCAAAGGCCAGGACTTCCGCGATTTCGCCGAGGCCCCCGCCGCAAAGATCATCTCTGCCCTGAAAGCCCGCCACCCCACCGTGCCGATCATCGCGTTCCCGCGTGAGGCCGGTCCCGGCTACATCGGCTTTGCCCACCGCACCGGGGCTGACTGCGTGGCGATCGACAACTCCGTCAGCCCCGAATGGGCCGCCGCCAACGTCCAGATCGACGGCCCGGTGCAAGGCAACCTTGCCCCCGAACACATGGTCACCGGCGGCCAGGCCCTGATCGCCGCGACCCGCCATGTGGTCAAAGCCTTCTCGAAGGGCCCCCACATCTTCAACCTCGGCCACGGCATCACCCCCGAAGCGAGCCCCGACCACGTGCAACTGATGATCGAAACGATCCGGGGGAGGTGATGGCCGCCCTCGGCTGGGTCGCCGCCACCCTGATCGCCGCCGCAGCCCAGACCGCGCGCAATGCGACCCAGGCAAGCCTCACTCAGGCCATCGGCACTATCGGCGCCACTCAGGTCCGGTTCCTCTTCGGCCTGCCCTTCGCACTCCTGTTCCTCGCCCTCGTCGCGGGCTTCGGAGGTCAGCCCGTACCGCCGCTGACCCTCGAAGCCCTCGGCTTCGCGACCCTCGGCGCGCTTTCGCAGATCGCGGCCACCGCGCTGATGCTCCACACCATGAAGTCGCAGTCCTTCGCCGTCACCACCGCCTGGATCAAGACCGAACCCGTCCTCGTCGCCCTGATCGCCGCCGCCGTCCTTGGCGACCCGCTGACCCTGCCGATGCTCGCGGCCATCGCCATCGCCACTGCTGGGGTCATCCTGATGTCCGTGAAACCCGGCACCGAGTGGCGCGCCGCAGGCCCCGCACTGACCGGCCTCCTAGCCGGAGCCCTCTTCGGGCTGGCCGCCATCGGCTTTCGCGGCGGCATCCTGGCCCTCCCGACAGGAGATTTCCTGATCCGCGCCACCACGATCCTCGCCCTCAGCCTCGCCCTTCAGACCGCCATCCTGCTCGGCTGGATGCTTGCCTTCGACCGCAAGGCCCTCATCGCGTCCTTCGGCGTCTGGCGCAGCTCACTCGGCGCAGGCTTCCTTGGCGCCTTCGCCTCACAGTTCTGGTTCATCGGCTTTTCCCTGACCTCCGCCGCCAACGTCCGCACCCTGGCGCTCGTCGAGGTGATCTTCGCCCAAGCCGTCGCACGCTTCGTCTTCCACCAGCGCCTCACCGCCCGCCAGATGCTCGGCATGGCGGTGATAGTGCTGGGCGTCGCCCTCCTCCTGCGCAGCCAGGCCTAGACGCCCCGGCTTGCCGCTCGACAGACGCGCCAATCCGCTCCGCCACCACCCGCTTCAAATGACCCGTAGCGTGGGCTTCCACCCCACCACTCCCTGCCCCAAACCTTAACGCCCCCTTACGCGCTCAGATAACCCATTGATTTTAAATACCTCAAGAATTGACCCACCGTGGGTCAAGCGGGGCATCACACCACCGCCCCCGCCTCCAGCCGCGCGAGCACCCGCTCCGCACCCGCCAGAACCGCCTCCCGGTGCCCCCCGTCCATCCCGTCCCAAACCCGGTACATCTGCCCCATCCTGGGGTTCGCCTTGAACCGCTCCCGATGCCGATCCAGGAAGTGCCAGTAGAGCAGGTTGAACGGACACGCCCCCTCGCCCACCTTCTCCTTCACCCGATACTGGCACCCCCCGCAATGGTCGGACATCCGGTCGATATAGGCCCCGGAGGAGACATAGGGTTTCGACCCCAGAAGCCCACCATCGGCGAACTGGCTCATCCCCAACGTATTCGGCGCCTCGACCCACTCGAAGGCGTCGACATAGACCGAAAGATACCATTCATGCACCGCCGCCGGGTCAACCCCGGCCAGCAAAGCAAAGTTCCCCGTCACCATCAGCCGCTGGATATGGTGGGCATAGGCCAGGTCCCGCGTCTGCCCGACTGCCGCCTTCATGCAGGCCATCCCCGTCTCGCCGCCCCAGTAGACCGCCGGCAAGGCCCGGGAATGCCCCAGCGCGTTCCGCTCCAGATACGACGGCCCGGTCAAGACCCAGATGCCCCGCACATATTCCCGCCAGCCGAGCACCTGCCGGACGAACCCCTCCGCCGCCGCAATCGGCACCTTGCCAGCCTTCCAGGCGTCCTCCACAGCACGGCAAACCTCCATCGGCCCCAGAAGCCCGAGGTTCAGGTAGGGCGAGATCACCGCATGGCTGAGGAACGGCTCCCCCTCCAGCATCGCATCCTGCTCTTCGCCAAAGCGGGGCAGCCGGTCCCCAATGAACTCAGCCAGCGCCGCCAACGCCCCCGCCCGATCAGTCGCCCAGCGAAACGGCCTCAGCCGCCCGAAATGCGAGAACCGCGCCTCGACCAGATCGAGCACCTCCTCCACCACCGCATCCGGCGCAAAATCGCGGGGTCGGGGACGAAGAAGATCGGCCTTCGCCGCCTTCCTGTTCTCATGGTCAAAGTTCCACTGCCCCCCGGCGGGCTGATCACCGTCCATCAGAAGCCCGGTCTTCCGCCGCATCTCGCGGTAGAACCACTCCATCCTTAGCTGCTTGCGCCCCTCGGCCCAGACCGCGAACTCGGCCTCCGAGCAGAGGAACCGGTCATCCGCCAAGACCTGCACCGGCAAAGGCAGGGCTTCGAGATCCCGCAGAACCCGCCACTCGCCGGGCTTGGTCGCCAGAACCTCGCCCGCCCCAAACTCCGCAGCCCGGCGCAGAAGCTCACCGGAAATCGTCTGTGAGTTCTCGGGATCATCCAGCAGCGAATAGGCCACCTGCCAACCCTCGGCCAGCAAACCAGCGGCAAACTTCCGCATCGCCGACAGGATGAGGGCGATCTTCTGGGGGTGATGGGGAACGGATGTCCCCTCGCCCATCACCTCGGCCATCACTACCAAGTCGCACGCCTTATCCGCCGCCCGCAAGGCCGCCACGTCAGGGGTAAGCTGGTCGCCCAGGACCAGAACCAGCCTCACCAAGGGACGACCTCGCCTTTCCAGTCGAAGAACCCGCCGCTGTCAGAAGGCGCCAACCTGTCCAGCACGGCCAGCAGGTTCGCCGCCGCAACCGTCGGCGACACCGTCGGATGCCCGGCCCGCTGCTCCGGGGCCAAGCCGGTTTCGACCGTTCCCGGATGCAACGCCACAAGTACCGACTGCGGATGCGTCCGCTTGGCCTCGATCGCCGCCGTGTGGACCAACTGGTTCAGTGCCGCTTTCGCCGTACGATAGCCATACCAGCCGCCCAAAGCGTTGTCCCCGATCGACCCCACCCGTGCCGACAGGACCGCCAGCCGCGAAACCCGGTCGCGCGGCATGAGCCGCAGGGCGTGTTTCAAGACCAGCGCCGGGCCGATGGTATTGACCGCGAACTGTGCCGCCAGCCCCCCAGCCGTGACGGCCTTCAGCGTCTTCTCCGGCCCGACACCGCCGATCACGAGTGCCCCAGTCGCCACCACAATCAGATCGAACGACCCCTCCAGCGCCCCCAGCAGCCGCGCGACCGAGGCCTCATCCGCAATGTCCAGCTCATCGTCCCGGCGCGAGAGCCCGATCACGTCGGCCCGGCCGTGAAGCGCGGCTTTCAAGGCCCTGCCGATCCCGCCCGAAGAGCCAATTACCAATGCCCGCATGATACCCCCACGCCCCAGACATGTGAGGTAGTTCGGCAGGCTCAGAGGGCCAGAAGTCGGGAAGTCAGGTCAAGCACTGGGTGGGGTTCCACCCGACCGCGAGCCGCGCTCAGAGGTTAACGTCAGTCTAACGGTCACATGCAAGCTATTGAAATACCTGCAGTCGAAAAGCTGGGCACCGTGCCCAAGTTCAGGCCACGATCTCCCTCGGCACGATGAAATCGACCATGACACCGGTCCCGAAGGCCACCTGACTCCAGTCTGTCAGATCAAAATCCACCACCAGCGTGGCCCCCGTCGGGTAGCGGGCAAACTCCGGGTTCGAGGGTGGGTGGGCCACCAGCCGGGCCGCGAACTCGGCGATGCCGGGGTTGTGGCCGATCATCATCACCGTATCAGCCGTCGCATGGCGGAGGACCGCCATCATCACATCCGGCCCCGCATGATAAAGCGCGGGCTTCAGTTCCAGGACCGGCGTTCCCGGCAGCGCGGGGGCGATGCCGGAAAAGGTCTTCCGGGTCCGAAGCGCGTCCGAGCAGAGCACCTCTCCGGGTACATAGTCGCGCGAGGCCAGCCACTGCCCCAGATCCGCCGCCGCAGCCTTGCCGCGGTCGTTCAGCGGGCGGTCGTGGTCCGGGGTCATCGGGTCGTCCCAAGCCGATTTCGCGTGCCGCGTCAGGATCAACCGCTTCATCTGTGGAACTGCCCCATGTGGTAGGCCGACTGTTCCAGCAGTCTTGCATAGGACTGCGACACCGGGCAAGCGCGGCGAACCAGACAGCCGCCAGCCATGCAGTCCTGCCCCTCGGGCCGATCGAGGAACGCGTGACAGCGGGGCACATCGTATCCCGCCGCGGTCAGCGCCTCGGCCGGGCAGGCGGTCAGGCAGGGGGCGGGACAGGTGTCACAGGGGCGCGGCGCGGCGGGCGGCAGGTCCAGCACCTCTTTCAGCGCCAGCGCTCCCCTGAAGCTGACCATCAGGCCCTGCCGGGCATGCACCAGAAGCCTGACCGGGCTCTCCCAGACCCTGCCGGTCCGCAGCGCCCATTGGTAGAACGGGTGATACGGCGGCCCGCCAAAAGGAAAGAGCGCCTTCGCCCCGAGATCACAAGCCAGCCGCCCGATTACCCGGCGAGACCAGCGGTCGACAGGATCAGGCTGGCCGTCCCATTCGGGTTGCGACGTCAGATGCGCCCAGAAGCCGGGTTCCCTGGGGCCGAGGAGGAGCAGCGTTCTTGTGCCCTTGGGAAAGCCGCCTTCGCCCTCGGCAACCGCAAGACCGCCCAGAACCTCAAGCCGCTCGGGCGCCAGCCGCGCCTCTATCGCTGGAAGGGAAGCCACAGCACCCACGCGAGTTTCGTCGGTCGTTCGTCCTGCCATTCAAGCCCAACAGTCATTCCGTCATGCCCCTCCGCCGGTTTACCACGGTATGTGCGGAAGATCCGGTCCCAAAGCGACAAGGCAAAGCCATAGTTGCTGTCATGCTCGTATCTGTGGACGGAATGATGGATGCGGTGCATGTCCGGAGTGACCAGGATCAGGCGAAGGGGCCGGTCCAGCCAGCCGGGCAGCGCAAGGTTCGCGTGGTTGAACAGTGACGTGCCGCTGAGGATCAGCTCGAAGATCAGCACCGCAAGCGCCGATGGTCCCAGCAGATAGACCAGCCCGATCTTAAGGATCATCGACGCCAGTATCTCGACCGGATGGAACCGGAAGCCGGTCGTCACATCCATATCCCGGTCGGCATGGTGCACCCGGTGGAACCGCCAGAAAAGCGGGACCTTGTGGGTGATCAGATGCTGTGCCCAGATGGCGAGGTCGAGGATCAGGACTGAGACTACAAGCTCGATCCACGGGGGCCAGGCGGTCTGATTGAAAAGCCCCCAACCCATTCTCTCGGCATCGATTGCGGCCCCGATGGCGAGAAGCGGCAGCACAATCGCCAGCCCGCGCAGGGCGACTGTGTTCAATGCGGTCAGAGCAAGATTTGTCATCCACCGCAAGCCGCGCGGCAGGTTGCGTTTGCGGCGCGGGGCAAAGGTCTCCAGACCCGCGAAAACGGCAAAGAGCAAAAGAAACACTCCGCCCCGCAACATCAGTTCGTTCGGCATACCGTCCGCCCCCGGCAGCGGTGTCGGGCAATGGCCGAAGACGCCGCTAGATCCGACTCATACATGCATTCGCGCGGCGCGGTTAATCAACTCAGCGGCAGACGCACATGGAGATGGGAAGACACTAGGAAGAACTCTGCCGTCTCATTGCGTTGACGCGGCGCCGGCTTTCAGCGACGGACATGCGGTTTGACGCGTGGCTCGGTAGATCGAATCTGGCTCCCGGCACCGTGGTCGGTGAAAAGCTCCAGAAGGCAGGCGTTGGGGACCTTGCCGTCCAGGATCGTAACTGCCCGCGTCCCCGCGTCGAGCGCCATGAGCGCGGTTTCGGTCTTTGGGATCATCCCGCCCGAAATCACGCCGTCCTTGGTCATCTGGCGGATTTCCTCGGGCGTGATCTGGGTCATCACCCGCCCGCTGGCATCCTTGACGCCCGGCACGTCGGTCAGGAGGAGCAACCGGTCCGCCTGCAGGGCGCCCGCTATCGCCCCCGCCGCCGTGTCGCCGTTCACGTTGAAAGTTTCGTTGTCCTTCATTCCCGTCGCGACCGGAGCCACCACCGGGACGATCCCGGCCTTGTAAAGATCGCGCAGGACCTGGACATTCATCTCGATCGGCCGGCCGACATAGCCAAGCTCGGGGTCGTCGGCCTCGCAGACCATCAGGTCGTCGTCCTTACCCGAGATGCCGACGGCCCGGCCGCCCGCATCCATGATCGCCTGCACAATCCGCTTGTTGACGAGGCCCGAAAGGATCATCTCGACCACTTGCACGGTCGCCTTGTCCGTCACCCGCTTGCCGCGGACAAACTCCGACTTGATGCCCAGCTTGTCGAGCATCTCGTTTATCATCGGCCCACCGCCGTGGACCACGACCGGGTGCACGCCCACCTGCTTCATCAGCACGATATCACGGGCAAATTCGGCCATGGCTGCGTCATCGCCCATGGCGTTGCCGCCGAACTTCACCACCACCACCGCGCCCTCGAAGCGCTGCAGATAGGGAAGGGCCTCGGACAGCATCTTTGCGGTGGTGATTGCGTCTTGCATGGTCAGGGTCTGCTGCTTCATGGGGACCTCCATCTTGAAGGGCCGCATAAGGCTTTTCCACCCCCCTGCCAAGCCTTGCCTTCCCCGCAGGCGGGCGTAGCTTGTGACCGAAAGGAGGGCCGAGATGTCCGAGCAGAAGACCCTTGTCCTGACCGGAGCCAGCCGCGGGATCGGCCACGCCACTGTCAAACGCTTTTCAGCCGAGGGCTGGCGGGTGCTGACCTGCTCGCGCCAGCCCTTCGACCCCCGCTGCCCCTGGCCGGGGGGTGAGGAGAACCATATCGAGATCGACCTGGCGGACCCGAACAAGACGATTGCGGCCATCGAGACCATCAAGGCCAAGGTCGGCGGCCGGATCCATGCGCTGGTCAACAATGCCGGGATCAGCCCGAAGGGACCGGGCGGCGCGCGGCTGAACACCATGAGCACGGACCTGCGGACCTGGGGGCATGTGTTCCATGTGAACTTCTTTGCGCCCGTGATCCTGGCACGGGGCCTGAAGGACGAGCTCACTGCGACCAAGGGGTCGATCGTCAACGTGACGTCTATTGCGGGCGTTCGCGTCCACCCCTTCGCGGGCGCGGCCTACGCCACCTCGAAGGCAGCCCTCGCGGCACTGACGCGGGAAATGGCGCATGATTTCGGACCCCTGGGCGTCCGCGTCAACGCGATTGCGCCAGGGGAGGTCGAGACCTCGATCCTCTCGCCTGGAACCGACAAGATCGTCGAGAAGCTGCCGATGCAGCGTCTGGGTCAGCCGAAAGAGGTGGCCGATGTGATCTGGTTCCTGTGTTCGGATCAGTCGTCCTACATCTCGGGCGCCGAGATCGAGGTGAACGGGGCGCAGCACGTCTGACCTTTGCCCTTCGCCTCTGCCTCTGGCATAAGGGCGCATCCGAAGGGGCCGCCCATGCTAGACGAAGCCGACGATATCCATCCGCTCTTCCACGGCGCGCCGAAGGGGCTGGAGTTCCGCAAGCTTAGGAAGCGCCTGGTGCAGCAGGTGCGCGAGGCGATCGAGGCCTACGGGATGGCGAAGGCAGGCGAGCGCTGGCTTGTGTGCCTGTCGGGCGGCAAGGACAGCTACACGCTTCTGGCGGTGCTGCATGAACTGAAGTGGCGCGGGCTTCTGCCGGTGGACCTTCTGGCCTGCAACCTCGACCAGGGCCAGCCAGGCTTTCCGGCGACCGTTCTGCCCGAGTTCCTCACCCGTATGGGCGTGCCGCACCGGATCGAGTACCAGGACACCTATTCGGTCGTGATCGACAAGATCAAGCCGGGCGGAACGATGTGCTCCTTGTGCTCACGCCTGCGGCGGGGGAACCTTTACCGGATCGCACGCGAGGAGGGGTGTTCGACGGTCGTGCTGGGGCATCACCGCGATGACATTCTTGAGACGTTCTTCATGAACCTTTTCCACGGCGGGCGTCTGGCCAGCATGCCTCCACGGTTGTTGAACGAGGACGGCGATCTTTACCTGGCGCGGCCCTTGGCCTTCGTCGCCGAGGCGGATTGTGAGAAATTCGCGCAAGGCATGGGCTATCCGATCATTCCCTGCGACCTCTGCGGCAGCCAGGAAGGTCTGCAGCGGGCGCAAGTGAAGAAGCTGCTGAACGAGTGGGAGGCGCGGACGCCGGGACGTCGGCAGGTGATGTTCCGGGCGCTGATGAATGTGCGGCCCTCTCATTTGGCCGATCCGGCGCTTTTTGATTTCGCGGGCCTTACTGCCGCTCTGGCAGATAGCGACAATTCTCTGCAACTTTCGGGTGAGCGTTAAGGAACCCATCATGAACATCCGCCTAGCCTGACCCCCGAACCGCGGGCCAGTTGCCCGCTGACAGGGGGCGGCGGCCATGACTTTCGCTTTTCCACGGACGCAGGTCCATGCGCGGCACCTGACCGTCTTTCTGCCGCTCGTTGCCTTGGTGGCCTACTGGAGCGGCGGGGAGTTTGCTTTGGCCGCGCTGGCCGTTGCGCTGCCTCTGGGCTTTCTGCTTCTTGGTCGTGAGCAGCGCAAGAAGTTGCCCGAAGCCGTATCCGATGAGGTCATCGCCCGGCTGGATGCCACCCTGGCCGATATCGCTGCCAGAGCAGGGGCGACAGGGTGCTTTGTCATCCAGTTCGATGACCCCGCTCATCTTTGCCACCGGCTTGGGCGTACCCGGCAGTCCGAGCTTCTTGCCGCCTGTGTGGCGCGGCTGCGTGGTGCATTGCGACCCGGCGACATGCTTTTCACGCTGGAGGATGGCAGCCTGGCTGTCACTCTGGCCTCGACCCCGCGGCTTGACCTTGAGATCATGGTGCGGATCGCCGGGCGGCTGCATCTGGTAGTGCAGCAGCCGATGACTCTGGCGGGCGGCCCGATCCAGGTGACCTGTTCGATCGGCTTTTGCTTCGCCCAGCAATTGGCAAAGCCGAGCGGCCGGGCGCTTCTGGATGCGGCTCAGGTTGCCGGGGACGAGGCCGCGCGATACCGGCCAGGCGCCATCCGCGGCTTTTCGGCCGAGCTTGCGCGCGCACGGGCCGACCGTGACGCGCTCCGCGCCGGGTTCGCGGCTGCGGTCGAGCGGGGGGAGGTGCGGGCCTTCTTCCAGCCGCAGCTTTCCACCGACAGCGGCGAAGTGACGGGGGTAGAGGCGCTGGTCCGCTGGCTTCATCCCGACCGCGGTTGTCTTTCCCCGGGGGCCTTCCTGCCCGCCATCGAAGGGTCCGAGCTTATGGAGCTGTTGGGCCAGACCATGCTGACCCAATCCCTGGCTGCCATGGCCGAGTTCGACCGCAAGGGCCTGCGCATTCCAACCGTTGCCGTAAACTTCTCGGCTGAGGAGCTGCGTGACCCGCAACTGCCCGAGCGCCTGCGCTGGACGCTTGACCGCTTCCAGCTGGCCTCCTCGCGCCTGACAGTCGAAGTGCTGGAAACGGTCGTGGCTGGCGACGGGGACGAAATCATCGCTTCCAACATCTCTCGAATCGCCGCGATGGGCTGCGCGGTCGATCTTGATGACTTCGGGACCGGCAACGCCTCGATCACCGCGATCCGCCGCTTTGCGCTGAACCGGCTGAAGATCGACCGCAGCTTCGTGCGCGACATCGACCTCAACCGCGAGCAGCAGAAGCTTGTCACTGCCATTCTGTCACTGGCCGACCGGCTTGGGCTCGAGACCCTGGCCGAAGGGGTGGAAACGCCCGGCGAGCATGCGCTTCTGGCGCAACTTGGCTGCGGGCATGTGCAGGGCTACGTGATTGCGCGACCGATGCCGGTCGAGGAACTTGCACTCTGGCTGGTGTCGCATCGCGAAAGGCTGAGCACCGCATTGCGGATCGGCGTCAAGGCCAGGTGAGGCGGATGGGCCTAGTTGAGGGTCGGCCCGCAGGGTTGACCCGAAGGCGGGATTGGGCGGCGCGGGCTCGGCGTGATTTGATCGCCAGAGCCATTCAAACAGGGCGAATATGCTTGACCTTTCCCCGCCCCTGTCGTTGAAGCACCGCTGATCCGAATGGTCGGCATGGTGGTTGACGGATGGAAGAGCAGAACAACAAGAACCTGATCCTCGCGATGGTTCTTAGCGCCTTGGTGATGATCGTCTGGTTCGTGCTTTTCCCGCCGCCAGAGCCGCCCGCCCAGCCCGCTCAATCGACGGCTGCGAGCGAGGGGGCCGTCACGACGACCACCGCCGAACCCGAGCAGGGCCAGACCGAAGTTGCCCCGGTTCCGGAAGCCGCTCGCCTGAAGATCGAAACCGGAAAGCTTGCCGGTTCGCTGTCGCTCCGCGGCGGACGGATCGATGATCTTTCGCTGACGACCTATCGCGAGACGCTGGAGCCCGGTTCGCCCGAAGTGCGCCTGCTCTCTCCCGTAGGTGAGAACCTGTCCTACTACTCCGTCTTCGGCTGGCTGCCGGGAACCGGACTGCAAGCTGGCGATGTGCCGGACGCCAACACCGAATGGACGGCCGCAAGTGGCGACACCTTGACCACGGACAAGCCGGTGACCCTGCGCTGGTCGAACGGCAAGGGCCTGACGTTCGTCCGCGAGGTTTCGGTTGACGAGAACTTCATGTTCACGGTCACCGACAAGGTCGAAAACACCTCGGGGGCGGTTGTCAGCCTGCAACCCTATGGCATCGTTGCCCGCCACGGGCTGCCGAAACTCACCAACATCTTCGTCGTCCACGAAGGCGCAATCCAGCGGGCCGACGGCGAGCTGACCGAGACGGACTACGCCGACATCGCCGAGCTTGAAGTCAACGAGCGCGAGGGGCTGCCGGCCGAAGTGACCGAGGCTACGACCGATGGCTGGATCGGCTTCACCGACCATTACTGGATGACGACGCTCGTCCCCGAGCAGGGTAAGCCGTTCAAATCGGTACTGAAATACGTCCCGAACGCCGGCATCTATCAGGCAGAAGTGCGCCAACCCGTGGTCTCGCTTGATCCGGGCGCGACGGCGACCTCGACCATCCGCTTCTTCGCGGGGGCAAAGGAATGGGCCACGATCCGCGCTTATGAGAGAGAGGATGGGATCGCCGGCTTCATCGACTCGATCGATTGGGGCTGGTTCTACTTCCTCACGAAGCCGATCTTCGCCGTGCTGCACTGGCTAAACGCGCTCATCGGCAACATGGGCTGGGCCATCATTGCGCTGACGTTCGTTCTCAAGACCATCGTGCTGCCGCTGGCCTACAAATCCTACGTCTCGATGGCGCGGATGAAGGAGCTGCAGCCCGAGATGGAGGCGCTGAAAGAGCGCGCGGGCGAAGACAAGCAGAAGCTGCAGCGCGAGATGATGCAGCTTTACAAGGACAAGAAGGTGAACCCCGCCGCGGGCTGCCTGCCGATCCTGATCCAGATCCCGATCTTCTTCGCGCTTTACAAGGTGATCTTCGTCACGATCGAACTCCGCCACGCCCCGTTCTTCGGCTGGCTCACGGACCTTTCGGCCCCCGATCCGTCGTCGATCTTCAACTTCTTCGGGCTTCTGCCCTGGGACGCTCCGGTGCAGGGCACGATCCTGCATCTCATCTTCATCGGCATCCTGCCGATCCTTCTGGGCATCACGATGTGGCTGCAGCAGAAGCTGAACCCGGCGCCGACCGATCCGGTTCAGGCCTCGATCTTCGCCTGGATGCCGTGGGTCTTCATGTTCATGCTGGGCGGGTTTGCCAGCGGTCTGGTGGTCTACTGGATCACCAACAACACGATCACCTTCGTCCAGCAGTATCTGATCATGTGGAGTCATGGGAAACGCCCCGATATCTTTGGCAACATCCGGTCGGCGAAGGCTGCGAAGGCGGCTGCGAAATCCGCGCCGCCTCCACCGCCAACGCCAGCACCTAAGAAGGGCAAGAAGTGACGGCGCGGGTTGCGCATCTGGTCCGCCATCCGATCAAATCCGGCGGGTTCGAAACCGTGGATGAAGCCACGCTGACACCCGGCGCGGCTTTCCCGTTCGACCGGGTCTGGGCCGTGGCCCACGCCGCCGCCCGCCTGCCCGAACCGCCCGGCTGGGCGTCGAAGTTGCAGTTTCTGCGGGGCTGGGGCTCGTCCGAGCTGATGGCAGTCTCTTGCCGGTCGAACCCCGAGGCGGGGGAAGTCACGCTATCGCATCCACGCCGCCCGACGGAGACCTTCCGCCCTGACGATCCGACCGATTCTGTTCGTCTGATCAATTGGTTGCGCCCCCTCTGGCCGGAGAACCGCCCCGAACCCGCGCGCGTGATCCGGGTGCCGGGGCAGGCGATGACCGACCAGGACCAGCCGCTGATTTCGATCAACGGCCTTGCCTCGCTAGCCGATCTTGAGGGCCGGATGGGCCGGGAGCTTGGCATTCACCGCTGGCGCGGGAACATCTGGATCGAAGGTTGGGCGCCTTGGGCCGAACTGGAGATGATCGGGCAGGAGATTGCTATAGGCTCGGCCCGCCTGCGGGTCGAAGAGCCGATCGGGCGTTGCCGTGCGACGGGCGCGAACCCGATGACAGGCGTTCAGGATGCCGATACGATGGCGGCACTGGAAACCGCCTTTGGGCACACCGACTTCGGCGTCTTTGCCCGGGTGGTTGAGGGCGGCAAGGTCGCAACAGGCGATGAGGTGCGGCCATGCAGCTGACCTTCACTCTGGCGCCCGAACCGGACGACTGGTCCCGCGAGGCTGGCCGGCTTCTCTTTGCCGGGCCAGTGGACTTTGTGAAAGGCGTCACCGCCATGCCTGGCCTACCGCCTGCGGACCGGCAGGAGGTCTGCTTCGCAGGGCGATCGAATGTGGGTAAGTCCAGCCTTATCAACGCGCTGACCGGGCGCAAGAGTCTTGCCCGAGCCTCGAACACGCCGGGCCGGACACAAGAGATCAACTACTTCTCGCTGGGTGTGAGCCGCTATCTGGTGGACCTGCCCGGCTATGGTTTTGCGGAAGCGCCGGTGGCCGTGGTCGCCAAGTGGCAAGCGCTGCTGAAACAATACCTTGCGGGCCGCCAGACGCTGCGCCGGGCCTTTGTGCTGATCGATGCGCGGCATGGGGTCAAGGCGGTGGACGAGGAGATTCTGACGCTTCTCGACCGGTCGGCCGTTACCTTCCAGACGGTGCTGACGAAGGTCGACAAGATCCACGGGGATGAACGCGAGGCGGTGATCGAACAGGTCAAGGGCGCGCTGGCGAAGCATCCGGCGGCTTACCCGGAGATCGTGGTCACCAGCTCGGAAAAGGGCGAGGGGATCGAGACCCTACGCGCGCTGATCGCGACGCTGGAATAGCGCCTGCAGCTGATCCTCGGCCAATCGGAAAGCACGCGATCAACCCGTCCTTAACCCTGCCGCGCGGTGGGGTTAAGCGAAGGTGAACGAGAAAATCGCGATATCGAGAAGCGGGGGTTTATCAGGCCACCAAGCCTTTGAGAACGCTGTGTTAATCTTGCACCTTTCGAACAAGTTAATGATCTTGGTTCCGTCTTGTTTCCGTCTCTACCACGGCAGGGAAAGTTGGCGGTTAACCATAGTCCGCGAATCGATTGAGAGGACCTGCCCACCGGGCGATCCGGGCAGCGCCTAGCGCTTTGCGTCGTGTTCGGGGTCGGCGCCCGGCACCGGGTCATAGCCGTGCCCGCCCCAGGGGTGGCAGCGACAGATGCGGTGGGCGGCGAGGTAGCTGCCTTTCAGCGCCCCGTGCCGCTCCAGCGCCTCAAGTGCATAGGCCGAGCAGGTCGGCTGGAAGCGGCAGCCATGGCCGACCCAGGGCGAGAGGAGCAGGCGGTAGGCCCGGACCGGCAGGGCGACGATCTGCGCAAGGGGGGTCACCCCTGCCCCCGATGGACCGACCGGAGCGCCTGTTCCAGATCGGCACGCAGGTCGGCGTAGGCGCGGGTCACTGTCGCCTCGGGGCGGGCGACCAGCACGTAGTCCCAGCCGGGTTGAGCAAGCGGCGCCAGAACCTCACGGGCAAGGGCGCGCAGTCGGCGTTTGGCGCGATTGCGCAGAACGGCGTTGCCGATCTTCTTCGACGCGGTGAAGCCCACACGTGTGAGGCACTGCCCATCCGCCCGATCCCGGGCTTGCAGCAGAAACCCGTTCGTGCCCTGCCGGCGGGCCGAGGCGGCTTTCAGGAAATCGGCGCGCTTGTCCAGTACGCAAAGCGAAACCGCCGGAGACCCCGCAGGCGCTTCGGCAACGTTGCCTTGGCCCTTGGTCTCCGGCGGTGTCATGTCACTACCCCTGACGCCCCTAAGGGCGCGCAATCAGGCGGTCAGCTTGTGACGGCCCTTGGCGCGGCGGGCAGCCAGCACAAGGCGGCCGTTCTTGGTGGCCATGCGCGCGCGGAAACCGTGGCGGCGCTTGCGAACCAGGTTCGACGGTTGAAAGGTGCGCTTCATCGCGGCTCTCCATCAGATTTGGCCCGAACCCCGCATGGATTCGAGGGCCTTCAAACTTGAAGACCGTCCTTTACGGGCGCTTTCGCGGCAAGTCAACGCGTTCGGCGCGGATTTCCTGCAACAATTCGGGGTGAAACGTCCCGAAGTGTTTCATCCGGGGCCTGCAGCGGGTGTTGCGCTTCAAGGCCGCGTGAAACCCCTGTCGCATAGCCGCGTCCTGCGCCATGTTCGGCGTCTATGCAAGGAACGAATGTGTCTCCTGTTGACCAAAGATCGCCTGAGGGGACCCGCAGCAGCTGGCTGCGTCGCTTGCCGATTCTCGTCATTCTGGCCGTGGCTTTGGTGGGAGCCTTTCTGCTGCGGGATCAGTTGAGCTTTGACGCCTTGGCCCGCCATCGCGAGGAGCTTATGGCGTTCCGCGATGCACATTACCTGTGGGCCGTCGTGGTTTTCCTTGCGGCTTACGTGGCAATCGTCGCCCTGAGTCTTCCGGGTGCAACCGTGGCCACGCTGGCGGGCGGCTTCCTTTTCGGCCTGTTCCCGGGAGTTTTTTTCAACGTGCTTGCGGCCGGGACGGGGGCCATCGCGATCTTCCTTGCCGCACGAATGGGGTTTGGCGCCGACACGGCGGTCAGGATCGAGACGGCAGGCGGGCGCGCGGGCAAGCTGCAGGCGGCGCTGCGCGAAAATGAGTGGTCGGCTCTGTTGCTGATGCGGCTGGTCCCGGCCGTACCGTTCTTTCTGGCCAACCTGATCCCGGCCTTTGTCGGCACCCGCCTCTGGCCCTTTGCGGTGACGACTTTCCTGGGCATCATCCCCGGCGCGTTCGTCTTTACTTCGGTTGGCTCGGGTCTGGGCAAGGTTTTCGCCCTGGGTCAGAAGCCGGACCTGGGTGTCATCTTTACACCTCCTGTCCTCCTGCCTCTTCTTGGCCTTGCAGTGTTGGCAGCCCTGCCGATAGCGTTGAAGCTTCTTCGAAAGGAGCGCTGAATGCCGCAGATCAAGACGGATATCTGCGTGATCGGTGCCGGCTCTGGCGGTCTGTCCGTCGCCGCGGGGGCGGTGCAGATGGGCGCGCGGGTCGTGCTGATCGAAGCGGGCGAGATGGGAGGCGACTGCCTGAACGCGGGCTGCGTGCCGTCGAAGGCGCTGATCGCCGCCGCCAAGGCCGCCGAGGCGCAGCGACGCGGCTTTCGCGGGGTTGCAGCGGTCAAGCCCAAGGTGGATTTCGGGGCGGTGAAGGACCACGTGGCCGCGGTGATCGCCCAGATCGCGCCGGTCGACAGCCAAGAGCGGTTCGAGGGGCTGGGCTGCACGGTGATCCGCGCCTTTGCCCGATTCACCGGGCCGCGGGAGGTGGAGGCCGGGGAGCACACCATCCGGGCGCGGAGGTTCGTTATCGCCACCGGCTCGCGTCCTTTCGTGCCGCAGGTTCAGGGGATCGAGACGGTGCCCTATCTGACCAATGAGACGATCTTCGGCTTACGCGAGCGACCCGAGCATCTGATCGTCATTGGTGGCGGGCCGATCGGTGTGGAGATGGCGCAGGCGCATCGCCGTCTGGGGAGCAAAGTCACGATTGTCGAGGCCGCCAAGGTTCTGGGGCGCGAGGATCCGGAGCTGGCCGCCGTTCTGATCGAGGCGCTGGAGGCCGAGGGTATCGACCTGATAGATGGGGCGCCGGTCGTCCGGCTGGCGGGGAGCGCCGGGGCTGTGGAGGTTACGCTGGGCGACGGGCGTCAAGCGACGGGCAGCCATATCCTTATGGCGGTGGGGCGGAAGGTTTCGGTCGAGGGCATGAACCTTGAGGCGGCGGGGATTGCCTACACGCCAAAGGGCATCACGGTGGATGCACGGCTCCGAAGCTCGAATCGGCGGGTCTATGCGGTGGGGGATGCGGCGGGTGGCCTGCAGTTCACCCATGTCGCGGGCTGGCATGCGGGGATCGTGATCCGGCAGGCGGTGCTGGGACTGCCCGCCAAGGCCGACCTGCGCGCCGTTCCGCGTGCGACCTACACCGACCCTGAACTGGCGCAGGTCGGGCTGACCGAGGCCGAGGCCCGCGCGGCACATGGCGCGGCGCTGACCGTGGTGCGGGCCGAGTTCCACCACAACGACCGGGCGCAGGCCGAGGGCAAGGACAATGGCCTGATCAAGGTGATGATCGTCAAGGGACGGCCGGTCGGCGCCTCGATCGTCGGGCCTCAGGCGGGGGAGTTGATCGGGCTTTGGGCGCTTGCGATCAATGCAAAGCTGAAGATGTCGGCGATTGCGGGCATGGTCGCGCCCTATCCCACCCTGGGAGAGGTTTCCAAACGCGCGGCGGGGGCCTATTTTGGCCCGCAGCTGTTTGAGAGCCCCACGCTGAAGCGCATTGTGCGCCTGATACAGCGCCTGGTGCCTTAAGGCCGGACAAGGAAGGTTCGGGTGACCGAAAGACGCAAGAGTTTTCTCAGCACACTTTCGGGGCGCTTCCTGATCCTCACAGTCATCTTCGTGATGCTGGCCGAGGTCCTGATCTTTGTGCCCTCGATCGCCCGGTTCCGCGCCGACTTCATGCTCACCCGGCTGAAGCAGGCGCAGATCGCCGCCCTGACCCAGCTTGCGGCCGAAGACATGGTGTCGCCCGAGCTTGAGGCCGAGCTTCTGGCCAATGCCGAGGTCTACAACGTCGTTCTGCGGCGCAATGAGGTTCGTCAGCTGGTCCTGTCCTCGCCGATACCGGGCGAGGTCCATGCGAGCTACGATCTTCGGATGGCCGGGCCCTGGGAGCTGATCCGCGATGCGTTCAGCGTTCTGCTTGATCCGCAGAACCGGCTCGTGCGGGTGATCGGCTATCCGGTGCAGGATGCCGGAACCCTGATCGAAGTGACGATGGAGACGAAGTCGCTTCGCGATGCGATGGTGGACTATGGTTTGCGCATTCTGGCGCTTTCCGCGCTGATTTCGATTGTCACGGCGTTCCTGCTGTTCCTGGCGGTGCGGCGGCTGCTGGTGATGCCGATCCGAAGGGTCGTGCGGCACATGCAGGCCTATGCCGAAGCGCCGGAGGATGCGCGGCGCGTGATCGAGCCGACCGCGGATGTTGAAGAGCTGCGCGCGGCCGAAGAGGCGCTGCAGTCGATGCAGACCCAGCTGACGGGGGCGCTGCGCCAGAAGGAACGGCTGGCGCAGCTTGGGGGGGCGGTCGCGAAGATCAGCCACGATCTGCGCAACATCCTGACGACCGCGCAGCTTTTCGCAGACCGGATCGAGGGCAGCGCCGATCCGGTGGTGGCAAGGGCCGCGCCAAAGCTCGTCGGATCGATCGGCCGGGCGGTATCGCTGTGCGAAGCCACGCTGACCTTCGGCAAGGCCGAAGAGCCCCCGCCACAGCTGCGCCGCCTGAACTTCGCCAAGCTGGCCGACGATGTGGTCGAGGGCGAAGGCCTGGCCAGCGCCGGACAGGTGACCTGCCTGATCGACGTGCCGCCGGGGCTGGTGATCCGGGCGGACGAGGAACAGCTTTACCGGGTGCTCGCAAATCTGGTCCGCAACGCCCGCCAGGCGATCGAAGGAAAGGGCCAGCCCGGCACCATCGAGATATCGGCGGGCGAAGCCGAGACCGAATGGTGGATCCGCGTCGGGGATACCGGCCCGGGCCTGCCGCCCAAGGCGCGCGAGCACCTTTTTGCGGCCTTTCAGGGCGGCGCGCGGAAGGGGGGTACCGGCCTTGGCCTTGCCATCTCGGCCGAGCTGATCCGCGGTCACGGCGGCCGGCTCGAGCTTGCCCGCAGCGACGAGGACGGGACCGAGTTCGCGATCCACCTTCCGAAGCAAACGACCGATCAGACAGCGTGAATTCGCCCTTGCATTGCGTGTCCGGCAAGGCTACATCGCCGGAGCTTGCGGACCCGTAGCTCAGCTGGATAGAGCATCAGACTACGAATCTGAGGGTCGGGCGTTCGAATCGCTCCGGGTCCGCCACCCAGTTCCATCTGTTAGATGGCTTTCCGTTTTCTTGGGGATTTGTCACGTCTTTCCCGTCGGTTGGCCGAAGGCGCGTACCGTAGAAACGCACTGTGTAGGCTGTGGTGGGCCTCGTTCGCCGCTCGGTCGTTAGAGACGAAGTGGGGCCATCCGCTTTTCGGTGGATCTGCATTGAATCGAGCTGCCAATCGTTGGGGCCGAGCTGCGACTTTTACGTGATGAGGCTCAACCCACCGATCCAGCGTGAGCGTTAGTCCATTTTGATCAGCCGGGACCACTTGTGGCGAGTAAAGCCGAGTAGTCCGCCAGCTGCGCATCCATAGGCCGGATCAACTTGGACTTGCCCGGGCAAGTCCAATCCAGCTCCACACGGGATCGGGCGTGTGAGCGCAAACTGAGCTGAGATATCCGCCTGTAGGTTCGATTCATGGCGCGTGTTTCTTGCAGAACCGTTGTCGGAAACGGCGTATCGATTGCTGTGGTGGATGCTGCCGGATACGACCTCTGGCGACGTATGGACGGCTACCGCAAACAGGCGACGTGGCAGCGGCAGTTTCTGTCGTGCGATCCGGGCTTCAGGTTATGGTCGGCAGGACGACGCTTGCGGCGAACGGCCACAACATCAAGCCTTCGACGTTCGGCATTACGAATGGGCAAGCCAGCATTCTGCCGGATTTCGCGCGCCGCCCGCCTATCGTTGACCCGGATGATCATCATCTGCAGGTCAACCTCGGCCCCGCGACCGAGAACGTACTCATCGCTGCCGCAGCGTGTTTTCAGGCAGATGAAGTGGCAGTCACGCCAGGCAACTAACCGCGCCCAGCCACCGCTTTATCAGTCCAGTCGCCTCTGGTTCGTCGAGAAATGGGATGTGGCCTCGCGCCGGTACTTCGGCAAAGAACATGTCTGGGCGGCGGCTGCGCATCTCCTCCACCGTGGTGGCGCTCAGCACGTCCGACGCCGCGCCGCGGATGAGCGCGAGCAATAGCCCCTCACATGCGTCGAAGAGCGGCCAGAGGTCGGGAAAGGGGGCGGCCATGGCGGCGTCGAAGGCGATGCGCAGGGCTGGATCATAGGTCAGCCCGACGCGGCCGTCGAGCTGGACGTAGTGGCGGATGGTTTCCTCTTGCCAGCGCAGTGCGGGTACTTGGTCAAAGCCTGGCATGGCGGACGGCATGCGATCGGCGATTTCCGTGAGCGTCGGAACGGTCGGTTCGATCCCGACATAAGTGCCGATGCGGAGGAGGCCGTCGCGTTCGAGTACCGGGCCTACGTCGTTAAGGCAAAGGCCCAAAAGCCGGTGCTTTGCGGTTGCGGCAATCACCATGCCCAGCAGCCCGCCCCGGGAAGAGCCGATGATGGCCGCGCGGTCGATCTGCAGATGGTCGAGCAGGGCCAGGGCGTCCATCGCCTCTTGCGCGACGGTGTAGGTCTCGGGTGCCGACCAGCCGGAATCACCCCGACCACGGCTGTCGAGGCGGATCAGGCGGATATCGGGGGGCAGGTGGCGGGCGAGATAGTCGAAATCGCGGTTGTCGCGGGTCAGGCCCGCGAGTGCCAGAAGCGGCAGGCCCTGGCCGTCAACGCGATAGGCAAGGGCTGTGCCGTCTTCGGCCTGGAAGGTCTGCATCCCCCGCCCTTTGCAGGAAGCTAGCGCTGATGGTACTCGGCAAAGCCCTTGCCGGTCTTGCGGCCAAGGTAGCCAGCGGCAACCATCTGCTTCAGAAGCGGGCTTGCGCGGTACTTCGGATCATCGAAGCCCTGGTAGAGGGTTTCCATGATGTTCAGGACGACATCAAGCCCGATCAGGTCACCAAGGGCGAGCGGCCCCATCGGGTGATTGGCGCCAAGTTTCATCATGCTGTCGATGTCTTCGGCGGTGGCAAGGCCTTCATAGACGCAGTTGATCGCTTCGTTGATCTGCGGGGCGAGGAGGCGGTTGACGATGAAGCCGTAGCTGTCCTTGGACACGCGGGGGGTCTTGCCGATGGCGAGGGTGAGGTCGGTCACAGCATCGGACACCGCATCAGTGGTCTGAAGCGCCCGGATGATTTCCACCAGCTGCATCATCGGGACGGGGTTGAAGAAGTGCATGCCGATCACCCGGCCGGGATGCGCCGAGGCTGCGGCAAGCTCGGTCAACGAGATCGAGGAGGTGTTGGAGGCAAAGACCGCATCATGGCGGCAGATGCCGTCGAGGCGCTTGAGAAGCTCGGTCTTGATCTCGACCTTCTCGACGATGGCCTCGATCACGAGGTCGCGGTCGTCCATGAGGTCGAAGACGGTCGTTGTTGCGATCAGCGCCATGGCCTGGGCTGCTTTCGCCTCGGTCAAAGTGCCTTTTTTCACCAGGCGGGACAGGCTGGTCTCGACCGTCTTCCGCGCCCGGTCAAGTGCTGGTTCGGCAAGGTCCTGCACCAGGACCGGATAGCCAGCCATGGCGAAGACCTGGGCGATGCCACTGCCCATGGTGCCGCCGCCGATCACACCGATTTTCTCGATCTTCAGCATCGCGTGCTCCTTTGAAACAGGATCTGACCGATGGCAATTGCTGCGCGTGGCCCGGGCATGTCTGGCCTCAGATCAGGGTCATTTCCGGCACCTCGTCGGGGACGACGAGCGCGGCTTCGGTGGCGGAGCGGATGTCGTCGATGCTGACGCCGGGCGCGCGTTCCCTAAGGACAAGGCCTGCGCCGGTGGGTTCGATGACGGCAAGATCGGTGACGATAAGATCAACGCGACGGAGCGCGGTCAGGGGAAGCGTGCAGCGGGGGACGATTTTCGAGTTCCCCTTGGCGGAGTGCTGCATGGCCACGATCACACGGGCAGCCCCGGTGACAAGGTCCATCGCGCCGCCCATGCCGGGGACCATCTTGCCCGGCACTTTCCAGTTCGCCAGATGCCCTGCCTCATCAACCTGCAGGCCGCCGAGCACGGTCATGTCCAGATGCCCGCCCCGGATGAGGCCAAAGCTCATGGCGCTGTCGATGCTGGCGGCGCCTGGCACGGCAGTCACGAAGCCGCCGCCTGCGTCGGTCAGGTGGTGGTCCTCCATGCCTTCGGGCGGGCGGGCGCCAAGGCCGATGACGCCGTTTTCGGCCTGGAAGAAGACGCCGAGGTCGGCGGGCACGAAGTTCGCGACCATCGATGGCAGCCCGATCCCCAGGTTGACCAGCGTCCCCGGCATGATTTCCCGTGCGACACGGCGGGCGATGAGTTCCTTGGCGTCCATCATGCCCCCTTACGCTGCGCGGATCAGCAGGTGATCGACCAGAACGCCCGGGGTCTTGACCGCGTCGGGCGGGATCACCCCCACCGGCACGATGTTTTCCGCCTCAGCGATCACGGTGCGACCGGCCAGAGCTATGATCGGGTTAAAGTTGTGGGCGGTCAGCATGTAGCTGAGATTGCCGATATAGTCGGCCTGCCAAGCCCCGATCAGCGCGAAATCGGCCTTGAGCGGAGTCTCGACAAGGTAACGGTTGCCTTCGACCGTGACGATCTGCTTTCCCTCCTCGACCTCGGTGGAAAGACCGGTAGGGGTGAGGATGCCGCCAAGCCCCATGCCACCCGCGCGGATGCGTTCGATCAAGGTGCCTTGCGGGACCAGTTCGCAGGTGATCTCGCCCGAGATCATCTTGGCCTGCGTTTCGGGGTTGAGGCCAATGTGGCTGGCGATGACATGGCGGACTAAGCCCGCGCTGATCAGCTTGCCGATGCCTTTGCCGGGCATGGCGGTGTCGTTGGCGATGACGGTTAGCCCGCCGATGCTGCGCGCTACGATGGCGTCGATCATACGTTCCGGCGTGCCCACCGCCATGAAGCCGCCGATCATCAGGCTTGCGCCTTCGGGGATCAGCTCTGCAGCGGCTTCGGGTTTCAGACAGCCCTTCACTCTGCCGCCTCCTGCAGGCCAACCGCCGCGCGGGCGGCGCGGGCGATCACCAGTTCCTCGTTTGTCGGGATCACCATGACTGTGGTCCGGGCGATATCGGAGGAGATGACTCGTTCGTTGGCCGCATTCCTGGCGTGGTCAATCTCGATCCCCATCCAGTCCAGCCGTTCGCAGATGCGGGCGCGGATCAGGCGGGAGTTCTCGCCGATGCCACCGCAGAAGACCACGGCGTCGATCCCGCTCAGGGCTGCGGCCATGGCGCCGAGTTCGCGCTGGCAGCGGAAGACGAAGTAGTCGATGGCCTGCATAGCCTCGGGCGTACCAGCGGCTTCCAGTGTACGCATGTCGTTCGAAAGGCCAGAGAGGCCGAGGAGACCGGATTTCTTGTAGAGAAGGTCCGATATCTCGGTCGCTGTCATGCCCTTTTGGTCCATGAGGTACAGAAGCACCCCCGGATCGACCTGCCCGCAGCGGGTTCCCATCGGCAGGCCGTCAAGCGCCGAAAAACCCATGGTCGATGAAATCGAACGACCGTTCGTGATCCCGCACATCGAGGCGCCGTTACCCAAGTGCGCCACGACGACCCGGCCTTCGGCCAGTTGCGGTGCGGTGCGGGCGAGTTCGCCAGCGATGTAGTCGTAGCTGAGCCCGTGGAAGCCATAGCGGCGCACGCCTTCGGCATACATCTCGCGCGGGAGGGCGAAAGTGTCGTTCACGAAGGGCTGGTTGCGGTGGAAGGCGGTATCGAAACAGGTCACCTGCGGCACGCCGGGAAAGGCTGCCATCGCGGCGCGGATGCCTGCAAGGTTGTGGGGCTGGTGCAGGGGGGCAAAGGGGGAAAGTCTTTCAAGATCAGCGAGAAGGTCATCGGTCACCGTGGCAGGCGCGTCGCGGTCTGCCCCGCCGTGGACGACGCGGTGGCCGATGGCGACAAGGTCAAGGTCGGAAAAGTGGGCGCGGAAGCCGTCGATCACCGCGGCCATTGCGCCCGCGTGATTGGTCAGGTCGCCGGTGGTCTCGATAGGGGTACCCGATGCGTCTTTCAGCTTCAGGACGCCCTCAGGCCCGATGCGATCGGCGAGACCGGTCGCAAGGGGCGTTTCTCCGTTTTCGGGAAAGAGCGAGACTTTCAGCGACGAGGAGCCCGCATTGAGCGTAAGGACGGCGCGGGTCATTTCTTCGCCCCGGCGAAGTGGTGGATCGCCGCCACGGCGCAAGAGGCAAGGCGGGACATCTGGCTGTCCGAACGACTGTTCAGGATCACCGGAACCTTGGCTCCAAGCACCAGCCCCGCGCCTTCGGCATGGCTGATGAAGGCAAGCTGCTTGGCCAGCATGTTCCCGGCATCAATGCCCGGCACGACCAGGATGTTTGCCCGGCCTGCGACATTGCCCTTCAGACCCTTGGTCCGCGCGGCGGCCATATCGACGGCATTGTCCATGGCTAAAGGCCCCTCGACCTGCCCGCCGGTGATCTGGCCCCGGTCGGCCATCTTGGACAGAAGGGCCGCGTCAATCGAGGACTGGATCGCGGGGTTCACGGTCTCCACCGCCGAGAGGACGCCGACGCGCGGGTCCATGCCCAGCGAGAGGGCTAGGTCTATGGCGTTCTGACAGATGTCCACTTTTGTCGGAAGATCGGGGGCGATGTTGATCGCGGCGTCGGTCACGAACAGCGGCTCGGGCTGGCCCGGCACGTCCATGACGAAAACATGGGTGAAGCGGCGTCCGACACGCAGGCCAAGCGCCTTGTCCACCATGGGTTTCAGAAGGTCGTCGGTGTGGAGATGCCCTTTCATCACCGCTGCCACGCGTCCCTCATGCACCAGCGCGCAGGCCCGCTCGGATGCGGCGATGTCGCCGGTGACGTCGACGATCTCGATGCCGGTCAGGTCCGCACCGATCTCGGCCGCCGCCGCGCGGATCGCCTCGGCGTTACCGACAAGGATCGGCGTGATGATGCTTTCCTTGGCCGCCAGAAGCGCGCCGCCAAGCGAGTTCGCGTCATCCGGGCAGACCACCGCCGTCGGCAAGGCAGGCAGCGGTCGGGCGCGGTCCAGGATCGCCTCGAAATGGCGGTGGCGTCGGACGATAAGGCCGGGGACCTCGGCGTCCTCCTGGTCGAACTTCTCGGTCGGGGCCAGCACCTCGGCCTCGCCCGAGACGATCAGCTTGCCATCGCTGGCATGGCGGACTTCGGTCTTCAGCCGCACCACGCCATCGGCTTTCGACATAACCTCGACCCGGACGATGATCTCCTCCCAGGCATGGGCGCGGGCGTGGAAGTCAAGCGACTGGCGGCGGTAAAGCGTACCAGGGCCGGGAAGCTGGGTGCCAAGGACTGCCGAGATCAGCGAGGCTACGAACATGCCCGGCGCGATCCGTTCGGTGGTACCGTCCCCGTCAAGATCGCTGTCGGTAAGGTGCATCGGGTTCGAATTGCCCGAGGCGGCGGCAAAAATGTAGATGTCATCCGCGGTGATCAGGCGACGCAACTCGGCACTGTCGCCGGGCTGCAGTTCATCGAACGTCTTGTTCGCAAGATGCATCTCAAATCTCCGAGCCGGCGTCTGTCACAGGTTGGGGCTTCCGCCGAGGGCGGCCGTTGCCGTTTAGCGGGGGCGCTCCGGCGGTGACCGTGGCTTCGGTCGCTACGGGAGGCTCGACGGTAGCGTCAAGTTCGGCGGCGGCCAGCGGATCCACGGTAACGCTTTCTGTCAGGGGCTCAAGGTCCAGCACCTCGCGGAAGCGCTGGAGGAGCGAGAGGGTGTGCGGCGACATCTCCTCGATCTCGCCGGGGATGTACTGGACGACCTGGAGGGCCAGCTCGCGCTCGGCCTTGTCACGAAGGAGAAGCGGCAGGGTGTCGATGGCGCTTTCGGTCTCGAAAGTGGCGATGAGGGTCTGCTGGTGGATGATCATCGCCCGACGCTCGGCGCCGAGACTGCGGAAGGGTTCGTCCTGGGTCAAAACCTTGGCCGAGCGTTCCAGCCGGTCGCGGCGCACGGTGCCGCGGTTGTCGGCCAGAAGGACCAGCATCCGGATGACGGCCTCGGGGAAGCCGCCCTGTTCGATATGCATCAGGGCCGTTGCCACTTCCGGCAGGCCGCGCAGCTCGCCATGGCTTTTCAGCGTGCGGCGCGCCTCATGGGTGCGGCCGAAGGCGCGGGCCCAGGGGCTACCCCAGACCGAGTGGAACGTAAGCTCGAACATCAAGTCCCGGCTATCGCGCATGAAGTCGATCATGTTTTCGGTGGTCTGGACCCAGAACGCCTCGGCGGCAAGGAAGGGATTGCTGGCCGCGGCCTTGTTGCGGTCCGCCTTGACCTTCTCGGCGGCCGCCTCGACGCCTTGAATCACCGGGTTGCGGCTGGAGATGAGCGCCCGGGTCAGCCGTGCCGGATGCAGCGCGCGGGACATTTCGGCCCCGGTTTCCGTGACCAGCGCTTTGACGACCGGGCGAAGCACGGTGTCATAAAGCTGCGCCTGCACCTCGGCGGCGCGGGCGACGGCGGCGAAGGGGCGTTCGTCACCCACCGTGTCATCCAGCGCGCGGATGTCATCGAGCGTGCGCTCAAGGAAGCCCACGGTGAAGTGCTTTTTGCCATCCTTTTCGGTCACATCCTCGATGCGCATTTCGTAAAGACCGGGGGCGAGGGCTTCGATGGTCTTCAGGGTCGAGGCGACTTCGGAGTGTTCTTTCTTGGCGATCTGGGAGGAGACGAAGATGCCAAGGTGGCCGACCTGCTCATGCACCATATAGATGATGCGCTGGCCACGGACACGAATCTCGTCGACATCTGTATAGGTCTCGGCGATCCAGTTGAGCGCTTGCTGGGGCGGTGTGATGTTGTCGCCGTGGCTGGCGAAGACGATGATCGGCGCGCGGATGGCCTTGAGGTCAACATGGCGGCCGGGCTCGATCCGGGCTTCGTTCTTGACCAGGCGGTTGCCGACGAAGAGCTGCTCGACGATCCATTTGATCTCCGCCTCGGTCAGCAGGAAGAACCCGCCCCACCATTTTTCGAATTCCAGGAAGACCTCATCGCCCTTGTCGATGTCGCGGAAAAGGTCTGTGTACTTGCGGAACAAGGTCCGAGCGGGGTTCATCATTTCGAAGTTCTGCACCAGATGCGCGCCGTCGAAGATGCCGCCGCCGATGTCGGAGAGGAACATCGGGATCCAGGTGCCGCCAAGGACGCCCGCGTTGTAGCGCATGGGGTTTTCACCGACCTTGCCCGCCCAGGGCGCCACAGGAGCGCCGTTGATCACGATGGGGCCGGTCAGGTCGGGGTTGGTCGCGGCCAGAAGCAGCGTCGCCCAGCCGCCCTGACAGTTGCCGGTGATCACGGGCCGCGAGGCGTTGGGATGGCGCCGCATCACCTCACGCACGAACGCGGCCTGGGTGCGGGTGACGTAGGACAGGAACTGGCCCGGCTCGGGCTCGCGCCGGAAGGCGACGAAATAGACCGGGTGGCCATCGCGCAGCGCCACGCCAACCTGGCTGTCAGTCTTGAAACCGCCGATGCCAGGGCCGTGGCCCGCACGGGGGTCGATGATGATGTAGGGGCGGCGGTTGTCGTCGACCTTGACACCTTCGGGTGGGGTGATCTTCAGAAGAATGTAGTTCGATGGATAAGGCATATCCTTGCCGTCCATGACCACCTCGTAGTCATAGATCAGGACCGGCGGGCAACCCGCTTCCTCATGCTCAAGGAAAATGTCACCGCGTTTGCGCAGCGTGTCCATCGTCAGGATCATCCGCTCCCACGCATCGCGCATGTATTCGGCATAGTCCGCCCCAAGCCGCCCGTCGGCCTGCGCGGTCCGCAGGTTCTCCATCAGCTCGTTGGCCTTTTCCAACGCCTCTTCGGTACGGCGAGAGTGGGTCTCGGTGATCCGAGCCGACTGACGCGAGGCGGCTGTCGTCAGGATATTGAAGGTGGCCGACCCGGCCTCGATCTCGTCTTCGGCCGTTTTCATACCGTTTCGCATCGCGGCAAGCATATCGCCTTCGGGACGGGGCACCTGCGGCTGGCGGGCAGGGTCGAAGAGATCAAAGACACTGGTCATGGAAACCCCCTTCAGGCGGTGATTGAGAAGCCGCCGTCGATGTCATGGACACCGCCGGTCAGATTGCGGGCCTCGGGCGACGCGAGGAAAGCGGCCATCGCGCCGACATCCTCAATCGTGGCCAGCTGGTGGGTCGGCGCCCTGTCCGAGGCGGCAGACAAGAGTTCGTCGAAATGATCAATGCCGCTGGCGGCGCGGGTCTTCAGCGGGCCGGGCGAAAGCGCGTGAACGCGGATGCCCTTTTCGCCGAGTTCGGCCGCAGCATACCGCACCGAGCTTTCCAGCGCGGCCTTGACAGGGCCCATCATATTGTAGTGCCGCACCACGCGGGACGAGCCGAAGAAGCTGACCGAGAGGCAGCACCCTCCGTCTGGCATCAGAGGTTCGGCCAAACGGATCATCCGCAGGAAGGAATGGACCGAGACATCCATGGCAAGGCTGAACCCATCAGCCGAGCAATCGACAACCCGGCCGTGCAGGTCAGGTTTCGGCGCGAAGGCGATGGAATGGAGGAGCGTGTCGAGCTTGCCCCAGCGCTGCGTGATCGTTTCGAACAGCGCTTCGAGTTCGTCGGGTTCGGCCACATCGAGTGGCGCCATGATGTCGGCACTGAGCTCTTCTGCCAACGGGCGGACGTAAACTTCGGCCTTCTCATTCAGCCAGGTGATAGCGAGATCGGCCCCCTGCGCCTTCAGTGCCCGGGCGCAGCCGTAGGCAATGGAGTGTTTGTTGGCGATTCCAACGACGAGCGCTTTCTGACCTTCGAGAGAAAACATCGGCGAACTCCGAACCGAGTTACCGGTTCATGGTTCCGACAGTTGCGTTTCAGTAAATCGATGGTTTCATGACGGCTGCATGATGCAGTCGCAAAGACCTGCCGAAAGGCTGAGATCGACCAACGAAGTGACTTCAACTACACCAAGAGTGTGCGGATCTGTTACCGGAAGAGCAGCGGCAGCCGAAGGCAAGTAAGGATGACCGCGCAGGGCTGCAGCAGATCGTCTCAGACGTGACGATTAGCGAGACGGTCAGCATGTGGACGCCTCCGGTTCCAGAGAAAACGCGACTGGATCGGCTCGTTGCGGACATTCGCTCCCCTTGACCCTCCGTACCGCAGCGTCACGAAAAGCCAACATTCGAATACGATTTGAGCCTGTCCAAAGCCAAAGGCAGCGCCAGCCGGGCTGTAGGCCCACACTCAGCCAGGCGATGCCAAGCAAAACTCGCCCTCAGCTAAAGCCATAGCTGGCCCGTAGCGGCCGCAGGCATCGATGATCCCTAGCGCTCGGTCAACTTGCGTGCTGTTTCAGCTGCGTGGCCGACCGGCGCGTCGCGGCCAAAAATGCGTACGGCGATCCAGATGCCTTCCATCAAGAGGAAGATATCACTTGCCGCACGTTCCGGATCTACAAGGTTCTGCTGCGAGGCATAGGCCTTGTACCGGTGAAGCGTGGCGTCCTTTGCCTGCCGCGCTGCCTGATAGACGATGTTGGTCGGGTCAGGGAATTCGCTGGCTCCAATCTGAAACGGGCAACCAAAACAAGAACTCTCACCGGCTCGCCTGACTGCCGCCTCTACCAGGGCAACCAACGGATCGGGTCGGCCTGAAATGGCGGCCGCCTCCCATTTTGCACTTTGAACCGCCGCCTGTTCCAGCAAGGCGACGATCAGCTCATCCTTCGAGGCAAAGTGATTGTAGAAGGACTGCTTGGCAACGTCGGCTTCAGCGATGATCCGGTCTATGCCGATCGCGCGAAAGCCGTTCTCATAAAACAGCCGCCATGCCGTCTTCAGAATACGGTCGCGTGGCGAAAGCTCGGCAGGACGAAAAGACATTTGCAGGCTCGTTCACTTCAATGAGAGCGGCAGTTTGCCGCTTGACGAATCTTTAGACAGACCTGTCTAATTAGACAATATTGTCTACTCAAAATACCTCATCAGATTTTTGCACGGAAACCGAACGCCAGGCAACCCCGCAGTGCGCCGAACAAGGCGCCCCTGCTGATCAACGTCCAAGCCAGAAAGGGCCGATGATGACCAGTTTTACGTTGAACGGACAACCCCAGCAGATCGACGCCGACCCCGAAATGCCACTTCTGTGGGCCATCAGGGACATGGTCGGGCTGACAGGCACCAAATTCGGTTGTGGCCAGGCGCTTTGCGGCGCCTGCACGGTGGTGATTGACGGCGTGCCCAGCCGGTCGTGCCAGACGCCGCTGTCCTCGGTCGAGGGGCTTTCGGTAACGACCATCGAAGGCATGACCGGACGGGTCACCGAGGTCGTCCAGCAGGTGTGGACGGCGCTCGATGTCCCCCAGTGCGGCTACTGCCAGTCGGGGCAGGTCATTGCCGCAGTTGATCTTCTGACGAACAACAAGGCCCCGACCGACGCCGATATCGACAGTGCGATGTCAGGGAACCTGTGCCGTTGCAACACCTATCACCGCATTCGTGGCGCGATCCACGAAGCCGCAAAACTGCTGGAGGCATGATCCGATGCTGCCCAATATGTTGAACCATGTTCTGAGCCCCGCGAGCAAACTGCCCACCTCGCGCCGCGGCTTTCTTCTGGGCGTCACGGCTGTCATCGGCGGCTTCATGGTCGGCTTTCGGCCGGCCTATGCGCAGGACCTGCCTGGCTTCGTGACACCGCCGCCCGCCGATCAACCCGTGATGCCGTATCTGCGGATCAACGCCGACAACACCGTCACGGCGATTTCGGCGCACTTTGATATGGGCCAGGGCATCTACAGCGGAATCGCAACGCTGATCGCGGAAGAGCTGGATGCCGACTACGCCCAGATGCGCGCCGAAGGTGGTTATGGCGAGGCGTATGGCAACCTTAACTTCGGGGGTGCCATCCAGCTTACGGGTGGTTCGACCGGCATGGTCTCGTCCTTCCTGCGCTATCGGCAGGCGGGTGCTGCGGCCCGCGCGATGCTGGTTCAGGCGGCGGCAGGGCTGTGGGGGGTCGATGCTGGCTCTGTTACGGTTTCCAAAGGCGTCGTCACGGCGGGAGACAAGAGCGCGACCTTCGGCGAACTGGCCGAGGCTGCTGCGGCCGTCCCGGTGCCTGCTTCGGTGACGTTGAAGGACAAGTCAGCCTGGACGATGATTGGGAACCCGGCGCAACGGCGCATGGACTCTGCCGAGAAATCGAACGGCGTGCAGCAGTTCACCGTCGATCTGCAACTGGACGGCATGCTGACGGCGGTGCCGATCCATCCGCCGATGTTTGGCGCTACCGTGCGGTCGTTCGACGCGACGGCGGCCAAAGACGTTCCCGGTGTCATCGATGTGGTTGCGCATCCGCGCGGGCTTGCCGTTGTTGGGGAACATATGTGGGCCGCATTGCGTGGGCGGGAACTTGTGACGGTCGATTGGGACGATAGCCCCGCCGAAAAGCGTTCGACCGGAGAAATCGAAGACGCCTACCGCACCGCGATGGCCGGCCCGCCCGAAATGAACGTGCGCAATGACGGCGACGTCGATGCCGCTTTCGCCGGGGCGGCCAAGGTGCTGGAAGCATCGTTCGAGTTTCCGTTCCTGGCGCATGCCGCCCTTGAGCCCTTGAATGCCGTTGCACGCTTCAACGAAGACGGCACGGTCGAGGTTTGGGGCGGGCATCAGGCACCCCTGTGGCACCAGATGGCGGCAGCGGAAGTGGCGGGCGTCACGCCCGACAAAGTCATCCTGCATATCATGAAGACAGGCGGCGGTTTTGGCCGCCGTGCGACGTTTGACAGCGATGTCGTGGTCGAGGCGGTCGCCGTGGCCAAGGCGGTCGGCCGCCCGGTAAAGATGCAATGGACGCGCGAAGACGACATGCGTGGCGGGCGCTATCGTCCGGCTTTCATGCATGCGATGCGGGCGGCTCTGGATGATCAGGGCCGCCTGATCGGTTGGCAGAACCATATCGTCGGGCAGTCCATCACGGCGGGCACGGCGTTTGCCACACCCGGTGCCGCGGACAATGCGTCGATCGAGGGGGCAAACAACCTGCCTTACGCGATCCCGAACATGAAGGTCGATCTGACCAACATGGTCACCGGCGTTCCGGTTCTGTGGTGGCGGGCCGTCGGATCGACGCATACTGCCTATGCCGTCGAAGCATTCCTTGACGAAGTGGCCGAGGCTGCGGGTCAGGATCCGGTCGAATTCCGCCTCGCGATGCTGGCCGACCACCCCCGCCACGCCGCCGTTCTACGCGAAGTTGCCGACAAATCGGGCTGGGCAACACCTGCGCCGGAGGGGCGGTTCCGGGGTGTGGCGCTCGCGGAAAGCTTCAACACGATCGTGGCGCAGGTGGCCGAGGTTTCCGTGACGGACGGGAATGTAAAGGTCGAACGCGTGGTCTGTGCGCTTGACTGCGGCGTGGCCGTCATCCCCGATCAGGTGAAGTCCCAGATCGAGGGCGGTATCGGTTTCGGCCTCGGGGCCGTCCTGAAGTCGCGGATCACGTTGGAGGGCGGACAGATCGTCGAAGGTAACTTCGATGGCTACGAGGTGCTGCGGATCGACGAAATGCCCCTGGTAGAGGTGCACATCGTCCCTTCCGATGGCTATCCCACAGGCGTCGGCGAACCGGGAGTGCCCCCAATCGGACCAGCGGTTGCCAACGCCTGGTATGCGGCGACAAAGCGACGGATGCGGGTCTTGCCATTCAATGACGCCCGCAATGCGTGAACGCCCGTAGTGCGACCCAAAAACGCCGCGACCAGCGGCGTTGGTGGGAATAGCAGAGGGCATGCCGCCCCAGCGCTTGCCGTTGGAGCGGCTCCTATGTGCTAGCCAGCGAGACTTGGTCGGACTTGGGTCTGCCGGGCTGCAAGTGACCGACGAAGTCTATCCGGCCCTCAGCTGCGGTCCAGACCAAGCTGGTTTCTGAGATTTCCGATGGTGGAGCCGAACAGGGCGAAGGTCGCTGCAGCGACACGAATGACACTGCTTTGATTGATCTTTCTGTTCTTTCCGGATCGTTGTCGTTGCCAGTAAGTGCCGAGGCGCCAATCGTGTGTTGACGGCAAGCGTACCAAGCCCACAAATGGCGGATTCTACGTGATGCCGCTGCGTTCAAGCTTGGCCCATGTATGGACGTCATCGAGAGTTGCCGCCTGAAGTTCCGCGACCGTGCGATACGGCGCAAGTTCGAACAACGTGGCGAAACGAGGCGTAATGTTCCAAACATCACAGCTCGGTGGGTTGGCGTTGCAGGTAACCCGACACTTCATGGAACCTGTCTCGCAATTGAGTCGTTGGCGCCTCCCGGCATTGCTGTAGATGCCGCCCCAATCGACGAACTTGCTTCGGTCGATTCGGGCTGGACCGAGAATGCCGCTGAAGGTCTGGTCTTCGGATGCAATTGAACACAGACCGGTTGCGGACGGGCTTTGTGCGGCAAGTCCACGCTTACACCATTACGTGCGTTGCGTCAGTTCGTTGTCACTGTGCCCGTCTGCACGCCCGAAAGACATCAACCTGTGGCAACCAGAACATCAACCAAAGGCCAGCAGAACGCCACGAAGGTTCACTGACGCCCGCGTAGAGCCCGCCTAGTTGTTTGATCCCGGAGTTTGGTGGTGCATTGTTTTCCCCGGCATGGAGGGATGCGCTATGGGACAGGTTCCGCACGGGAGCGCCACCACGACAGAGGCAGTCCGTCGAGCGATACAGCATAGTCAAGAGAGCCTGAGA
>NZ_JBOFBI010000138.1:0-1635 GCF_051645465.1 Tabrizicola sp. | reverse complement strand
TTTGCCCAGTTCTGCGTTCTCGGCCTCAAAGTCCTTCTGCCAGTCCACAGCCATGATCGGGGCAAAAGAGTGACCCAAACTGTTGGCGTAATATGGAAAAGCTGGCGCTTCACCAGTCACCACAACCGACAGGAACAGCCTGTTTTTCCGGGCCAGATCGACCAGCTCCGCGATATCGGCAGGATGGCCCGATTTGCCCATCAGCACCAGCAGGGTCGCATTTTCCATGGCATGTATCCCTCTTTGTCCTTCGCACCGACTGTAGGCGCGCCTGCAATCCGCAGATTGACTTCGATCAACCCAATTGCACGGATCAGCCGGCCCCGCCCGCGCGCGGCACGATGCGCAGCGCACGCAGGGCGTTCAGGATGACCGCGATGTCGATCAGTTCCTGCAGAACGGCCCCCTCGACAGGCGTCAGATAGCCGAATGCGGCGGCGATCATCCCGCAGCAGGACAGGCCGATCCCCGCAAAGACGCTCTGCACGGCAATGCTGCGCGACCTGCGCGCGATCTCGACCCCCGACAGCAATGGATCCAGCCTGTCGAGCAACAATACCACGTCGGCGGCCTCGGCACTTGCCGCCGCACCGCGGGCACCCATTGCCACGCCAAGATCGGCAGCCGCAAGCGCGGGTGCGTCATTCACGCCATCCCCCACCATCATCACGGGGCCGTTCTTGCGTTCGGTCAGCACCAGCAGCACCTTTTGATCCGGTGTCAGATCGACCGATACCGCATCCAGACCCAGCCCTGCAGTGATCGCAGCTGCCACCGCTTTGCGGTCTCCGGTCGCCATGACAAGGCGTTGCACACCCTGACCGCGCAATCCGGCAAGGAACCCCGCCACGCCGGGCCGCAAGGCATCCGCCATCGTGATGCGCCCCGCAAGCTGTCCGTCGACCGCAAGGGCCACGACAACCGAACCGGCTTCGCAGGCGGATGTTGCGCCTGCGCCGCCTGTCACCTGCGCCATCACGAAGGCCTCGCCGCCGACAATGACCGACCGCCCCGCGACCCGGCCCGCGACCCCGTCACCCGGCGTTTCATGCACGTCTTCAGGCAGCGCCAGCACCAGGCCGCGCGCGCGGGCGTCGGCCACCAGGGCCCGCGCGATCGGGTGCTTTGACGCCTGATCAAGTTCCGCCGCCAGACGCAGGACATCGGCCTCGGCATATCCCCCAAACGCCTCGATCAGCACGACCTGCGGCCGTCCGTCCGTCAGCGTCCCCGTCTTGTCCATCACCAGCGTGCGGACCTGTGCCAGCATTTCCAGCGCCTTGGCACCCTTGATCAGCACGCCATACCGGGCTGCGCGTGACAGCCCCGCTGTCAGCGCAACGGGCACGGCCAGGATCAGCGGGCATGGCGTGGCCACCACCAGCACGGCGACCGCGCGGATGGGGTCGTCCGTGAACCACCACGCCGCCCCGGCAATCCCCACTGTCAGCACCAGAAACACCAGCGAATATCTGTCCGCGAGACGGGACATCGGCGCTTTCGACTTTTGGGCAGCTTCTACCAGCCGCACGATCCCGGCATAGGTGCTGTCGGCAGCCAGCGCTTTGGCCGACAGATCAAACGCATCCCCGGCATTGGTCGATCCGCTCATCACCGCATCGCCGCTGTTCAGCC
>NZ_JBOFBI010000137.1:0-1871 GCF_051645465.1 Tabrizicola sp. | reverse complement strand
CGGTGTTGACTCAGACGCGCGTGGTGCCTAACTGACGGCACGTTAGCACTCGCTTTGAGTGAGTGCTAAGAAACTCAACCTGGAACTCAAGGGAGTGTACCCAGATGGCATTCAAACCGCTGCATGACCGCGTATTGGTGCGCCGCATCGAAGGCGAAGAAAAGACCAAGGGCGGGCTCATCATCCCCGATACTGCCAAGGAAAAGCCGGCCGAGGCCGAAGTGATTGCGGTCGGTCCGGGCGCGCGCAAGGATTCGGGCGAGCTGATCGCGCCGTCGGTTAAGGCGGGCGACCGGGTGCTGTTCGGCAAATGGTCGGGCACCGAAGTGACGATCGACGGCCAGGAGCTGCTGATCATGAAGGAAAGCGACATTCTCGGCGTTATCGCCTGAGGCTGTTTTCCGATGGTGCGTGGAACCACGCACCCTACCGAAATCCTGAGATTTAGGAGTCTTTGAAATGGCTGCAAAAGACGTCAAGTTTGACACCGATGCCCGCGACCGCATGCTGCGCGGCGTGAACATCCTCGCCGATGCCGTGAAGGTCACACTAGGCCCGAAAGGCCGCAACGTCGTGATCGAGAAGTCCTTCGGCGCACCGCGCATCACCAAGGACGGTGTGACGGTTGCCAAGGAAATCGAACTGCTGGACAAGTTCGAGAATATGGGCGCGCAGATGGTGAAGGAAGTCGCTTCCCGCACCAATGACGAAGCGGGCGACGGCACCACGACCGCGACCGTTCTGGCACAAGCGATCATCAAGGAAGGCCTGAAGGCCGTCGCCGCCGGAATGAACCCGATGGACCTGAAGCGCGGCATCGATCTGGCAACGACCAAGGTCGTGGCGGCGATCAAGGCTGCGGCCCGTCCGGTTTCGGACAGCGCCGAAGTGGCGCAGGTCGGCACGATTTCCGCGAACGGCGAGACCGAGATCGGCCGTCAGATCGCGGATGCGATGCAGAAGGTCGGCAACGAGGGTGTGATCACCGTCGAGGAAAACAAGGGTCTGGAAACGGAAACCGAAGTCGTCGAGGGCATGCAGTTCGACCGTGGGTACCTGTCGCCCTACTTCGTGACCAATGCCGACAAGATGATCGCGGACCTGGAAGACGTGATGATCCTGCTGCACGAAAAGAAGCTGTCGTCGCTGCAGCCGATGGTGCCGCTGCTGGAAGCCGTGATCCAGTCGCAGAAGCCGCTGCTGATCATCTCGGAAGACGTGGAAGGCGAGGCTTTGGCGACGCTCGTCGTCAACAAGCTGCGTGGCGGTCTGAAGATCGCCGCCGTCAAGGCGCCGGGCTTTGGCGACCGTCGCAAGGCCATGCTGCAGGACATCGCGATCCTGACCGGTGGTCAGGTGATTTCCGATGACCTCGGCATGAAGCTGGAAAACGTCGGCATCGACATGCTGGGCCGGGCGAAGAAAGTGTCCATCACCAAGGACAACACCACGATCATCGACGGCGCGGGCGACAAGGCCGAGATTCAGGCGCGCGTGGCCCAGATCCGTCAGCAGATCGAGGACACGACGAGCGATTACGACCGCGAGAAGCTGCAGGAGCGTGTGGCGAAACTGGCGGGCGGCGTGGCCGTCATCCGCGTTGGCGGCATGACCGAAGTCGAAGTGAAAGAGCGCAAGGACCGCGTCGATGACGCCCTGAACGCGACCCGTGCAGCCGTGCAGGAAGGTATCGTCGTCGGCGGCGGTGTGGCCCTGATCCAGGCGGGCAAGGCGCTGGACGGCCTGACCGGCGTGAACAGCGACCAGAACGCCGGGATCGCCATCGTGCGCAAGGCGCTCGAATCGCCGCTGCGCCAGATCGCGCAGAACGCGGGTGTCGACGGGTCCGTCGTCGCTGGCAAGGTGCGCGA
>NZ_JBOFBI010000136.1:0-3307 GCF_051645465.1 Tabrizicola sp. | reverse complement strand
GCGGACCTGTCAGACGGAAGCCACGATCTGTCGCACCTGCGCCGCGTGAAACGCATCGCGCTGCAGATCGCCGCGCGTGAACGGCGCGGAGATCACGACATCCTGATCGCGGCGGCCTACCTGCACGATCTGGTAAACCTGCCCAAATCCCATCCTGACCGTGCCCAGGCATCACGCCTGTCGGCCAAGGCCGCCCGGCCGCTCCTGGCCGAGCTTGAGATGACTACAGACCAGATTGACGCCGTCTGCCACGCGATCGAGGCACACAGCTTTTCCGCCGGAATCCCGCCAGAAACCATCGAGGCCCAAATCCTGCAGGATGCCGACCGTTTCGATGCGCTCGGCGCCATCGGGATCGCGCGGCTTTTCTACATCGCGGGCAGCCTCGGATCGCAGCTCTTCGATCAGGACGATCCGTTCGCGCAGACCCGGCCGCTGGATGACCGGCAGTTCGCGCTCGACCACTTCGAAATCAAGCTCTTCAAGCTGCCCGATGGCATGAACACCGATTCCGCGCGCGCCCTCGCCCAAAGCCGGATCGGGTTTCTACGCTCATATCTCCGCCAGCTCAGGGACGAACTCGAAGACGCCTGAGGCCCGACCAAGCCGCCACACCGCCAAGGCCCAGACAAACCGCGACACCCCACATCAGGCCCGCGCGACCATCCCCGGCGACCAGCGCGGCAAAGACCGGCGGGCCCGCCATGTTGGCCAGACCGCCGGTCTGCACGATCACCCCGAATCCCAGAGCCTCCTCGTCCGGTCCCTGCGCCAGATAGGGGACAAGTATGAACACCAGCCCCTGAATGACCCCCATCGTCAGGGCGATGAGTGTGCCAATGGCCGCGAACACCCATCCCGGCACGCCGGCACCAAGGGCAAGGCTCTGAACAAAGGCAAAGACAAACCCCGCGACCAGCCAGCGTCCTGATGCAGCGCTTCGCCCACGCACGACAAACCCCGAAAGCAGCGTTCCCAAAAAGGCCGCCGTCGGCATCGACACCGCAAGCACCTTCACGGTGGCCGCTGTCGGTGCCAGCGGCGGCAGAAAGACGATTAGGCCAACATAGACGGCAGCGTGGAACAGAAAGACCACGCCGGGAAGGAATATCCGCGGGCGACTGTAGGCGACCGCATGTGCCGCAGGGCTGAACGCCGCGAAGACGTCCTGCCACCTGCCCAACACCTGGCGGCCGGATCGAAGAAGCGGCCGCAACAATGCCAGCACAACCAGGCAAAGCCCGGCATGCACCACCAACAGGCTTTTCGGGCCGAAGGGATCCAAAAGCAGCCACGCCATGACGGCGGCCAGTGCAAAGGCCACCCCGTAGAACGTGCTCCAAAGCCCGAGCGCGATGGCAAGATGACGGCGCGGCGCCTGCTGCACGATCAGACTGGGTGCCGCGATCACGATGAAGAGGTTCGTCACGCCCTCCAGCAACCGCAGCACATAGAAGATCGGGTAGGCGGTCATCAGCGCCTCGATCAGGGACAAAACCGCCGCAATGGCCAAGGCCCAAAGCAACACGCGACCAAGACCCAGCCTGCTGGCCAGACCGGCACCCGCCAGTCCCAGAACCACACCGGCGGTCCCCGCGGCCCCCATCAGCGCGCCAACCGCTTCCGGGCCGACGTCCAGTACCTCTGCGAGCGGCTGGAAAGCAACGCCGACCTTGGCGAACTGGAATGCCGCACACACACCCGCCGCCCAAAGCAGGATGACAGCCTTCCAGCCGCCTGTTCCGGCCGATGGCTGTCCCGAACCGGTCTGAGGCTGCACCCAGCGTCCTTTCTGCGCAAGAAAGCCTGGCACACTGAACCGGGTGGCTCGGGCGGCGCACCTACAGTCTGGGCCTTCATAAGCAGGGCTGTCACATAGGATCGAACAATGCGCGATTACCCGACGCGAACCTCACCCCGGTAGTCCGTCTCTGTCGCACTGGCTTTACATTGCGACACTATCCCTAGGCTGCCGCCATTCCGGCTGAACCATCATGCCAACCCACCACAACGATCTCGGTCCCGATGTTCGACGCAAGCTGCGCGGGCTCAGCCTTCGGCAATTGCACTATCTGACCCAACTTGCCCGAAAGAAGAATTTCGGCCGCGCGGCCGAGGCGCTGGCCGTGTCGCAACCCACCCTCAGCCAGCAGATCAAGCTCCTGGAGCAGACCCTCGGCGTCGCGTTGATCCAGCGCGACAGCCGCCGCTTCGGCTTGACCGAAGCAGGCGCAGACTTCGTCGCCTGCGCGAATCTTGTGCTGGACGCACTGGGGCAAGGCGTTGAAGCCGCATTGACCCATACCGAAGAGCGGCCGCTCAGGATCGGCCTTCCCGCCTTTCTGTCCTACCCGGCAATCACCGCCCTTCTGGCGCGGTTTCGCGCAGCTTTTCCCAACAGCCCGGTGCACTTCGCCGAGATGCATGCGCGCGAGTTGGCGGAAAGCCTGATCGCGGGAAGGCTAGACGTGGCTTTTCTGTCGCTGCCTACACCGGTGCGTTTCCCGTCCGAAATCCGGCATCACATGGTATGGTCAGGGACGTTCGAGCTTTGCCTCTCTGCTGCCCATCCCTTGGCCGCCAAAGCAATTCTGACGTCGGACGATTGCCGGAACATCGAATTCATCCTGTTACCGCGCGCGGCGCATGAAGGGCATTATGATCGGCACCTTGCTGCGATCCAAGCATTGTGCCCGTCCCCTCGGATCATCCATACCGATGTTGTGCATGCGCTTGCGCAGATCGAGTTGGCCGCCGCAGGTGTCGGCGCGTGCCTGATCTGCCGTGACACAGTCAATCTTGGCCCCCAGGTGGCTCTACGCTCCACGGATCCTCCTCTATCAACATGTGAAGTCTCTGCCTTTTGGAGCAGCCGCAACCTCAGCCCTCTACTTGAGCGCTTTGTCGGTGTCTTGAGAACGACGCGGGCAAAGGGCGTCAGGGCAGAAGTCCCACAAGAAGCCACTTGACACACCTTACTACGGGACCTCCTGCTGCGAAGATGACACTGCACCAGACAAGCGACGAATGTGGTGCAAAGAGAGTTTTGCATCCCTACATGTGACTAGCCGAATCGATCGGCCCTGAGCCGACGCTCAGCTATGATGGGATGCCGCAATGCGGCTGACCCGAAGCGGATGGGGTGGATAGCTCCTGCTCCCCGCGGCGTCGCGATGCGCCATAGTGCAGTTGCTGTTAACTGCTGATGAGAGGAGCTACCCAATGCAGGTTACAACAATTGGCCTTGATCTGGCCAAGAACATCTTTCAAGTCCATGGGATCACCGAGGACGGCGAGATCGTCTTCA
>NZ_JBOFBI010000135.1:0-1742 GCF_051645465.1 Tabrizicola sp. | reverse complement strand
GGCCACCGCAGCTACTCGCGCACCAACGCCTATTTCACGCAAGAAGACCTGACCCTGTCCGAGACCGATCCCAGACGCCGGTTCTTTGACAGATCGAATGCGTTCATCCCGGCTGATAACTTTCATGCAGATGTAGCCTTGCGAACCATCGTCGACAGCGAAGGGTTCGACACGTTCATTCGTGAATGTCTTCAGGAACCCGAAGACCGCTTCTTCCGCTATGCCGACCCGCTGGCCGATGTGATCGTGAACGCGGCCTGGGAGGGCAATGGGTTCCCCTGGCACTTCGATACCAACAATTTCACCGTCACGCTGGCGCTGCAGAACGCTGAGAGTGGCGGTGCCTTTGAATACGCCCCGATGATAAGAACCAGCGAGGACGAGAATTTTGACGAGGTTTCCAAGGCCCTCGACGGCACTTCCGACAAAGTGATTTCGCTAAAGCTCGAACCCGGCGATCTGCAGCTGTTCAAAGGACGCTACTCGTTGCATCGTGTCGCACCCCTGGAAGGCGCGACACCCCGCTACGTGGCCATTCTCTCCTACGCGCAGGAGCCGGGCATGGTGGGCAGCGTGGAGCGCACCCGGCAGCTCTATGGAAGAACACTTCCCATCCACCACGAGCGCGCGGGCCAGCGGGCAGACGCCCTGATTGACTGACTGACTGTCTGAACCAACCTGCGGCACTGCGGCGCTGCCAAACAGCAGTCGTGTTCGGAAACCTGTCCGGCTTGTAAGCCGACATCGGAGCGGCCTGCGGTATCAGTCAAACCGCGCTCAATTCTGCCGTTTCCAGCGCCAGACCTTACCAAACCCTGAACGCGTTCATAACCCATTGATTTTACTCACTCGGATTCTTGACCCACCGCGGGTCACGGCGGGTGCCTGCCTCAGCGCCCGGCAGGCTTCTCCCTCGACGCCGGGTGAAGAGAGACCGTTCAGCGCCCGGAGTGGACCTGGGGTTCAGACCTTCAGGGTGGCCGACAATTCCTTTCACCCAGACCGACGCGGCGTTCCAAATACAGAAACGCCCGAAGGTTTCCCTCCGGGCGTCCCATCATCTGAAGCCTCGATCAGAAGCCCGACTTGATCAGCTCGAACTCTTCCAGCATGCGGTCGCGCACTTCGGTCGGGATCGGCACCTGCGGCAGCAGGGTGCCTTCGATCGGGCTGACATCCGCGGCCACCAGAGCCTCCGCCGGAATCTGCGACAGCGCCGCGTCATTGGCGTGGGCATAGCCGAAGGTATCCAGCATCACCTGCGCCGAGGACGGGGCGATGAACGAGTTCACGTAGTCATAAAGCTTGTCCTCGCTGCCGGGGGCGTCCTTCATGTTCACAAGGCCGCAGAACCAGGTCGTGACACCTTCGGCCGGCGTGCGCTGGAAGCCCACGGGGAAGCCTTCGGAGCGCAAGAGCGCCACGGCGTCGTTCCAGGACCAGGCCACCTGCACCTCGCCCGTCGCCATCAGCTGGGTCAGTTCCGACGGATCGGACCAGTAGGCCCGCACGTTCGGGTGGACCTGACGCAGCCAGTCGGCGGCGGCGGTGAACTGCTCGTCCGTCACGGCCGTCCAGTCGGTGACACCGGTGGCCAGCAGTGCAAGGCTCCAGACGTCATCGGTGTTGTCCGGGAGCGAGATGCGCCCGGCATATTTCGGGTCGAGGAACACCGCGAGCGAGGCCACGTCCTCCACCGGCACGGTTTCGGTGTTGTAGGCGATCGCGGTGAAGGCATAGTC
>NZ_JBOFBI010000134.1:0-2552 GCF_051645465.1 Tabrizicola sp. | reverse complement strand
CGGAAAAGGCGGGGGCGATCACCGCGATGCGTTTCTTGCCTTGTTTCGCCAGCTCGGCCACATGCTCCACTGTATAGGGTTTCAACCATTCTTCCGGCCCGAAGACCGACTGGAACGTGGTATCGATCCGGTCTTTTCCCCATCCCAGCCGCTCCCTTAGCAGCCGCGACGTCTTCGCGCACTGGCAGTGATAGGGGTCGCCCTGCATCAGATAGCGTTTCGGCATCCCGTGGTAGCTGGCCACCAGAACGTCCGGCACGTGGTCCAGCTTCGCATAGGCCTCGGTGACGGATTGGGCGAGCGCCTCGATGTAGAGCGGATGATCGAAATACTCCGGTGTCGTGCGGATGGCGGGTTGGCGCTGTTCCTTCATCAGTGCCCGGAAGAACTGATCATTGGCCGTCGCCGATGTCGCCCCGGCGTAGTGGGGATACAAAGGGAAGAACAGAATCTTCTCGCACCCCGCCTCGACCATCGCCCGCACCTTGGATTCGGTCGAGGGGTTGCCGTACCGCATGCAGAAATCGACCATCACCGCGCTGCCATGCCGATCGGCGATGGCCGCAGCAATCGCCGCCGTCTGCGCCTTGGTGATCGTCAGCAGCGGGCTTTCGTTCAGATCGTGGTTCCAGATCAGCTTGTAGTTCGCCCCGGATGAAAACGGCCGCTTCGTCAGGATGATCAGCTGCAACAACGGCTGCCATTTCCAGCTGGCGTAATCCACGACCCGCTTGTCCGACAGGAACTCGTTCAGATACCGCCGCATCGACCAGTAGTCGTAATTGTCCGGCGTCCCGAGGTTGGCCAGAAGCACCCCGATCTTCGCACGCCGCACCGGTGGATGATCGGCAGGGGCATGGGCAAGGCGCTCCTGCCCGGGCGATACCAGACCGGCATCGGTTGGCGCCGGATCGCGCCCTCGCTTGGCATCAAGCATCACGTCGGTTCCCGAAACTACTGTCCATCCGGACATATAGGCTTATCGGTCAGGGTCAACCGCCCTCTGGCAAGGGCCTTTCCGGCACCCGCAGCGCATCGGCCAGCCGCGCTTTCGCCGATCCGGGGCGCAGGGGCACCTGCTGGCTTTCGTGCGGAGCCCACCCGGTCAGAAAGATCAGCTCGAACGTCACCGGGATCCGCCCGTCCCGACCGCCGAAACCCGCCGCATAGACGTCGGCCGCCGCCTGCAACAGCCGCCTCGCCGTGAACCGCTTCATCCGGGCGGCAAGGGCATTCGTCTCACCCATCGCGCGCAGGTCTGCCATCAAGGCAGGCATGGACGGGTAGCTCACGGTCTGCAGGAAACCATCCGCCACCGGCAACGCAAACCCGGCCCGCTGCAGCAACCCACCCAGATCACGGATTTCGGCCATCGGCAGAACGCGGGGTGACAGGCCCCCCGTCAGGCCAACCTCCGCCTCGGCAAGACTTGACCGAAGCTCTTGCAGACTGCGCCCACCGGGAAGCACCCCCAGGAACAACCCGTCGGGGGCAAGCGCCCGGCGGCATTGGATCAGCTGACCCAAAGGATCGTTCGCCCAATGCAGCCCCATGGCATGGATCACCAGATCATGCCCACCCGGCTCCAAGTCGAGCGTTTCACCATCCGGAACCAGCCGCGCATCCGCGACAACCTCCCGCCAGATTTCCGGAAAAGCCGTCACAATCGCCGGGCGCGTAAACGATCTGTTAACCTCGACCAGTCTTTCCTGCAGGTCAGACAAGGCCACCCGGTGCAGGAACATCGCCTCGGCATGGCCGGGAAGCCGCCGCGCGCGGGCGCGGTGCCGCGCCAAGGTGGCAGCGTCGACAAGGATGGGGGCCTGGCTCATGCCCGGGACATTAGGAGGACAGGATGGGATTGCAAGCCGCACTCCAGGTAATCTACCCGCCGCAATGCATCAGCTGCGCCGCCCCCGTCACCTCCGACTTCGGCCTCTGCGGCGACTGCTGGCGCGAGACGCCCTTTGTCGCGGGGCTGGTCTGCGACCTCTGCGGCACCCCGCTACCCGGCGACGATCCGGACCACCGGGTGCTCTGCGACGACTGCATGACGATCGCCCGACCTTGGAGCCAAGGCCGCGCCGCGCTGATCTACAAGGACAACGCCCGCAAGATGGTGCTGGCGCTGAAACACGGCGACCGGATGGATCTGGCCCGCCCGGCGGCCAAATGGATGCTGAAGGCCGCACAACCGCTGCTCCGGCCGGACATGCTGGTCGTCCCGGTGCCGCTGCACTGGTTCCGGCTGATCCGTCGGCAGTACAATCAGGCGGCGTTGCTGTCGGTGGCGGTGGCCAGGCTGGCCGGTCTGCCCCATTGCCCCGATGCCCTGATCCGCCACCGCTCCACCGGCAACCAGGATGGCCGCACCCGTGACGGGCGCTTCGCCAATCTGGTCGGCGCCTTTTCGGTCGCCAGACGACATCACAGGCTGATCGACCAGCGCGACATCCTTCTGGTCGATGACGTCATGACCTCCGGCGCCACCTTCGCCGCCGGAACCGAGGCGCTTTTTGCCGCGGGCGCACGATCCGTCTCGGTTCTAAGCT
>NZ_JBOFBI010000133.1:0-29619 GCF_051645465.1 Tabrizicola sp. | reverse complement strand
GACGGCGAGTGACATCGTGCCTGTATGGCGGTCGGTTCCTGGGTCTTGAAAATGACGCGTCGCACCGCCTCACTGGCCCTCCCCCTGAAAAGGGGAGGGAAGCCCTACCCCAGCGCTGGTGCAGGACGGCGAGTGACATCCTGCCTATGTGGCGGTCGGTTGTCGGGTGTTTCAAAACGCGCCGGTTGCCATCCGGCGTCCCCTCCCCCTGCGAGGGGGAGGGCCAGGGAGGGGGACGACCTGGAAGGCGGTCGGGCCGGTTGGGTTCCTGTAGCGACATCACTCCTCGAAGTCGCTGAACCCCCTGCCCCCGCGCGTGGAGCCCACCACGCCGAGCGACTTCAGTTTGCGGTGAAGTGCGGAGCGTTCCATTCCGACGAAGCTTGCGGTCCGGCTGATGTTCCCACCGAAGCGGTTGATCTGGGTGAGAAGGTATTCGCGTTCGAAAAGCTCGCGCGCTTCGCGCAACGGGAGCGTGGCGATCGTGCCGGAAAGTGCGAAGGCGCTTTCGGCTTCGGGTTTGGGTTCGTTACCGGGGATTTCGCTTGGATCGATCGGGCCGGTGCTGTCGCCGAGGATAAGGACGCGTTCGATCACGTTGCGAAGCTGGCGGATGTTGCCGGGCCAGGGCAGCGTTTGCAGGACCGCGTCGGCCTCGGACGAGAGGCTGCGGTTCGGCAGGCCTTGCGTGCGGTGGAACCAGTCGATGAAATGACGCGTCAGTTCGGGCACGTCCTCGCGCCGGGAGGCGAGCGAGGGCACGGCGATGGGGACGACGTTCAGCCGGTCGTAAAGCTCCTGCCGGAAGCGGCCTACGCTGATTTCGGAGCGGAGGTCGCGGCAGGTGGAGGAGATGACGCGGAGGTCGACCCGCACTTTGTCGGCCCCGCCTGCGCGGGTGAACTGCTGTTCGGTCAGGACGCGCAGGATCTTCGACTGGGTGCCAAGCGGCATGTCGGCCACCTCGTCGAAGTAGACGATCCCGCCATGCGCCTGCTCGAGGAGCCCCTGCTCGACCCCGCGTTCCGGGGTTTCGCGGCCGAAGAGGACCTCTTCCATCCGTTCCGGCTCGATCGAGGCGGAGGACACGGTGATGAACGGTTCGGTGGCGCGGCTGGACTGCTGGTGGATGTAGCGCGCGGCCATTTCCTTGCCCGAGCCGGGCTCGCCCGTCAGCATGACCCGGGCGTTCGACTTTGTGACCTTGTCGAGGTTGGCCTTCAGCGCCTTGAAGGCGGCGGATTGGCCGATCATCTCGGAGGAGCTGACATCGCGGCGGCGGAGTTCCTGGTTTTCGCGGCGGAGGCGCGAGGTCTCCATCGCGCGGGACACAACCACCATCAGCTGGTCGATGTTGAAAGGCTTTTCGATGAAGTCGTAGGCGCCCTGCTTGATCGCAGCGACGGCGATTTCAATGTTTCCGTGCCCAGAGATAATGACCACCGGAATGTCAGGATTGTCGCGCTTGACGGTTTTGAGGATGTCGATCCCGTCCATGCGGCTGTCCTTCAGCCAGATGTCGAGGATCATCAGCGCGGGGGGCTCGGCGTTGATCGCGGCCATGCAGTCGTCGGAGTTTGCCGCAAGCCGGACGGTGTAGCCTTCATCGCGCAGGATATCGCCGATAAGCTCGCGGATGTCCTGTTCGTCGTCGGTGATCAGAATACTCATGGTGTCAGCCTCCTTGCCCGGGGGCGGAGCCCTGGGTGACGTGCGTTCGTGGTCTGCGGCGAACGGTTCGCGGCAGACGGATTTCGGCCATGGCGCCGTGGTGGTCGTTGCCTTCAAAGACGGGGGCGTCAAGGAGCGCGAGCGTTCCGCCGTGTTCCTCGATGATCTTCTTGACGATGGGCAGGCCAAGCCCGGTGCCCTTGTCGCGGGTGGTGACGTAAGGCTCGAAAAGGCGTGCGCGGTCGGGGGGGAGGCCAGTACCGTTGTCGATGATGCGGATGACGACCTCGGTGTCGTCGGCGGATAGCGAGACACGGATTTCCTGCGAAAATCCGGGCGGTGCGCCCTTTTCTACATATGCCTCAATGGCTTCACCGGCGTTCTTGATGATGTTTGTGAGGGCCTGGCCGATCATTGTCGCGTCAAGCTCCATCTGCAGGGGCCCGGCGGGGATGTCCTTGACGAAGCGGACGCCCGGCTGGCCGTTTTCCTGCAGGAGAACCGCGCCCTTTAGAAGCTCGGCCAGGTCGCAGTCGCGGCGGTCGGGTTCGGGCATGCGGGCGAACTTGGAAAACTCGTCGACGATCCGGCGCAGGTCATTGGTCTGGCGGACGATGACATCGGTGTATTGCTCCAGGTCCTCATGGTCCTTCACCTGGCTTGCGAATTTGCGCTTGATCCGTTCCGCGGAAAGCTGGATCGGGGTGAGCGGGTTCTTGATTTCATGCGCGATCCGGCGGGCGACGTCGCCCCAGGCGGCCATGCGCTGCGCGCTGACGAGTTCGGTCACATCGTCGAAGGCCACGACATAGCCCTCAAGGCCGCCCTGGTCGTTGCGCCGGACGCTCATCCGGACGAGCAGGCTTTCAAGCTTGCCCCTACGGGTCAGGCGGACCTCTTCCTGCACGGCGCTGCCGGAGCCTTCCTGGAGCCTGTCAAAGAGGCCGGCAAATTCGGGGACTGCACTGGCAAGCGGTGCATCGGTCTGGCCATCGGCCAGGTCGAGGAGCCGTTCTGCGGCGCGGTTGACGAAGTCGATGTCGCCGTCGCCGTCGAGGCCGATGACCCCGGCGGTGACGTTCGAGAGCACGGAATCGAACAGGCGCCGGCGGCGTTCGGTCTGGGCGTGACTGTCGACAAGCGCCTCGCGCTGGCCTTTCAACTGGCGGGTCATCTGGTTGAAGATGCGTCCGAGCGAGGCGATTTCGTCGTCGCCGTCTTCTTCGGCCACCTGGATGTCCAGATCGCCGCCCCCTACCCTTTCGGCCGCCCCAGCCAGCCGCCCGACCGGCCGCGACAGGCGTTCGGCGAACCAGAGGCCAAGCCAGATGGCGGCGAGGATCAGGATCAGCGCGAAGCCGAGGTAGATGAGGCCGAAGTTGAAGAGAAGCCGCCCGCGTTCGCTTTCGAGCTGGTTGTAGAGCTGGACGGTTTCCTGGGTTTCATCAAGGAGCAAGAGGATCGAGCCGTCGACTTCGCGGGTCACGTAGAGGTAGCGGTCGGCATAGGCGTCGAGGTGGATGAGCGCGCGGAATTCGTTGTTTGACCAGTCCGGGATGAGGACGGTGTTGCCGTCGAGCGCAAGCTTCAGATGCTCGGGCTTCAGGGGCTCGAAGTCGAAAAGGTAGGACCGCTCGCCCCGGGTTTTCAGGGTGCCGGTGCCGTCGACCAGATAGGCCTCTTTCAAGCCCCGCTGGATGACCTGCTGGGCTTGCGACAGAAGCTCGCGCAGGGGTTCGTCGTCCATGAACCTGAACTTGCGCTTGGCATCGTTCAGGTAGCCTGCAAGGGTCACGACATCGGCGGCAAGATCGTCGCGCTGGACGGCCTCGTAGGCCTGGGCGGCGGACAGCGAGGAGCCGACGACGGATCGGACGCGGTCAGAGAACCAGCCCTCAAGGCCGATGTTGATGGACAGGACCGCGAAGACGGCGACGAGCACGGTCGGGACCAGTGCTATCAGCATGAAGACGCCGGAAAGCCGCATGTGAAGCCGCGAGCCTGCCGAGCGCGAGCGTCGATCGGCGATGAGCCGCGCAACGCGGGCAAGGACAAGGGCTGCGATGACCAGAACGTAGATCAGGTCGGACAGCAGGATCAGCCGCAGCGTCGGCGAGGCGGCGTCCTGGTTGAAGGGGCCCATGGCAAGGAAGGTGGCGACGGCAAGGATGGGACCGAGAACGACGAGCCCGAGCGTGACCACGGTCTGCACGCGCTTTTGGCGGCGCAGGCGCGCGAAGCGTGCCCAAACATCCCTGTGACCTGCTCGCTCCACCCGAATCCGCCCGTTGGCCGGGGGTTTTTCCACCCCGGACCACTATATCTTGATATAATTCCAGGTGAAACCCAAAAGACACACGGGCCGTTGCGGGCTTACATCAACTTTCGGCGACGGGTCACGCGGATGTCGAGATCGGTGATCTTCTTGCGGAGCGTGTTGCGGTTGATCCCCAGAAGATCGGCGCATTTCGCCTGGTTTCCGGCGGTTGCATCAAGGGCGATTTCGATCAGGGGAAGCTCGACCTCGCGCAGGATGCGCTGGTAGACGCCGGGGGGCGGGAGCTGGCCGCCGTGGAGGTCGAAGTAGCGCTTGAGGTGGCGCGCGACCGAGGCTGAGAGCTTGTCGCTTTCGCCGACGCCCGCCAGCGGTTCGGGGCTTGGCTGCTGACCAAGGACCTGCTCGACCTCGTTCAGCGCGATATCGGTTTCGGACGCGGTGACCAGAAGGCGGCGGATGGTGTTTTCCAGCTGCCGCACGTTGCCGGGCCAGGAATAGGCGCGGATGAGGTCGGTGGCACCTTGCGAAAGGCGACGGACGGCGCCGAGGTCGCGTTCGCCTTTGGCGAGGAAGTGTTCGGCGAGAAGCGGGATATCCTCGACCCGCTCGCGCAGCGAGGGCACGTGCAGAGTGACCCCGCCAAGGCGGTAGTAGAGGTCCTGGCGGAACTGGCCGGCCTCCATCCGCGCGGACAGGTCGGTCTGGCTGGTGGCCATGACCCGCGGGGCCTTGTCGCCCAGAAGATCGAGCATCCGGACCACACGGGCCTGGATCTCGTCATCGTAGTCGGCCACTTCATCAAAGACGATCGACCCGCCGCGGGCTTTGGAAAGGAGGGTTGAGGGTCCTTCGATCCCCTGCAGATCGGCGGCCTGGGCCACGACGAAGGGCAGCGTGCGGCGGTCAGAGAAATCGTGGATCGCGCGCGAGATGAGGGATTTGCCGGTGCCGCTTTCGCCGGTGATCAGGACCGGCAGGTCGGTGTTCATTACCCGCGCCACAAGGCGGTAAAGCGCCTGCATCGCCGGGGTCCGGCCGACGAGCGGCAGGTCATCGCCCGCATCCCGTGGGGCGACCACCACTTTCGCCGCGCGCCGCTTCTGGTCGAGCGCCTTGGCGGAACGCTTCATCAGGTCAGGAAGGTCGAAGGGTTTGGGGAGGTAGTCGAATGCCTCGGCTTCCGCCGCCTGGATCGCGGTCATGATCGTGTTCTGGGCCGAGATGACGATCACCGGCAGGCCGGGGCGCATCTTGGAAATCCGGGGCAAAGCATCAAGGCCGTTGCCGTCGGGCATGATCACGTCGCTGATCACCAGATCGCCCTTCCCTTCCTCGACCCAGCGCATCAGCGTCATCAGCGACGAGGTGGCGTGGACCTTGCAGCCTGCCCGCGTGAGGGCCTGGGTCAGAACAGTGCGGATCGTGCGGTCGTCGTCGGCGACCAGAATGGTGCCATCCATCAGCGGGCTTCCTTTTTCCTATCGCGCGGAGCCATGGGCAGCGACACGCGGAACACGGTTCGACCTGGGACGGAATCGACGGTGATCCAGCCCTCATGGTCAGAGATGATCTTCGAGACGAGCGCTAGCCCCAGGCCGGTGCCGTTTTCCCGGCCTGAGACGAAGGGTTCGAATACGGACGCGGCAATCTCGGGCTTGATGCCGGGGCCATCGTCGATGATTTCGATCTGCAGGGGGAGCGCGGCCGAGACCCCGTCCTTGCGGCGGACGCGCAGCGCGAGGTCGTAGAAGGTATGAAGGCGGATCGTGCCACCAGTGGCGCAGGCCTCGGCCGCGTTCCTGATCAGGTTCAGGAAGACCTGCATCAGCTGATCGTTGTCCGCGAAGGTGGAGGGGAGCGAGGGGTCGTAATCCTCGACAATCGTCATGTGCGCGGCAAAGCCCACCAGCGCAGAGCGGCGGGCGCGGTCGAGAGCGTCATGGATGTTCACCGACTTCCGGTCGGGGGGGCGGAGGTTGCCGAACTGCTCGACCTGTTCCAGAAGCTTCACGATGCGGCGGGTTTCCTCGACGATCAGGTCGGTCAGTTCCTGATCCTCGGGTGTCAGGTTCATCGACAGAAGCTGGGCAGCGCCGGAGATGCCTGCGAGCGGGTTCTTGATCTCGTGCGCCAGCATTTCGGCCATCCCGATGGCAGAGCGCGCGGCGGTCTTCGCGCCCATCGAGCGGCCCATGCGGTCGGCCAGTTCGCGCGGGGAGAGGATCAGCATCACGACGTCGGGGTTGTCGTGCATGGGGGCGAGGTGGATCGTGCATTGAACCGGGGGGCGTTCGCCTGTGGTCACGTCGACGTCGTTGATGTTCAGAGGCGACTGGTTGGCGCGGGCGCGGGCAAGGGCCTCATCCATCGGCGCGTCGATCGCCAGACGGTCGAAGGCAGGCTGACCGCGGAGCACCCGGTCCGAGGTGTTGAGGAAGGTTTCGGCCGCCGGGTTGACCTCGATTATGGTGCCGCCTGCGTCCACCAGCAGCGCGGGAAGCGGCAGCGAGGCCCAGACGACGCCCGGCACCGGGTATGGCATCCGGTAGGGGCTCATGCGGCCAGCTCCAGATCGGCGAAGGCAAGCTCGAGGAGCTGGATCACTTCCGCGGGGTCGGTGGAGGTCAGGATCGCCTCACGCGCGTGGGGGAGGCCCGCTTCCTCCAGGTACCAGCCAAGGTGCTTGCGCGCCATGCGAAGGCCAAGCTCGCGGCCGTAGAAGGTGAGCATGTCGTCGTAGTGATCAAGGATCATCCGGCCCCGCGCGCCGCCTTCGGGGATTTTGGGCGCGGGGGTGCCGTAAAGGTCATGTGCGACTTCGGCGAGCCGCCAGGGTGCGCCTTGCGCGCCGCGGCCGATCATCACGCCATCGGCGCAGGAAAGCTCCAGCGCCTTCCGCGCGGTGGCGCTGTCGACGATGTCGCCGTTTGCTATGACGGGAATGCTGACGGCCTCTTTGACCGCCCGGATCGCGGCCCAGTCGGCGTGGCCCTTGTAGAACTGGCAGCGGGTGCGGCCATGGATGGTGACCATCTTGATCCCTGCCCCTTCGGCGCGCTTCGCAAGCTCGGGGGCATTCTGGAGCGTGTCGTCCCAGCCGAGGCGGGTCTTCAGGGTTACGGGCACCTTCACCGCGCCGACAACCGCCTCGATCAGCTTCAGCGCCAGGTCGAGGTCGCGGAGGAGCGCCGAGCCGCAGAGGCCGGTTGTCACGCGCTTCGAGGGGCAGCCCATGTTGATGTCGATGATCCGCGCGCCTTGCGCTTCGACGAAGCGGGCGCCTTCGGCCATCCAGTAGGGATCGCGACCGGCAAGCTGGACCGAGGTCGCCTGTTCACCAAACCCAAGCTCGGCGCGGGCGCGGGCTTCGGGGCGGGCGCGGACGACCTCTTCGCTCGCCACCATCTCGCTGACCACAAGGCCCGCGCCGAAACGTGCGACGAGCCGACGAAACGGCAGGTCGGTGATCCCTGCGAGGGGGGCAAGGAATACGGGCGGTTCGATTGAAATTGGGCCGAGAGTAAAGGGCAAGCGCCTGATCCTTGTGCACTTCTGGTACGAGATAGCGCCCCGGGGGTGTCCGACCAAGGCGACGGGGTCGGATAATGTCTGAAAAACATGCGATGCACAAATTTTGTGCAATTCGCTGAGGCAAGCGCCAGATTGTCATGCAGGTCGGGCTGGATTAGGGAGAAGGGGAAGGAAGGGACCATGGACACAGCCGTCATTATCGTTGCCGCCGGTCGGGGGAGCCGCATGGGCGGGGATGTCCCGAAACAGTGGCAGATGCTGGCCGGAAAACCGGTTCTGGCGCATACGCTTGCGGCCTTCGGCGGCATTCCGGTAGTGCTGGTGATCCATCCCGACGACCGGGAGCGGGCTGCGGGCCTGGGGGTGCCGCTGGTCGAGGGCGGGGCGACGCGGGACGCCTCGGTATTGGCGGGACTGCGGGTGCTGGAGGGGACGGGTGTCAAGCGCGTCCTGATCCATGATGGCGCGCGGCCCCTTGTCAGCAAGGCGCTGATCGACCGTCTGGTCGTGGCGCTGGAGGCGCATGAGGGGGCGGCCCCTGCCCTGGCCGTAAGCGATGCGCTTTGGCGGGGTGAGGCGGGTCTGGTGGCGGGGACGGTCGACCGGTCGGGGCTGTATCGGGCGCAAACGCCGCAGGCGTTTCGACTGGAGGCGATCCTTGCGGCGCATAAGGCGCATCCGGGCGGGGCGCTGGACGATGTCGAGGTGGCGCGGGCGGCGGGGCTTGACGTGGCGATCGTCGAGGGGGAGGAAAGCAATCTGAAGCTGACCTGGCCGGGCGATTTTGCACGGGCCGAGGCGGTTCTGAAGGGGCGGGACATGGATGTGCGCTTGGGCAACGGCTATGACGTCCACGCCTTCTGCGAGGGCGATCATGTCTGGCTTTGCGGGGTGCAGGTGCCGCATGGCCGGGGGCTCCTAGGGCATTCGGATGCCGATGTGGGGATGCATGCGCTGACCGACGCGATCTATGGCGCGCTGGCCGAGGGGGATATCGGGCGGCATTTCCCGCCCTCTGACCCGCGGTGGAAGGGGGCGGCGAGCCATATCTTCCTTTCGCACGCTATAGGGCTGGCCGCCGCGCGCGGCTATCGGCTGGCGAACTGCGATGTGACGCTGGTCTGCGAACGCCCGAAGATCGGGCCGCATGCCGCTGAGATGCAAAGGGAATTGGCGCGGATCATGGGCGTGGATGAGACCCGCGTCTCGGTGAAGGCCACGACCTCGGAACGGCTGGGCTTCACGGGTCGTGAGGAAGGGATTGCGGCCCTCGCAACCGCGACGCTGGTGCGGGCATGAGCTGGGCCATCGCCACTTTCTTCGGCGCGGGGCATTTGCGGCCGGCCTCCGGGACATGGGCCTCGGCCATCGCGGTGGTGCTGGCGGTTCTGGCCTATGAAGCGGGCTTTGCGCTCTTGGTCCCGCTGGGCGCGGCGGTGGCGACGGTGGCGGGGTTCTGGGCGGTGCCGCACTACCTGGAGGGCCTCCTCGGAGACGACCCGCCGGAGATCGTGATCGACGAGGTGGCGGGCCAATGGCTGGCGCTGAGCTTCACCGTGATCCCGCTCTGGTGGCACGATGTGCCGAACCTTCTTCTCGGGGCATGGCCCGGATGGCTGATGCCGTTCCTTCTCTTCCGCATCTTCGACATCTGGAAACCCTGGGTCATCGGGAGGGCCGACCAGCGCGGCGATCCGGCTGGGGTGATGCTGGATGACCTTTGGGCCGGGCTTTTCGCCGGGATCGTCTCGGTCGTGCTGGCGGGGGTCTATCATGGGGCGGTTGCGCCGTGGCTGGGGTAAAGGTTGAGGAGCTTCTGGCCAAGGCTCGCTACTGGGGCCTGAAGATCGCGACGGCGGAAAGCTGCACCGGCGGGATGGTCGCGGCGGCGCTGACCGATGTGCCAGGGTCGTCGGATGTGTTCGAGCGGGGCTTTGTCACCTATTCCAACGCTGCGAAGGTTGAGATGATTGGGGTCGCGGCCGAGACGCTGAAGGCGCACGGCGCGGTGTCCGAGGCGGTGGGGAAGGAGATGGCCGAGGGGGCGCTGCGGCACTCCCACGCCGATCTGGCGGTTTCCGTGACCGGGATCGCCGGGCCGGGCGGGTCGGAGTTCAAGCCGGAGGGGCGGGTTTGCTTTGCCCTGGCCCGCAAGGGGCGCGAGACGGCGGTTGAGACGGTAGAGTTCGGTGCGCTCGGGCGGGCCAAGGTGCGCAAAGCCGCGACCGAGCATGCTTTGGCGCTGCTGTTCGCGGCCATGGACTGATCCGCGAAGCGATTATGAACTCGGCGAAAAGCGGATTTCTGCGCCTGTTTTTCGGGCACTTGATAAATTGCTGCTTTTGGGCGCGCGCATATCGCAGTTTGCCGCTTTTCCGGGCGCCCCGAACCCGGTTTCTGGGCCGCGAACGGACCTGGGGGACCACATGAACGCTGCCGACACGGCCTTTATCCTGATTGCGACCGCGTTGGTCCTTTTCATGACGCTGCCGGGCCTCGCGCTTTTCTACGGTGGCCTCGTCCGGGCGCGGAACGTGCTGAGCGTCTTCATGCACTGCTTCGCGATTGCCTGTCTGATGAGCATCCTGTGGCTCGCGGCAGGCTATTCCATTGCCTTCGGCGGCGGCAATGAATGGTGGGGCGGGCTGGAGAAGGCCTTCCTGCGCGGTGTCACCCCCGAAACCCTGACGGGCACCCTGCCCGAGGTCTTGTTCTTCGCCTACCAGATGACCTTTGCGATCATCACACCGGCGCTGATCGTCGGCGCCTATGTGGAACGCATCGGGTTCGGCTTTGTCCTTCTGTTCTCAGCCCTTTGGATGCTGGTCGTCTATGCCCCGGTCGCGCACTGGGTCTGGGGTGGCGGCATCCTGGCCGATGGCGGGATGTTCGGCGAGACGGGGGTGCGGGACTTTGCGGGCGGGATCGTGGTGCATGAGACGGCAGGCCTTGCCGCGCTGGTGATCGCCATCATCCTTGGCCCACGGAAGCACCGCACCACGCCGCCGCACCAGCCTGGGATGGTGATGATCGGGGCGGCGATGCTGTGGGTCGGCTGGTTCGGGTTCAACGGCGGATCGGCCCTTGCGGCGAACGGCACAGCGGCGATGGCGCTGACGGTCACCCACCTTTCGGCGGCGGCGGCCAGCCTGACCTGGATCCTGTGGGAGCGGATCAAGTTCGGGCGCTCATCTCTGGTGGGTCTGGTGACCGGTGCGATCGCGGGGCTGGCCTCGATCACCCCGGCAAGCGGGTTTGTCGGGCCGCTTGAGGCGCTGGCCATTGGCGGGGTGGCGGGGATCTTGTGCCAGGAAGCCGTGAGCCTGATCCGCAACCGCCTGAAGATCGACGACACGCTGGACGTCTTTGCGGTCCATGGTGTGGGCGGCATCTTCGGCACGATCATGATCGCCGTCTTCGAGGCGGGGAGCTGGTCGGCGCAGTTGGGCAGCCTTGCCATCGTGGGCCTTTGGACGGTCGTCGCGACCTGGGTGATCGTCAAGCTCGTGGCGCTGATCACGCCCCTGCGCGTCGACCCCGAGACCGAGGCCGACGGGCTGGACATGACGGTCCATGGCGAGCGGGCCTATGAGCTGACGAGCTGACCCCGGATCAGCTGGCGACGTAGACGAAGGCCCCGTCCTTGGCTTCAGCACGGCCAAGGCCGGGGAAGGCCCAGTGGTAGCCCAGCATCTGCTTCTTGCCCGCCGCGGCCATATCCAGAAGTGCGCGACGGCTCTTGCCCGCCATCTCGCCATCGGCGTCAAAGCCGAACTTCCATTCGGGATGGGCGAAGAACACTGCCGGGACAGTGATCGCATCGCCGGTCAGGATCAGCCCGTCCCCGCCCGCCAGTTCGAACGACACATGCCCCGGCGTATGGCCCGCCGTGTCGATCGCGGCAATGCCGGGAACCACTTCGCTGCCCGGTTTGAAGGTCACGATCTTGTCCTTCATCGCGGTCAGCTGCTTTTGCGTGTTGTTGATCATGTCGGTCATGTCGGCGGGCATCTGCGTGGCAAGATCGGGGGCGGACCAGAAGTTCAGTTCCGCCTCGGCCAGGTGATAGCTCGCGTTCGGAAAGACATGGGTGCCGTCGGCAGCAATGGTTCCCCAGAGATGGTCGGGATGCGCATGGGTGAAGATCACCTTGGTGATTGCGTCTGCCGTGAGACCGGCGGCCTTCACGCTTTCGACCAGCTGGCCGCCCGCGTTCGGCCCCATCATGCCGCCAGTGCCCGTATCGAACAGGATCGCGTCGGATCCCGCGGTGACGAGGACGGGGCTTATCTCGGCGGGGGCGGCCTGAGCATCCGCGGCAAGGCCAAGCAATGCCGCCAGCTCTTCCGGTGGGGCATCCGCGCTGATGATCGACAGCGGAAGCTCCAGCGTTCCATCGCTGAGCACCATCACGTTGAACGTGCCGTGGGTGAAGCTGTGCGGTCCGGAAAGAGCCAGCGCCGATTTCGGCAGGACACCGGCGGCGACCAGCGCCGAGGCGGCCGCAAGGAACTTGCGGCGATCAAGGCGGATCGTTGTTCTCTGAGCGGGCATTGTCATCACGTGATCTCCACATTGTTTCGCACTACGATACCATGCGTGGCTCGCCAACAAAATCGCTCGCTGCCGCCAGCCTGTTCACTTCGGCGTAGTCGGAGCTTCAGAGGGGTCAGGGATGCTGCGCAAAGAACCGCAGGAGCTCGGCATTGGCGTCGATCTCTTGCGTCTGGACGTCTGCCCCGCGCAGTTTGCGCCCGCCCGGCCAATGATGCCCGCCGCCTTCGACGGTGATCAGGCGCAGGACCGTCTGACCGGCCTTCTGGTAGTCGGTCACTACGACCGAAGCGCCATCGTCCTTGCGGTTGATGGTGCGGCTCGTCTCGGACAGCCCACCGCCCCATGGGGCGAGGAAAGCCTGGACCACCGAGGCGACCGAGGCAAAGTCGACGCGGGTCAGGCTGCTGTCGCCCTGCCCGCCTTCATAGGGCACCATGGGATCGGCGGTACCATGGATGATAAGCGCGGGGACTTGCCCCCCCACCTGATAGCGCCCGGTATCCATTGTCCCCGCGACGCCTGCGACGGCGCGAACCCGCTCCGGATAGCGTGCGGCAAAGGTCTCGGACATCATCGAGCCGTTTGACATGCCGGTGAGATAGACCCGGCTGCCGTCGACACCGAAACGGTCTGCGGCGTCGTCGATCACCTCGGCAAGGAACGCCAGGTCATCGACCCTTTGCCGCTGGGCGTAGGCGCAGCAGTAACCGGCGTTCCAGGTCAGAAGCTTGTCGCCCCGCCTCCCGCTGCCCGCCGGAAACACCACGGCATAGCCCTTGCGCACGGCATCGCGGCCAAGGCCGGAGGAGGAGGCAAACTGATCGGGGTTCCCGCCCCCGCCATGCAGCGCGAGGATCAGCGGGGCGCCGTTCGGGTTCGCGGGCAGGTCGATCTCATAATAGCGGTCGCCAAGACGGACGGTTTCGGCGGCAACCGGGGCGGCAAGGCAAAATGCAAGGAAAATGAGGATCAGGCGCATGGCTCACTCACGAGTGTTGTTCCATGCTTACGTGCAAGAGCGCGAAACCCTACGCTGAGGGGCGCGACTTATTCAAAGCGGTGCCGGGCCGTAAAGTTGAGCCGCGCGGCGTTCAAAGGCGCGGACCACGCGCTGCATCGCATCGTTGAAGACCACGCCGATAATGCCCTGCAGGAGCGCGTTCCGGAATTCGAAGTCGACGTGGAAATCGACCTCGGAGCCGCCGGGGATATCGCGGAACGCCCAGTTGGATTTCATATGCCGGAAGGGGCCGTCCAGGTATTCCGTGTCGATCTTCTGCGCGTCGGGCCAGAGCGTGACCCGGCTGCCGAAGCGTTCACGGAAGACCTTGAAGCTGATCACCAGATCGGCCTCCATCACCTCGCCGCCCGGGATCGGCCGGCGCGAGCGGATGCGGGCCGCGGCGTTCCATGGCAGGAACTTCGGGTACGAGCCGACGTCGGCCACCAGATCGTACATCTGGCGGGCGGTATAGGGCAGGCGTTTGGTTTCGGAATGGGTGGGCATCGGTGTCTGGTCTTTTGCCGAGATGTGGCGTGGCTGGCGGCCAAGATCAAGCGGCCGTCATGTCGCGGCTCGCCAACAGGGGCCAAGGCTTGTAGGAAAGTGACAGATCAACCGGAAGCCACCCATGCCCGACCGTCCCTACGTCATCGACCAGCTGATCAGCGCCAAGGCCATTGCGGCCAGGGTGGAGGCTTTGGCGCGCGAGATCACCCAGCACTTCAAGGGCACCGATAAGCTGGTGGTCGTGGGCCTTCTGCGTGGGTCCTTTGTCTTTATCGCCGACCTCGTGCGCGAGATCGAGCTACCGGTCGAGGTGGATTTCCTGGAGGCCTCGTCCTATGGCGACACAATGCACTCCAGCCGCGAGGTGCGCATCCTGAAGGACCTGCGGGGCGAGATTGCGGGGCGGGATGTGCTGGTGGTCGAGGACATCGTCGATACCGGCTTCACGCTTCAGCACGTGATCCACCTTCTGCAGGCGCGGCAACCGAAGCGGCTGAAGGTGTGTGCGCTTCTCGACAAGCCCTCGCGGCGGGAAGTCGGGGTCAAGGCGGACTGGACGGGGTTCGAGATCCCGGACGAGTTTGTCGTGGGCTATGGCATCGACTTTGCGCAGCGGAACCGCAATCTGCCGTTCATCGGCAAGGTGCGTTTCATTGAGGGGGATGCGGCGTGAACTACCTGCACTGGCTCGTCCGCGCCAAACGCTGGGTGCAGAATCCGCCCTCGGAGGGCCGCGTGAAGCTCGTGTTCGGGGTGATCGCGATTTGCCTGGTCATCGTGGGTATCGAGTATTTCTTCGGCTGGCCGGACTGGCTGACAGTTGACCGCCGAGGCGCCAATCCCTGATTGGACCCTTGGACGGCGTCATGTAGGCTTCCGGTCGAAATCAGATGCGGGGGAAGCGATGCGGGTTCTGCGCTGGCTTTTGGTACTTGGCGTGATTGCGGCCGGGGTGCTTTGGTTCCTGGCCCGGCCGAACCCTTTGTCCGAGGCTGAGGTTGCGAACCTGACGGGCGATGTGGCCAAGGGCGAGCTGGTGTTCTGGGCGACGGGCTGCGCGTCCTGTCACATGGCATCCGGGGCGAAAGACGAGGCGCAGCTGGTCCTGTCGGGCGGGCAGCGCTTTCCGTCGGACTTCGGCACGTTCGTGGCACCGAACATCAGCCAGGACCCCGAGTACGGGATCGGCAACTGGTCTCTGCTGGATTTCGCGAGTGCCGTGACGCGGGGGGTAAGCCCGGAGGGCGAGCACTATTACCCTGCCCTGCCCTATGCATCCTACGCGAAGATGGAGCTGCAGGATGTCGCGGACCTTTACGCCTTCATGAAGACGCTGCCTGCCGATCCGACGCCAAGCGCCGCGCATGAGCTCGGCTTTCCCTTCTCGCGCCGCGAGGCGGTGGGGGTCTGGAAGCTTCTGTTCCTGTCGGATGACTGGGCGATTGCGGGGAACATGACACCCACGGCCGCCCGTGGCCGCTATATCGCCGAAGCGCTGGCCCATTGCGGCGAATGTCACACTCCGCGGAATTTCCTTGGGGGAATGGACACCGCCCGCTGGCTGGGCGGTGCGCCGAACCCGTCGGGCGAGGGGCGGATCCCGAACATCACGCCGGGCAAGCTTGGCTGGACGGCTCCGGATATCGTCCAGTACCTGACAACGGGCTTCACGCCCGATTTCGATGTCGTCGGCGGGCATATGGTGCATGTGGTGGCAAACATGGCCCGGCTGCCCGAGAGCGACCGGCAGGCAGTGGCAGAGTATCTGCTGGCGGTGCCGAACGTGGAATGATCGGTGGGCGTTCATCGCCTCTTAACCGATAGCTTGGAAGATGCGGGAATGACCCAGCATCAGACCTTTCCACCTTTGAATCATGATCCTGACGCATGGATCAGGCTGATCTTTTCGGCCCAGGCCGCAAAGGGCGGCGTCGTCCGGCGTTCGATTTCGTGGATCGACCGCGAGGTTGGCCGCGACCGCTTCTTTGACGAAGTGCGCCGCCGGGGTTTTCATCTGCTTGCAACCTCGAACCAGTTCATCGTGGTATGCAACCGCGATCCGGTTCAAATGCTGTTCTGAAGCTGCGGATTTTCGTCGAAAATCCGAAGTCCGAGTTTTCGACGAAAACTCGATTAACCCCGCCCCGCCTGGCGCGCGGCGCGCATCCTCGCGAAATCGTCACCCGCATGGTAGGACGACCTCGTAAGCGGCGTGGCCGAGACCATCAGGAACCCCTTGCCCCAGGCCGCCGTCTCATAGGCCTTGAACTCTTCGGGTGTCACAAACCGGTCGACCCGGTGGTGTTTGGGCGTCGGTTGCAGATACTGGCCGACCGTCAGGAAGTCGACATCGGCGGAACGCAGGTCGTCCATCACCTGAAGGACAGCTTGCCGTTCTTCACCAAGGCCGACCATGATGCCGGACTTGGTAAACATGGTCGGATCCAGCTCTTTCACCCGCTGCAACAGCCGCAGCGAATGGAAGTAGCGTGCGCCGGGGCGGACCTCGTGGTAGAGGCCGGGAACGGTTTCGAGGTTGTGGTTGAAGACATCGGGGCGCGCTTCGACGACCTTTGCCAGCGCCTCAGGCCCGCACTTCAGGAAGTCCGGCGTCAGAACCTCGATCGTCGTCTCCGGGCGGCGATGCCGGATAGCGCGGATGGTCTGGGCGAAGTGTTCCGCCCCGCCGTCATCCAGATCATCCCGGTCGACGCTCGTTACCACCACATGGCTCAACCCTAGCTCGGCCACGGCGTGGGCCACCCGGCCCGGCTCGAACGCATCAAGCGTCTGGGGCTTGCCCGTCGCCACATTGCAGAACGTGCAGCCGCGGGTGCAGATCTCGCCCATGATCATCATGGTCGCGTGGCCCTGGGACCAGCATTCGCCCACGTTGGGGCAGCCCGCCTCTTCGCAGACCGTGACCAGCTTCTTCTCGCGCAGGATGTCGCGGGTCTTCCTGTAGCCTTCCGAGGTGGGCGCCTTCACGCGGATCCAGTCCGGCTTCTTCGGCTGGGCATTGTCCGGGCGATGCGCCTTTTCGGGATGGCGTTCGTCGGGAAGTTTGAGGTCTCGCACGAAAAATTCCCCCTGACGCTTGGCTGCCCCTGAGATAAGCCCCTTTCGCGCTCAAGGCAACGCAGTGACCCCGGTTACGGACGCCGCAGCACCTTGCGCCATTTGCAACCCCGAACGGATGTGTCCATGGCCAACCTCAGAGTGACCGAGATGATCGGCCCGGAATTTCTTCTGATTGGCGCTTCCGGCGCGATCCTTCTGGTCGGCAGCGGGACGGGCCTGACGACCGTGGCGCTGGCCGTTGGCCTTGGATTGCTCGCGACCGTCGGGATCGCCCTGGGATCGGCCAAACTCATCGGCATGACCCGCCAGAGGGTTGCAGATTACCGGTTGCACAGACGAGACCCGCGCGCCGCCTGATCACAGTGCTGGCGCGCTTTCCGGGGCCGGGGAAGCCCCGGACACGCAGGGGGGGTGCGGTTCCGACGCATCCCCCCTGCCGCATTTCCGGGGGCCGTTTGACACCGATCAAAGCCGCCCGCTTTCCCGACTGACATCAGAGACCTGGAAACGAGGTCATGATGTCCCCCATTGAACTGACGCTTGCCGTCCTTCTTCTGTTGCTGACACCGGGACCGACGAACTCGCTGGTCCTTCTGGCGGGGGCCGAGCGCGGCCTGATCGGCGCGATGCGGCTCATCCCGGCCGAGCTTCTGGGGTATCTTCTGACGGTCGTGCCGCTCGCATTGGTCGGCGGATCGGTTCTGCAAGGACACAACGGACTGCGCGCAGGGGTAACGGTGGCGGCGGCAGTCTGGGTGGCGGTGCTTGCCGTCCGGCTGTGGCGGGTGCCGGTCGTGGAAACGGGGCACACTTCGGTCGGCGCGCGGTCCTTGTTCGTGACGACGGCGCTTAACCCCAAGGCGCTGATCTTCGGTCTGGTGCTGTTGCCCTCTCCCGATCGGCTTCCTGCAAACCTGGTGCTTTTTGCCGGGCTTGTCGTGCTGGTTGCAGCGCTTTGGGCGGGCCTCGGCGCGGTGCTGCGCGGGGGAGGTGTGCGCCAGCCGCAGGCGTTGTTCGTGCTGCGGCGGCTGGCTGCGGTCTGGCTTGGCGCGATTTCCATCGTGCTGGCGGTTCGGAGCGTCGGGGCCTGACCCGCTAGCCGATCAGCAGCCCGGATTTGCCGTAGGTCTCTTCATAGTGACGACGCAGCCGCATGAGCGCGATCCTGAGCACGATCTTGCCCGACCGGGCGGCCCAGCCCATCCGCTTTTCGGCAACCTCGAGACCTTCGAGGAAACAGCAGCAGCGCAGCGCCATGTCGCCGAGCCCCGGGCCAAGATCGCGGAGCGCCGCGGCCACCCGCGAGCGCGCCGAGGACGGCCCCTCGCCCGGACCGCTGTCCGGCTGGAAGCCCCCGCGATCGCCCCCGGTGAGGAACCGATCCCAGTTCTGCGCCACACGGGGTCCCATCTGGGCCAGCTCGAAATCCTCGCGCAGCCGCTCTGCCGCCGCGACCAGTTCGGGTTCCAGGAACGGCTTGCCGTCGCGGTCCCGCCTGCGGCCAAGGAGCGCCACCGGGCTTTCCGCGAGGTTGTAGCGCATCCGGCGCGGGCCGGCGTCATCGATCACCTCGCGCTCGCCCCAGACGCGGTGCTGGTCGCCGAAAGGCGTTGCGGCCTCGGACATGCCCTGACGGCGGCGGTCTTCCTCGTCGACCATCCGCTTCAGCGCGGCGCGGCCCGCCGAGGTGATCTCATAGGTCGACACGCGGCCGGGCTTGCGGCAGGTGACCCAGTCCTTCAGCGCGAAGGCATGGGCAACCGAACGCTCCAGCACCGCAGTGCGGAGGCTTTTCCCGCCCGGCAGTTCACGGATGACCACCGCCTTGTCGAGATCGGGCGCAATCGCCATCACCGCGCTCGGCTCGGCCAGGCGACGCAGGACGCGCATGCCTTCGCGCTCCAGCGCCTGTTCGTCGCAGATATCGGGCTGATTGCCCTGGGCATTAAGGCGCGGGTGGACAGACATAGGCTCGGCATCCTTTCGGGCTGGATCATCGGAGGGGCGAAGATGGAGACGGGATATTGCCGAAAGCGCCTCGTCCATCAGCGGATCCTCGCGGCGGTTTTCGAACCGACGGACCTGTCGCATGATTGTCGAGGCATGCAGTCCTTCGCGACGCGCAAGCTCCCTGAGCGATGTGCCTTCTTCGGTATGGTCGAGATAATGACGCACAGCAGCAGGAAGCCAGTCTGGCAGGCTGGCAGCAGTCAGTTCAGGCAATTCAGTCGTCCCGTCTTTGTCCACACCCGGGCTGTAATGAGTCCAGCGTTGGATCATCGCAACCTTGGGTGGAATTGGTTACCTGTTGATTAAGCTTTCGGTCGACCCCAACAATTCGACAGAAATCTTAAACTATTCGGTAACCTCCGCGCGCCTTAACAGAGAAAGACGCAACGCAGGGTTGTATGCCGTCAGGATGCCCCGTCCAGCTACGGAGTACCCTTATGACTGACTGTCGCACCCTCCTCGCCACCCTGCGCCGCCCCCGGCTTCTGATGCGCGCCGCGCGCTACGGCCTTGGCGAATACCGCCGCGAGCGCGACCTGCGCCGCTTTGTACAGGCCGCGGCCTCGCCCGAGGATAATGTGTTCTCGCTCATATCCGTGGAAGCGAAGCTTGAGGCGACGCGGATTGCAGGGGATGCCGCCTACTCGGTCGCCCGTCACATCGAGGTGTTGATCGCGCTTTTGGCAGAAGCAAGGCTTCTGCGGCAGGCGTAGTGCCTGACTTTGGATCAAGAAAGGGGCGGCTGTCCGCCCCTCGTTCGCGCCGGATGCCGGGCGTCCTTCAGATGAAAGCGTCCGGCATCTCGGCCTTGCGGCGGGCCACAAAGGCCTCCAGACCCTCGCGGATGCCGGGATCGAGGTCGGGGGCCTGGTAGTCCGCAAGCTGCTTCCTGACCCGCTCGGCGGCCAAGGCCTGGGTGTCGCGGGCGCCTTCCTCGGCCCAGGTCTCGAACGGCTTGTAGTCCAGAAGATCCGACCGCCAGAAGGCCGACTTGAAATTCGCCTGCGTATGCGCGCAGCCAAGGTAGTGGCCGCCCGGCCCCACCTCGCGGATCGCGTCCATCGCCTGGCCGTTCTGGTCCATTATGACGCCCTGCGCCAGATGGTGGAGCGTGCCGAGCTGATCGGCGTCCATCACGAATTTCTCGTAGGAGCTGACCAGGCCACCTTCCAGCCATCCGCAGGCATGGAGCATGAAGTTCACGCCCGCAAGGAGCGCCATGTTAAGGCTGTTCGCCGTCTCATACGCCGCCTGCGCATCGGGGAGTTTCGAGCCGCAGAACGACCCGCCCGAGCGGTAGGGCAGGTTCATCCGGCGGGCAAGCTGGCCCGCGCCATAGGTGATATGGGCGGCTTCCGGCGTCCCAAAGGTCGGCGCGCCGGAGTTCATGTCGATGCTCGTGACGAAAGCCCCGAAGATCACCGGCGCACCTGCCCGCACCAGCTGGGAATAGGCGACGCCCGCCAGAACCTCGGCCAGGACCTGCGTCAGCGTGCCGGCGACCGTGACTGGCGCCATCGCCCCGCCAACGATGAAGGGCGAGATGATCGCGGCCTGGTTGGCCCTGGCGTAAACCTCCAGCGCGCCCATCATGATGCCGTCGAAGGTCAGGGGCGAGTTGATGTTGATGAGCGAGGTCATCACGGTGTTCCGGTCGACGAAATCGTCGCCGAAGAGGATTTTCGACATTGCGACCGAATCTGCCGCCCGGCTGGGTTCGGTGACCGAGCCCATGTAGGGCTTGTCGGACAGCGTCATGTGGGCCATCAGCATGTCGAGGTGGCGCTTGTTCACCGGCACGTCGGTCGGCTCGCAAACCGTGCCGCCGGAATGGTGCAGCCATTTCGACATGTAGCCGAGCTTCACGAAGTTCTGGAAGTCGTGCAGCGTCGCGTAGCGACGGCCACCGTCGATGTCGCGGACGAAGGGCGGGCCATAGACCGGCGCCAGCACCAGATTGCGACCACCCACGTCGACATTCCGCTCGGGGTTCCGCGCGTGCTGGGTGAAGCTTGAAGGGGCCGTGGCGCAAAGCTTGCGGGCCAGGCCGCGGGGGATATGCACCCGCTCACCCTTCACGTCGGCCCCTGCGGCGCGCCATAGGTCAAGCGCGGCGGGGTTTTCGACGAAGTTGACGCCGATCTCTTCCAGCACCGTCTCGGCGTTCCATTCGATGATCTGAAGCGCTTCGTCGTTCAGGATCTCGAAGTTCGGGATGTTGCGCTGGATGAACCGGGCGGATTCGAAACTGACTGCGGTCCGCTCTGCCCGGCGGCTTGCCCCGCCCCCGCTGCGCGCCCGGCGCCCTGCAACATCGTTCATATCGTCCTCCGAAAGCTTTGCCGCCCTTATGCCGTGATGCCCCGCTGGCTTTCCCCCCGAATGCGCCTCTTGAACTCCAAAACCGACATTATCGCGGGCCGGGGCCGACAAACCCGCGTTGGGCCGGGCGGAAAATTTTTCGGCGAAAAATTTTGGGGCCTGGGTGCTGCCCTTGCGATTTTGCCATCCACCGGCTACGCGAAGCCATGACCCAGGTACACGACCGTCTTCTGATCATCGACTTCGGCAGCCAAGTGACGCAGCTCATCGCTCGGCGTCTGCGCGAGTTGAACGTCTACTGCGAAATCCACCCCTACAATCGCGTGGACGAGGCCTTCCTCAACGCCTTTGCGCCGAAGGCCGTGATCTTCTCGGGCGGCCCGGCCTCGGTCTACTGGGAGAACGCGCCAATGCCGCCGAAGGGCGTGTTCGATCTTGGCGTCCCGATCCTGGGCATCTGCTACGGCCAGCAGGTGATGATGCACTGCCTTGGCGGCCACGTCGAAGGCGGGCACGGCACGGCGGAGTTTGGCAAGGCCTTCGTCACGCCAACCCCGCTGACCCATCCCTTCCTTGCCGGCTGGTTCCCGCCCGAGGCCGGGCCCCAGGCGCAGGAACAGGTCTGGATGAGCCACGGCGACCATGTGTCGAAGCTGGCCCCAGGCTTCAAGGTCTACGGCACCTCGCCGAACGCGCCCTTCGCGATCACCGCCGATCCGACCCGCCATTTCTACGCGGTCCAGTTCCACCCCGAAGTGCACCATACCCCCAAGGGCGCGAAGCTTTACGAGAATTTCGTCAAGCTTGCGGGCTTCAAAGGCGACTGGACGATGGGCGCCTACCGCGAAGAGGCGATCCGCAAGATCCGTGATCAGGTGGGCGATGCCAAGGTGATCTGCGGGCTCTCCGGCGGGGTGGACAGCTCTGTCGCCGCGGTCCTGATCCACGAGGCGATCGGCGACCAGCTTACTTGCGTCTTCGTCGACCACGGGCTTCTGCGCCTCGGCGAAGCCGACCAGGTCGTGACCATGTTCCGCGACCACTACAACATGCCGCTGATCCATGCCGACGAAAGCGACCTTTTCCTGGGCGCGCTGGAAGGGGTCTCGGACCCCGAGGTCAAGCGCAAGACCATCGGCAAGCTTTTCATCGACGTCTTCCAGAAACACGCGACCGAGGTCGGCGGGGCGAAGTTCCTGGCGCAAGGGACGCTTTACCCCGACGTGATCGAAAGCGTCAGCTTCTCGGGCGGCCCTTCAGTCACGATCAAGTCGCACCACAATGTTGGCGGGTTGCCGGAGAAGATGGGCCTGAAGCTCGTCGAACCCCTGCGCGAGCTTTTCAAGGACGAGGTCCGCGCCTTGGGCCGCGAACTGGGCCTGCCGCCAAGCTTCATCGGCCGCCACCCCTTCCCCGGCCCCGGCCTTGCCATCCGTTGCCCTGGCGAGATCACGCGCGAAAAGCTCGATATCCTCCGGAAGGCCGACGCGGTCTATATCGACCAGATCCGCAAGCACGGGCTTTACGACGAAATCTGGCAGGCCTTCGCCGCGATCCTGCCGATGCGGACGGTCGGCGTGATGGGCGACGGGCGGACTTATGACTACGCTCTGGCGCTGCGGGCGGTCACGAGCGTTGACGGAATGACCGCCGACTATTACCCCTTCACCCATGAGTTCCTTGGTGAAACCGCCACACGGATCATCAATGAAGTAAAGGGCGTGAACCGGGTCTTCTACGATTGCACCTCGAAACCGCCGGGGACGATCGAGCTGGAATGATCCGCGTCACCGGCCACCTCATCTGCGCCACAACCGAAGACGCCGAGATCGTCGCCCGGTACCTGCCTGACCACATCAGCCTTTCCCGTGCCGAACCTGGCTGCATCACCTTCGACGTCACCCGCTCGGCCGACCCGCTGGTGTGGCGCCTGGACGAAAGCTTCATCGACCGGCAGGCCTTCGAGGACCACCAGACCCGTACAAGAGCGAGCGACTGGTACAAAGCAACCGCGCATCTGAAGCGCGACTTTCAGGTCAACGGGGCATAGGCTCCTTAGCCGTTCTCAGAAACGTCCATGAAAAGACGTCTCGGCCAAGGGTTGCCGCCGGTTCGGCACTTCGCGCGGCCGCAGGGTTTCCGGCAGGGCCTCGGCCGCACCCTGATGCCCGACCGCCACCACCGCCTGCAAGGTGTGGCCGCCGGGCAATGCGACGACACGCGCCAGATCATCGACCCCGAACCCGCCCATTGCATGCGTCACAAGGCCCATCGCTTGCGCCTGCAGCGCCAGGGACATCCAGGCAGCACCAGTGTCGAAACCAGCCGTGCGGTTCACCTGTTCCGCTCCATCACGGCCAGGAATGCGGTCCTTCGAGGCAACCGCGATCAGTGCCGCGGCCCGTCCGGCCCAAAGCGGGTTGTTGCCGGTCAGGCAGCCGAGGATCGCCGCGAATTCAGGCTCGCCCCGCAGTGCCCAGACAAAACGCCACGGCTGGAGGTTCGAGGCCGAGGGTGCCCAGCGGGCCGCCTCCAGAAGCGACATCACGTCAGCTTTGGTCAGTGTCTGGTCGGTGAAGGACCTCGGCGACCAGCGGGCCGGGAACTGCGGTGCAACCGGATGGTCGGGCTGGCGTCCGTCTGGCTGGTCAAGGCTCATCGTTTTCTCTCGTTTTCCAGTTGCTTGTGCAGCGAGATAGGCCGTGCGCGATCTTCCGGCAACAGCCGTCCTGGAAGAGCCGATGTTTGCGACCGCACAGGTCGTCGTCTCGGCTTAGGAACGCACAGGGCCGGTCAGGCAATTCAGGCGGTTGCCTCGTTGGCCGCGGAAAGCGAACGGTGCTCCCAGACCGCAACCAGGATCAGGATCAGCGCCGCCAAAAGGTTCTGGACCAAAAGCGTCATCCATGGCCCCGCCAGGAAGACGACGGCGCAGAGCCCAAGGCCGACGAGATGCGACAGCGGGAACCACCTGGAAGAAGCCCGCTTGAAAAGCCCGTTGCCGAAAAGGAAAAGCGCCAGCCCGCCGATCACCGAGGCACCTTCGGCAAACGTCGCCAGATGCTCGGGATGGGCAATCGCCCGCTCGGCACCGACTGCGGAGAGCACCACCCCCGCCACGATGGGGATGTGGTAGTAGGTGTAGCTGCGCCGCGCGATTGCGCCGGTATCCTCGGCATGTTCGATCTGATGCGCGCCGCGGCGGTGGCCAATGTGGAAGTAGACCCACCACATGCCGCCCGTCCCCAGGACCGACGCGAGGAAGGCCAATAGGCCAGCGACGTCCCAGTCCATCCCGGCAAAGGTTGCGCCCGAGATCAGGAGCGTCTCGCCCAGGCAGATGATCACGAAGAGCCCGCAGCGTTCGGCCATATGCGCCCCCGAGACGCGCCAGCTGGTGGTCTGATCACGGCCAAGACCAGGCACACGATAGCTCGCGGCCGGTCCCAGGAACTCGATCCCAAGCGCCAGCACCCAAAGCGAAAGGCGCAAAGCATGGTCTTCGACCAGCGCACCCCAGATCCAGAACACGGCGGCGACGGCAAAGTAGGTGGCGATCCGGTAATAGGTCTGACGCCGTCGCAGATCGGACCAGACGACCCAGAGCATGTAAATCGTGCGGCCAATCTGCATGGCCACATAGGCACCGGCGAAGACCAGGCCACGATCCCCAAGAGCCGTGGGTATTGCCATCGACAGGAACAGCCCGGCGGTCATCATCGCGAAGAGAAGCATCCGCACAGGCGTCGTCTCGGGGTCCAGCCAGTTCAGGACCCAGGTCGTGTAGATCCAGACCCACCAGACCGCGAGGAAGAGCAGCGCCGTCTCGGCCGCCCCAGCCAAAGTGTAGTGATAAAGCAGGTGATGGCTGACCTGGGTGATGGCAAAGACAAACACCAAGTCGAAGAACAGCTCGGCATATCCAACGCGGCTGTTGTCGACCCGAAGCACCTGCCTGGCCATGAACCATCCCCACCTGTCCCGACCACGCCATGCTAGTGCCGTGACGAGCCCGCCGCAATCCTGGCCGCCATTGCCGCATCGAGGCCCCTGTGGCAGGCTGCCTGCGCACCACGGGGAGGGGGCGGAATGCGCGCGGTCAGGCTTCTTGCGGTGGGCGATATCCGCGCGGTTGAGGTGGATGCCCCCCTGCCCGGCCCGGGCGAAGTGCTGGTGCGGGTGCTGGCGGCGGGTATCTGCGGGACCGACCGGCATCTATACAAGGGCGAGTTTCCCTGCGCCCCGCCCGTCACCCTCAGCCATGAATTCGCCGGCGTCGTCATCGCGCGTGGTGAAGGCGTCAGCCTGGCCGTCGGAACCCGCATCGCGTGCGACCCGAACATCGCCTGCGGCCAGTGCGACCAGTGCCTTAGGGGCCGCGTCAACCTTTGCGCCCGCAACATCGCCATCGGCATCCACCGCGACGGCGGCTTTGCCGAATGCGTGACGATACCGGCCCACCGCGCCGTCGAGACCGGTGGCCTCCACCCCCATCACGCGGCCTTCGCCGAACCCCTTGCGTGCACCCTCCATGGGGTCGACCTTGGCCAGCCCATCCCCGGTGAGCGGGTGCTGGTGATCGGCGGTGGGGTGATCGGCCTTCTGGCAGTGCAGCTGGCACGCAATGCCGGGGCCGAGGTCACCCTCTTGACCCGCCACCCCGCGAAACGCGAGCTTGCCCTGAGCCTTGGCGCGATGCAGGCGGTCGCGACCGAAGCCGAAGCCCGCGACGTCCTCCCCAACGGCGCCGATCTTGTCCTGGAGTGCGCGGGCGTCGCTGACACGGTGGAAATGGCGCCCCGCCTGACCCGCACCGGTGGGCGCATCGTAGTGCTGGGCGTTCTGCCCAAAGGGCAGAAAGTGCAGATCGAACCCTTCGACCTGCTCTTCCGAGAAATCCATCTGCTTCACAGCTTCATCAACCCCTTCACCCAATCCCGCGCCACCCGGATGCTCAGCCTGAAACAGATCGAGGTCGCGCCCCTGATCTCACGCGTGATCCCGCTGGCCGAGGCCGCCCGCGCCATCGCCGAACCGGCAGCACCGGGCGAGGTGAAGGTGCTTGTCGACCCGGGGCTGGCCTGATCTTGGGCTGGACATTGCCGCACAATCCGCAGAGCAGTCTGCCATGACCCACCGCCCGCTTCTTGCCGCCGCCTGGATGACCGGGGCCATCGCCGCCTTCACCGCGATGGCCATCGCCACGCGGCAGATCAAGGGCGTGCATGACACGTTCGAGATCCTTGCCTACCGGTCCGTGATCGGCTGGGTCATTGTCGTGACACTTGCCGCAGCGCTTGGCCAGATCGGGCGCGTGAGGGCTGACAGGCTTGGCAGCCACCTTTTGCGCAACATCTTTCACTTCTCCGGCCAGTCGCTCTGGTTCTATGCGATCACGGTCATCCCCCTTGCACAGGTCTTCGCGCTGGAATTCACCTCGCCGATCTGGGTGATACTGCTTGCACCGCTCGTCCTCGGCGAAAGCCTGACCCGCCGGAAGCTTTTCGCGGCAGCGCTTGGCTTTACCGGCACGCTGATCGTCGCCCAGCCCGACTTCGGCCATGTCGAGCCTGGCGTCCTTGCCGCCGCTGGCGCCGCCTTCTTCTTTGCCGCGACCACCCTGATGACCAAGGCCCTGACACGGGGCGAGGCGATTGTCTCGATCCTCTTCTGGCTGACGCTGATGCAGGCGGGCTTCGGCACCGTTGCGATGCTCGCGGATGGCCAGGTCACGCTGCCAACGCTCCCCACCCTGCCCTGGCTGGGCCTGATCGGGGTCGCAGGCATCACCGCGCATCTCTGCCTGACCACCGCGCTTAGCCTTGCGCCCGCGAGCGTCGTGGTCCCGGTGGACTTCGCCCGCCTGCCGATCATCGCGGCGGTCGGGGCAGTCTTCTACGCCGAAAAGGTCGAGCCGACGCTCTTCCTTGGGGCCGCGCTGATCTTCGTTGGCATCTGGATCACGCTCCGCAGTGGAACATCTGCGCCACAGGGTACGGCAGTCACAAAACCGTGACGTGGCGTCATTGATTGACCCGCTGTTTGACTGGGCCTAGCCTTCGTTCTCAGGGGGAACTTCCGTGCAGGGAGTTCGTGTTGAGGGATGAGCACAATGAAAACAATTCTGACGACGGCAGCAGCTTTGGCTACGGCAGCTACAGCCGCACATGCGGGGGGAGTCGAGCGGTCGTCGCAATCGGTTGCGATCCTGTTCGAAGAGGGACGGTACGCCGAACTCAGCTTCGGACACTTCGATCCGACCGTCAGCGGCAGCGTAGGCCCGGGCGGGGTCGCCACTTCAGGAGACATGTCGTCAAGCTACAACTCGTGGAGTCTTGGCTACAAAATGGACATCGGCGAGAAGATGGACTTCGCGCTTGTCCTCGATCAGCCGATCGGCGCGAATGTCGCCTACCCGACCGGCGGCCTTTATCCGCTGCAGGGCTCGACCGCCAAGCTGAGCTCCAGTGCGATCACAGCACTTCTGCGCTATAAGTTCGAGAACAACGTCTCGGTCTACGGCGGCCTGCGCTACCAGACCGTTCACGGCGAAGTGTCGCTTCCGACGGTGGGCGCCTACAGCCTTGACACCAACTACGACTCCGAACTTGGGTATGTCGTTGGTATCGCATGGGAAAAGCCGGAAATCGCGGCCCGCGTCGCGCTGACCTACAATTCGGCCATCACACACACGCTTGATGCGACAGAAGGCGGGCCGTTCGGAGGACAAAGCACGTTCGAGACCGAAGTGCCCCAGTCGGTGAACCTTGAGTTCCAGACCGGTATCGCCAAGGACACGCTGCTCTTCGGCTCGATCCGCTGGCAGGAATGGAGCGAATTCGTCATCGACCCGGTGGGCTACTTCCCGACCACGCCGCTGGTGAGCTATGCCAGCGACCGGATCACCTACAACCTCGGCGTCGGACGACGGTTCAACGAAAACTGGTCGGGCGCCGTGACTGTTGGCTATGAAAAGTCTGATGGCGAGATCACTGGCAACCTTGGCCCGACCGATGGTTTCACCAGCGTCGGGCTGGCTGCGACCTACACGATGGACAACATGAAGATCACCGGCGGCATCCGCTACGTCGATATCGGCGATGCCACGACCACGATCGGTGCGAACTTCGAAGGCAACAGCGGCGTCGGCGTCGGCATCCGCGTCGGCTATACGTTCTGATCACTGTCTGCTCGAAACCAAACCCCGCCCCTTCATCCGGGCGGGGTTTTTCGTTGTGCAACCGGGCCCTCCCGGATAACACCGGGCGCAAAAGGGTGACGCGATGATCTACCGTTCAGGGCAGGACTATCTGGCCGCACCGCGAAAGCGCGTGATGCTCTTTGGCATGTCCGGCCTGGGAAAGACGTATCTTTCCAACATGTTGCGCGATCATGGGGACTGGTTCCACTACTCGGTCGATTACCGGATCGGCACCCGCTACATGAACGAATTCATTGCCGACAACTTCAAGCGCGAGGCGATGAAGGTCCCGCTCCTGCGTGAGCTTCTGATGACCGACAGCGTCTACATCACCTCGAACATCACCTTCGACAACCTGGCACCGCTGTCCACCTACCTTGGCAAGCCCGGAGATCCGGGCAAGGGCGGCGTGCCCTTCGCCGAATACATGAAGCGCCAGGACCAGCACCGGCAGGCCGAAATCTCGGCCACGCTCGACACCGCCCGCTTCATGGACCGCGCGCAGGAACTTTACGGCTACCCGAACTTCGTCTGCGACACCTCCGGTTCGATCTGCGAGGTGGTAGAGCCCGACGACCCCCAAGACCCGGTGATGCGGCAGCTGGCCGATACCTTGCTTCTGGTCTGGATCAAGGGCTCGGACGCCCACACGGCCGAGCTTGCCCGCCGCTTCGACCGCGCGCCGAAACCGATGTATTACCGGCCTGCCTTTCTTCACACGATGTGGGAGGAATACCGCGCAACCCATTCTGTTACCGAAGAAACTTGCGATCCCGACGATTTCGTCCGCTGGACCTATGCCCGCGCGCTGGCCCACCGCCAGCCCCGCTATGAGGCCATGTCGCACTGGGGCGTGACCGTTACTGCTGAAGAGGCCGCCGGGGTCCGCAGTGCCGGAGAGTTCGACGCCCTGATGGCCCGCGCCATAGACCGCGCCTGAGCCCCGCCCCAAGTCTTGCAACCATGGCGATAAACCCCTAGCTCTTGGCCCTTCAAGCCCCAAGGACCCGACGATGCCCATCACGCTTCCCGAAACCCTGCCCGCCTATGACGTGCTGCGGTCCGAGGGCGTCATGGTGATGTCCCCCGACCGGGCGGCGCATCAGGACATCCGGCCGCTTCGGATCGGCCTTCTGAACCTGATGCCGAAGAAGATCCAGACCGAGAACCAGTTCGCCCGGCTGATCGGTGCCACGCCCCTGCAGATCGACCTGCAGCTGATCCGGATGTCCGAGCACCAGACGAAAAACACCGCCGCCGAGCACATGGCCGCCTTCTATCGCCCGTTCCAGAAGGTGAAGAAGGAGAAGTTCGACGGCCTGATCATCACTGGCGCCCCCATCGAGCATCTGCCCTTCGAGGAAGTCACCTACTGGGATGAGCTTCTGGAGGTCATGGACTGGACCCAGACCAACGTGCAGTCGACCTTCGGGGTCTGCTGGGGCGGCATGGCGATGA
>NZ_JBOFBI010000132.1:0-8273 GCF_051645465.1 Tabrizicola sp. | reverse complement strand
GTCATCGGCGAATGCTGCCATGACGTGACGCGGCGGGCAAGCGGCTGGCAGGAACGCGCGGGCGGGCCGCACGATGTTGGGGATAAGCGCGCGGGGGTGGGCAGATGATGGGGGGCCGGGTTGACTCTGGGGTGGGGGGACGGGACGATGGGCCGCAGCGACTCATGAGGGACCCTTGCGGCTTACCAAACTTCGGCTGAACGGCTTCAAGAGCTTTGTCGACCCCACGGATCTGGTGATTCATGAGGGTCTGACGGGCGTGGTCGGGCCTAATGGCTGCGGTAAGTCGAACCTTCTGGAAGCGCTTCGCTGGGTGATGGGGGAGAACCGGCCCTCGGCCATGCGCGGGGGCGGCATGGAGGATGTGATCTTCAATGGCGCGGCCACGCGGGGGGCGCGGCATTTCGCGGAAGTGGCGCTGGTGATCGACAATGCCGAGCGGCTGGCGCCCTCGGGCTTCAACGATGCGGACAACATCGAGATCGTGCGGCGGATCACACGGGATGCGGGGTCGGTCTATCGCTGCAACACGAAAGAGGTCCGGGCGCGGGATGTGCAGATGCTGTTCGCGGATGCCTCGACCGGGTCGCATTCTCCGGCGCTGGTCCGGCAGGGGCAGATATCCGAGCTGATCAATGCGAAGCCGAAGGCTCGGCGGCGGGTGCTGGAGGAGGCGGCGGGGATTAGCGGGCTTTATGCGCGGCGGCATGAGGCAGAGCTGAAGCTGGCGGGGACGGAAGCGAACCTTTTGCGGGTCGATGATGTGCTGGAAAGCCTGGCGCAGCAGCTGTCGGTGCTGATCCGGCAGGCGAAGCAGGCGGCGCGGTATCGGGAGCTGTCGGAGGAGCTGCGGAAGTCGGAGGGGATGCTTCTGTGGCGGCGGTGGCGGGAGGCGGATGAGGCTCGGTTCGCGGCGGAAGCGAGCTTGCGGGAGCGGCTGATCGCGCAGGGGCAGGCGGAGGCTTCCGCGCGGGAGGCGGGCACGGCGCGGGAGGCGGCGGAGGATGCGCTGCCGCCGAAGCGTGAGGAGGAGGCGATTGCTTCGGCCGTTTTGCAGCGGCTGACCTTGCAGCGGGATGCGTTGGGGGATCAGGAGGCGCGGGCGCGGGCGCAGATCGAGGCGCTGCAGGGCCGGATCGAGCAGCTTAGCCGCGACCTGGAGCGGGAAGCGGGGCTGAACCGCGATGCGGGCGAGGTGATCGAGCGGCTGGACTGGGAGATCGAGCATCTGGCCCGGGCGCATGACGGGCATGAGGAGAAGCTGGCCGAAGCCGTGGAAGCGGCGCGGGATGCGGGCGCGGTTCTGTCGGAGCGTGAGGCGTCGTTGGCTGAGCTGACTGAGGATGCGGCGCGTCTTGCGGCGCGGCATCAGTCTTCGCAGCGGATGCTGTCGGACAGTCGGGCGGTGCTGGAGCGGGCCGAGGGGGAGGCGTTGTCGGCGCGGGCGGCGGTTGCCTCTGCGACGGGTGCGCTGGAGGCGGCAGGCGAGGCGTTTGCGGCCGCCGAGGGGGCGACGGAGGCGGCTATCGCCGAAGGACAGGCGACCGAGGCGGCGCTGGAGGCGGCAGAGACGGCGCGGGCGGAGACGCAAGGGCGCGAGGCCGACGCGCGGGCGGCGCGGTCGTCGGCGGAGGGTGAGGCTTCGGCTTTGCGGGCCGAGGTGGCGGCTTTGGCGCGGCTGGTGGAGCGGGAGGCTTTGGCGGGCAGCCAGCTTCTGGACCGGCTGGAGGTGGAGCCGGGGTATGAGAAGGCCCTGGGTGCTGCGCTGGCGGATGATCTGAGGAGCCCCGAGGTGTCGGCCGAGGCCCGGTCGGGTTGGGCGGTGCTGCCGGAGTATGCCGTGCCGCAGGGTTTGCCGGCTGGGGCCGAGCCGCTGGGCGCGCGGGTGAAGGCGCCGGGCGTGCTGGCGCGGCGGCTGTCTCAGATTGGGCTCGTCAGCCGGGAGCAGGGGTTTGCGTTGCAGGCCGACCTGCGGCCGGGCCAGCGGCTGGTGAGCGTCGAGGGCGACCTTTGGCGCTGGGACGGGTTCCGGGCGGGGGCGGAGGATGCTCCGTCTGCCGCTGCGTTGCGGCTCCAGCAGTTGAACCGGCTGGTGCAGCTCAAGCGCGATCTGGAGGAGGTCGCGGCGCGGGCGGACGGCGCGCGGCAGGCGCATGAGGCCTTGCAGGCGCGGCTTTCGGAGCTGGCTGCGGCGGATGCGCGGGCTCGGGATGCCCGGCGGGCGGCGGATGCAAGGCTGGCCGAAGCGAACCGGGCGCTTGCGCGGGCCGAAGCGGATCGCTCGATCGCCGGGGGCAAGCTTGAGGCCGCAAAGCTCGCGGTCAGCCGGTTCGAGGACGAGGCGATGGGGGCCCGCGCCCGGCTGAAGGAGGCCGAGGCGGCGGTGGCGGAGCTGGGCGACCTCGACGCCGCGCGGGGCGCCTTGGAGGCGGCAAAGATCACGGTTGAGGCGGCGCGGATCACGATGATGACCCGCCGCTCGGCGCAGGACGAGGTCCGGCGCGAGGGCGAAGCGCGGGTCCGGCGGCGGCAGGAGGCCACGAAGGAGCTGTCGGGCTGGAAACACCGGCTGGAGACGGCATTGAGCCGGACGGAAGAGCTGACCGCGCGGCGGGTCGAGACCGAGGAGGAACTGGCGGGGGCTATGCTCGCGCCCGAAGAGATCGCGGCCAAGCGCGGGGAGCTGGTCGAAGCGATCGAAACCGCCGAAGGCCGGCGACGGAAGGCGGCAGATGCCCTTGCCGAAGCCGAAGGGGCACTCCGCGAAGCGCAAGGCGCTGAGCGTGAGGCAGAGCGGCTGGCCGGTGAAGCCCGCGAGGCCCGTGCGCGCGCCGAAGCCCGGCTGGACGCGGCGCGGGAGGGCGTGGCCGTGGCGGCGGAACGCATCCGGGAAGAGAACGACCGGACGCCAGACGAGCTTCTGACCAGCCTTCGGGTTGACCCAGACAAGATGCCGGATGCCGAAAGCCTGGACACCGAGGTCGGCCGCCTGAAACGCCAGCGTGAGGCGCTGGGGGCGGTGAACCTCCGCGCTGAAGAGGACGCGAAGACCGTCGAGGAGGAGTACGACACGCTGGCCGCTGAGAAGTCGGACCTGGAAGAGGCGGTGAAAAAGCTGCGGGCCGGGATTGCCGGGCTGAACAAGGAGGGGCGCGAGCGGCTCTTGACGGCCTTCGAGCAGGTGAATGCGAATTTCTCGACGCTCTTCACGCATCTCTTCGGGGGCGGCGAGGCACGGCTGGTTCTGGTGGAATCGGACGACCCGCTGGAGGCCGGCCTAGAGATCCTGTGCCAGCCGCCGGGCAAGAAGCTGGCGACCCTGTCGCTCCTCTCAGGTGGCGAGCAGACCCTGACCGCATTGGCGCTGATCTTCGGCGTGTTCCTCGCGAACCCCGCGCCGATCTGCGTGCTGGACGAGGTGGACGCGCCCCTGGACGATGCCAACGTGACCCGCTTCTGCGACCTTCTGGACGAGATGACCCGGCGGACGGACACAAGGTTCCTGATCATCACCCACCACGCCGTGACGATGGCGCGGATGGACCGCCTTTTCGGGGTGACGATGGCCGAGCAGGGGGTGTCGCAACTGGTGTCGGTCGACCTGAAGAAGGCCGAGGCGATGGTGGCTTAAGTGCCTTCCTTCAGTAACGGTTTACCAACACTTCCAATCTACCCCTGATCCCGCCGCGACCCTTCGCGGTGGACGGAGGTGATGAAACTGAGTGGATATGCATATCGCAAGTGGATGGTGGTTATTGCGGCGGCGACGCTGCTGATCGCGGCCATCCGCCTTTGGATCGGGGGCTGACCCCGAGAAAAAGGGGACCCGGCGGAGTAGACGCTCCGCCGGGTCTTTATTCAAGGTGAGTGCCCTGAATGGAAACAACTATCGCATGCCTATAATCATGGGCATTCCTTATGAAATTGTAAAGCGCGACCTGCGCTTATGGTTAACCGGCCGGCAACCAGAATCAGGCAGAACGGGGCGTGAACAAAAACCCCCGAGGCCGCCATGCAAATGCTTCTCTCCGCCACAACGATCCTGGTTCTCTTCGCCTACGCGCAGGAACAGATCGACAAGTTTCCCACCACCTGGGCACCTTTCGTGGCGATGGAAGCAGGGCTTCGCGATTGACCACAACCCGTCTTTGCCCCGGCTCGGGCAAAGATCGGCCCTTTGGCCAACGCTTTGCCGCTCAAGCAACGGTCCTCACCTTCGCCACCGATGGCGAAAACTGACGCAGCCGTGGCGAAAACAGATGCATCGAGACCAGCTTTCGGGCCTAGAACAGCCCTGAAGCAGGAGGTCCGAATTGCGCTATTCCGGATTTCGCGTCATTGCCGAGGCTTTGACGGGTCATAAAGGCTGGAAACCCGTCTGGCGGGACCCTGCGCCGCAATCCGACTATGACTACATCATCATCGGTGGCGGCGGGCATGGGCTGGCGACGGCCTACTATCTGGCGAAAGAGTTCGGCCAGGCGCGGATTGCGGTGCTGGAGAAGGGCTACCTCGGCAGCGGCAACGTGGGCCGCAATACCACGATCATCCGGTCGAACTACCTTCTGGACGGGAACGAACCGTTCTACGAATTCAGCCTGAAGCTCTGGGAAGGGTTGGAGCAGGACTTCAACTACAACGCCATGGTCAGCCAGCGCGGGATCATCAACCTGATCCACACCGACGCGCAGCGCGACGCCGCCATAAGGCGTGGCAATGCGATGATCCTGCACGGGGCCGACGCCGAGATGCTGACCCGCGAGCAGGTGCGGGCGATGTACCCCTGGCTCAACTTCGACAACGCCCGCTTCCCGATCAAGGGCGCGATCATGCAGCGGCGGGGGGGTACAGTCCGCCATGATGCGGTGGCCTGGGGCTATGCGCGTGGGGCGGATGCCCGCGGTGTGGACCTCATCCAGAACTGCGAAGTCACGGGGATGCGGATCGAAGGGGGCCGCATTCGGGGGGTCGAGACGACGCGGGGATACATCGGGGCGAAGAAAGTGGGCGTCGCGGTGGCGGGGTCTTCGTCGAAGGTCATGGCCCATGCGGGGATGCGGTTGCCGATTGAGTCTCACGTCCTGCAAGCCTTTGTTTCTGAAGGCCTGAAGCCGATGATCGACGGAGTGATGACCTTCGGCGCGGGTCACTTCTACGTCTCGCAATCCGACAAGGGCGGGCTGGTCTTTGGCGGCGATATCGACGGCTACAATTCCTACGCTCAGCGAGGCAACCTCCCGGTGATCGAGGACGTGGCCGAGGGTGGCATGGCCCTGATGCCCGCGATCGGGCGGGTGCGGTTGCTCAGGACCTGGGGCGGGATCATGGACATGTCGATGGATGGCTCGCCGATCATCGACAAGACCGGTGTGGACGGCCTCTATTTCAACGGCGGCTGGTGTTATGGCGGGTTCAAGGCGACTCCCGCGAGCGGTTGGTGCTTTGCGCATCTTATGGCCAAGGACGAGCCGCATCGGACGGCCACGGCCTATCGGTTCGACCGCTTCCTGAAGGGCCGGATGATCGACGAAAAGGGTCAGGGCGCGACCCCGAACCTGCATTGAGAAGATAAGCGAATGATCATTAATCATCCAATCCTTGGGCCCCGAGACGCGCAGGAGTTTGTCTATCTGGGGGATGCCTCGCTGATCGACCGTCCGGATGGGATGACCGCCGGGGTCGAGGCGTTCCACGAGTATCTGTATCAGCGGGACAACCCGGCGGGAGAGCATCGTGAGCTTTGGTATCATGAGCAGGGGGATCGGTCCTGGTTGGTGGTGACGCGGAACACGGTGACGCATGAGATCACGAAGGTGGAACTTGCCCGCGACGTGGCCCGTGCCCGGGGGCGGTCGAAATGAGCCAGACGCACCGCATAACCGCGGGCCAGATCGACCGGTCGACGACCCTGCGGTTCACCTTCGACGGGCTGCCTTACGAAGGGCATCCGGGCGACACTTTGGCCTCGGCCTTGCTCGCCAACGGCGTGCGTCTGATGGGGCGGAGCTTCAAGTATCACCGTCCCAGGGGACCGTTGTCGGCCGGGTCGGAAGAGCCGAACGCGCTGGTGGAACTGCGCACCGGCGGGCGGCAGGAGCCGAACACGCGGGCGACCGTAGCGGAGCTTTTCGACGGGCTGGAGGCGAGAAGTCAGAACCGCTGGCCCTCGCTTCGGTTCGACCTGATGGCGATCAACGACCGCCTCAGCCCCTTCTTCGCCGCGGGCTTCTACTACAAGACCTTCATGTGGCCCAAGTCCTTCTGGGAAAAGCTTTATGAGCCGATCATCCGTCGCGCCGCGGGCCTCGGCTCGGTCACGCGTGAGGAGGACCCCGACACCTACGACAAGGGCTTCCTGCATTGCGATCTTCTGGTCATAGGGGCTGGTCCGGCGGGGCTGATGGCCGCCTTGACCGCCGGACGCGCTGGCGCGCGGGTGATCCTAGCGGATGAAGATTTCCGCATGGGCGGGCGGCTGAACGCCGAGACCTATGCGGTAGGCGGTGCCACTGGTGCCGACTGGGCGGCGGAGGTGGCGGCGGAACTGGCGTCGCTGCCGAACGTGCGCCTTATGCCGCGGACGACGGTGATCGGGGCTTTCGACCACGGCATCTACGGTGCGGCGGAGAGGGTCAGCGACCACCTGCCCGCGCCCTTGCCGGGCAAGCCAAGACAGGCGCTGTGGCGCATCTATTCCAAGCGCGCGATCCTCTGCGGCGGGGCGACCGAGCGGCCGATTGCGTTCGAGAACAACGACCGGCCGGGGATCATGCTGGCGGGGGCCTTAAGGGCCTACGCCAACCGCTGGGGCGTCAGGGCAGGGGAGCGGGTGGCGCTTTTCACCAACAACGATGATGGGTTGAGGACGGCAACCGACCTGCAGGCCAAGGGCGTGGACGTCGTGGCGGTGATCGACAGCCGCGAGGGGGGCGATCTTTTGCCCGGCATCCGGCATCTTCGCGGTGCGGAGGTGATCGACACGGCGGGCCGGTTGGCGTTGAAGACCATCACAGTGCGGCAGGCCAACGGTCAGACCGAACAACTCCACATCGACGCGCTGGGAGTTTCGGGCGGCTGGAACCCTAATGTGAATATCCATTCGCATCACCGCTCGCGACCTGTCTGGGACGCCTCGATCGCTGCGTTTGTACCGGGCGCGGATGGGCCTCCGGGTCTGTCGGTCGCTGGGGCAGCGGCGGGAGCAATGTCAACCCATGGCGCGCTGGCCTCCGGTCAGGCGCAGGCCATGGCGGCGCTGGCGGGCGTGGGGAGGGCCGCCAGCGCCGATGTTCTGCCGGAGGCCGAAGATGCGCCTTTCCGGGTCACGCCGAAGTGGTATGTCGCGGGCGGCAAGGGCCGGGCCTGGATCGACCAGCAGAACGACGTCACCGTGAAGGACGTGAAGCTTGCGCATCAGGAGAACTTCACGTCCGTCGAGCATCTGAAGCGCTACACGACGCTAGGGATGGCGACGGATCAGGGCAAGACCGGCAATGTCCTTGGCCTCGCGATCATGGCCGAGCTTACCGGCCGGTCGATCCCCAAGACGGGGACGACAATCTACCGCCCGCCCTACACGCCCGTTGCTATGGGGGCGCTGGCAGGCCGGTCGCGAGGCAAGGAATTCAAGCCCTTCCGGCTGACCCCAAGCCATCAGTGGGCGGCCCAGCAGGGCGCGACCTTCGTCGAGGTCGGCAACTGGCTTCGCACGCAGTGGGTGCCGACGGCAGGAGAGACGGAGTGGCGCCAGTCGGTCGACCGGGAGGTGCTGGCCACCCGCAAGTCGGTGGGCATCTGCGATGTGACGACGCTCGGCAAGATAGACATCCAGGGCGCCGATGCGGGGGCGTTCCTGGACAAGGTCTATTCCAACACGTTCTCCACCCTCCCGGTCGGGAAGTGCCGCTACGGGCTGATGCTTCGCGAGGACGGGATCGTCTTTGATGATGGCACGACCGCGCGGATAAGCGAACATGAGTTCGTAATGACCACTACCACCGCGAACGCCATCACGGTCTTCCGGCATCTGGAGTTCGGCCGCCAGTGCCTTTGGCCGGACATGGACGTGCAGCTGATCTCGACCACCGAGGCCTGGGCGCAGTTTTCGGTCGCGGGGCCGAATGCACGGAAACTCCTGGAGAAGGTGGTCGATCAGGACATCTCGGATGCGGCCTTCCCCTACATGGGGGCAGGGAACATCACCGTCTGCGACGGCCTTCGGGCGCGACTTTTCCGGATCAGCTTCTCAGGTGAACTGGCGTTCGAAATCGCGG
>NZ_JBOFBI010000131.1:0-11257 GCF_051645465.1 Tabrizicola sp. | reverse complement strand
GCGACCACAAGTGCTGCAATGGTCAGTGTAACTCGTTTGAACGGGCGTTTCATCTTGGCCTCCTTGGCTGAAACTGCCGCAGAGATGTGCCCTATGACCGTTGATATGCCATGACAAACCGATGTTATCAGCGGTTTGTGACCATCGGTGACGGCACTTGTCATGCGCAGCCCTCCGGATAGACCCATTCGCCGGTTGCCCGGTCGAAGCGGTCGTAGATCGAGACGTTGACACCCCTCGCCCCGCACCGAGCATCCGCCACCTTCCGCGCCAAGGCGCCTTCCCACATCTGGAACGGCTGGCCGTTGTTCGTGACACGCACAGGCTCCGAGGTGGCGGGCGCGGAGGGCGCAGTCGCTACGCAGGCCCCTTGGACCAGCGTCATGGAAAGGGCCAGAGCCATCCGCATCACTCCGCCGCGACCGCGCTTACGCGCCCGGTCTTCTTCGCCTTGATCCGGTCCTCGATCTCGTCCCGGAAGGCGCGGATCAGGCCCTGGATCGGCCAGGCTGCCGCGTCGCCAAGGGCGCAGATCGTGTGGCCTTCGACCTGCTTGGTGACCGAGAGGAGCATGTCGATCTCCTCGACCTCCGCCTCGCCGCGCACCAGACGATCCATCACCCGCATCATCCAGCCGGTGCCTTCGCGGCACGGGGTGCACTGGCCGCAGCTTTCGTGCTTGTAGAACTTGCTGAGGCGCCAGATCGCCTTGATGACGTCGGTCGACTGGTCCATCACGATCACCGCCGCAGTGCCAAGACCCGACCGCTGCTCACGCAGCCAGTCGAAATCCATGATCGCTTCGTCGCATTGCGCCTGGGTCAGGAGCGGCACCGAGGACCCGCCGGGGATCACCGCCTTGATGTTCTTCCACCCGCCGCGCACGCCGCCGCAGTGGCGCTCCAAGAGCTCCTTCAGCGGGATCGACATCACCTCTTCGACGACACAAGGCTGCATCACGTGGCCCGAGATGCCGAAAATCTTGGTCCCGCTGTTGTTCGGACGGCCAAAGCCCGCAAACCAGTCCGCCCCCCGGCGCAGGATCGTTGGCACGACGGCGATCGATTCCACGTTGTTCACCGTGGTCGGGCAGCCATACAAACCGCTTCCCGCGGGGAACGGCGGCTTCATCCGGGGCATGCCCTTTTTGCCCTCAAGGCTTTCCAGAAGCGCTGTTTCCTCGCCGCAGATATAGGCCCCGGCGCCGTGGTGGAGGTAGCAGTCGAAATCCCAGCCGGACTTTGCAGCGTTCTTGCCGAGCAATCCCGCGTCGTAGCATTCGTCGATTGCCGCCTGCAGCGCCTCACGCTCGCGGATGTATTCGCCGCGGATGTAGATGTAGCAGGCGTTCGCCCCCATCGCGAAGCTGGCGATCAGGCAGCCTTCGATCAGCGTGTGCGGATCGTGCCGCATGATCTCGCGGTCCTTGCAGGTGCCGGGCTCGGATTCGTCGGCATTGACGACAAGGTAGGATGGCCGCCCGTCCGACTGCTTCGGCATGAAGCTCCACTTGAGCCCCGTCGGGAAGCCCGCCCCGCCCCGCCCGCGCAGGCCGGACGCCTTCATCTGCTCGACGATCTGATCCCGCCCGCGCTTGATGATGTCGGCGGTGCCGTTCCAATGCCCGCGCTTCATCGCACCCTTCAAGGAGCGGTCATGCATCCCGTAGAGGTTGGTGAAAATGCGGTCCTGATCCTTTAGCATCATTGCCTTCCTAACCCTGGCGTCCCCGCCAGATCTGATACGTCACTATGAGGGCCCAGACGAAGGCCGCCATGGCTGCGAGGTCAAAGAGAAACACGAAGCGTGGCTCCCAATCCAACTCCCCGCCCAGCCACTGCGCCCCGAGCCAGAGCACGATCGTCACCGCCAGCACGATACCGACCAGCCGCGCCTGTCGGGCGCGGGCGAGCTCGGCTGGATCGGGACGATCTTGCACCAGGGGCCTCAGTAGTTGTTGGTCTTGGCGCGAATCCGAAACGCCTCAAGCCCTTCGGTCACGATGATCTTGGCCTGTGCCACCCACTTGTCGCGGGTGATACGGCCCTTGAAGCTTTTCATCTCGGCGTCGACCAGCGCCACATCGGCGTCCGACCAGCTGGCGATCTGGTCGAAGTGGTAGAAGCCCATGCCGTTGACGAGCTTCTCCATCGCCGGGCCGATGCCCTCGATTTCCTTCAGGTCGTCCGCCTTGCCTTTGCGCGGTCCGCTCAGCCGCTCGGGACCTGCCGGCTTCGCAACCTTGGGCTTTGCGGCGGCCTTGGGCTTGGCTTCGGCCTTGGGCTTGGCGGCTGCTTTGGGCTTCGGCGCTGCCTTCGGGGCGGGCGCGGGCTTTTCGACCGGCGCCGAGACGAAAGCGGCGGGTGTGGCTTCGGCTTGAGCAACCGGAGCGGGTTCGACCGGCGCGGGCGGCGCAGGTTCGGCACGAGCAACAGGTGCGGCTTCGGTCCGCGTCGGCGGTGCAGCCGCGGCGGCGGGTTCGTCCGCAGTCATCGCGGGCATGGTCCGGCCGGGCTTCGACCCCCAGGGCATTCCCAGGATCAGCCCCACGATCAGCGCCAGGAGGCCGCCCAGTGCCGCCGCCGGAGAAAGATCGAACTTGCCGACGATCACCAGGACCCCAAAACACACGAGCCCGGCCGCCGCGCCGATCACCCATCCCGAAAGACTCGGGGCATTCACGTTTTCAGCCTTGCGCATTTGCCTTCTCTCCCCTTCGTACCACGATACCAACTTCGTTCCGATCCTGCGTCCTTACGCTTTCGCCGCGCGCTCGGCCTCTTCAGGCGTCCCGCCCGCCGCCAGCACCTTGGCCTGCACCACCCACTTGTCCCGGCTCACGCGGCCCTTGAAGCCTTCCAGACTGTCGTCGACCCAGGCGATCTCGGCGGGTGTCCAGGCGGCGATCTGGTCGAAGTGATAGAAGCCCAGCCGGTTGCACAGGGCCTCAAGCTTGGGCCCGATGCCGAGGATCAGCTTCAGGTCGTCCGCCTTGCCGTTGCGCGGCGCCGTCAGGCGGGCCGGTCCCGCGTCCGCAGGCCGGGCGGCCGCGGGCTTGGTGGTCCAGCCGGGCGTTGCCCCAACAGCTTTGGCGTCGGCCTTGGGCTTTGCTTTCGGCTTCGCCTCTGGCTTCGGCTTGGCGGCAGCCTGCGGCTGGGCTTCCGCCACAGGCGCGGGCTTTGCCTCATCCTTCGGTTTCGGCGCGACCACCGGGGGCGGCGCGATCAGCGGGGCGGGCGCGATTTCCGACAGCGGCGTCACGACAGACGAGGGCGGCGGACTTGCCTGGGCCGCCGTCGGACGCTCGGGCATCACCCGTACCGCTGTTGCCGAAGGTACCGCAGCACCCTCGGGGCCGCTGATGCGCCCACCGCCATCTGCGGCACCAGAGGCCGGGACGATCTTCCGCACCCGCTTCGAGCCGTTCTCCTCGGCTTCCTGGCGGCTGATCTCGGCGGCCAGCCGGTACAGGAGCAAAAGCACGATCAGCGCGATGGCAACTCCGAAGGCCGCAGACGACAACAGATGATAGCCCAGAACGAAGCGCAGAACGGCAAAGGTGCCCGCCCCGGCGACCGCGACCAGAACCCAGCCACCGGGGCCGATCTCGATATCATTCTCAGCGTCTTGCATCCCACCTATTCCCTTTTGGCCCGCCCGCTTCTTCGGGGCGTTGACCTTTCAGTCTTTCGCCGTCTCTAGGCCCTGGCCACGGCTTCCGCCTCTTCGACCGAGCCGCCCGCCGCCAGCACCTTGGCCTGCGCCACCCAGCGGTCACGGCTCACCCGGCCCTTGAAGCCTTCAAGGTTGTTGTCGACCCATGCGATTTCATCGGCAGTCCATTCGGCAATCTGGTCAAAGTGGAAAAAGCCAAGCTTGTGGCAAAGCTGCTCCAGCTTCGGCCCGATCCCGAGGATCTGCTTCAGATCGTCGGCCTTGCCCTTCCGGGCCGCCTTCAGCGCTTTCGGCTGCTTGCCCCCTGCCGTTGCAGCAGGCGTTGCAGCGGCAGGCGCCTCAACGGCCTTGGCAGCCGGCTTCGGCGCCGCAGGCTTCGGCGCAGCCGGTTTGGCGGCAGGCTTCGCCGGGGCGGACTTGCCAAGCCATGGCATCGTCAGCGGCACTTCCGTCCCGTCGATGCGCTTCACCGTCTCGCCCAGATCGACCGCGAGTTGCGCGCTGGCGTTGTACTTGGGGCGGCTCGAGGCGAACTCTTTCAGCGTCGTAAGCCCGCCCGCCGGTTCCGCCGCATAGCGCCCGTTCTGCGGTCCCGGCACCGGAACTTCGCCCTTCGAGAACCGCCCGATCAACTCGCGCAGCTTTTCCGGCGTCAGGTCCTCGTAGTAGTCCTTGCCGATCTGCGCCATCGGAGCGTTGGCGCAGGCCCCCATGCATTCGACCTCTTCCCAGCTGAACTTGCCGTCCGCCGAAAGGGTGTGGGGCTGCTTCGCGATCAGCTCTTTGGCCACGGCCACAAGGTCTTCCGCCCCGCAGATCATGCAGCTGGTCGTCCCGCAAATCTGGATATGTGCCACCGAGCCAACGGGTTGCAGCTGGAACATGAAGTAGAAGGTCGCCACTTCAAGCGCCCGGATATAGGCCATCCCAAGCATGTCCGCGACATGCTCGATCGCGGGCCGCGACAGCCACCCCTCCTGCTCCTGCGCGCGCCAGAGAAGCGGGATGATCGCCGATGCCTGACGGCCCTCGGGGTACTTGGTGATCTGGCCCTTTGCCCAGGCAAGGTTCGCCGGAGTGAAGGCGAAGCTTTCGGGTTGGTGGGGATGGAGGCGGCGAAGCATCAGTAGACCCCGATGTACATGAGGGGAAGGAAGGGCAGAACCACCGGCAGGGCCGACAGCAAGAGAAGCGCACCAAAGAGGCCAAACGCGATCACGGGGCGCATCCTTCGGTTTTCAGGATCAGCAGTTCGCGATCCCGGTTCAACTCGGCCAGACCCTCGGTGACCAGATCATTAACGATGGCCGCGCTGGTCTCCTGATCGATGCCGACAGAGGGTAGCAGGTCCGGCGCCTGCTGCTCGGTCATCCGGCAGCCATTCGCTTTGACTGCCGCGATAAAGGCCTCACGCTGGGCTTCGGTAGGTTCTTGCTGCGCAAGGGCCGGGCCGGCAATCAGCAAAGCCGGAAACAAGGCGCCGAAGATGGGCTGGTGCGGGTTAAGATGGCGGAGCATCAAGAGACCTCGGAAACGTTGTTCAGGCGCATCGCGTCAAGAAAGCAAGCCTCGCAGAGAAGCTTGCCATTCATTCGCGCCACGATGTCATCTGTCCATTCATAGTTGTTTGCAGCAATCACAGCCTCGCATTCGGCGCACCAGCCATTCAACTGATCGTCGTCGTCCCGATCAAAGAACAGGCCGCGCGGCTTTTGGTCACGCAAGGTTTCGAGAACATGCACGCAGGCAAACGCAGGCCGAGCACTGCCGTGTGTAGCGCAGGACACGCTGGCACTCACCTATCAATCTCCCCGAACACGACATCCATCGTCCCGATGATGGCCGAGACATCCGCCAGCTGGTGCCCCTTGCAGATCCAGTCCATCGACTGGAGGTGCAGGAACCCCGGAGCCCGGATTTTCGCGCGATAGGGCCGGTTCGTCCCGTCCGCCACGAGGTACACCCCGAACTCGCCCTTTGGCGCCTCGACGGCCGCATAAACCTCGCCCGCGGGCACGTGGAAGCCTTCGGTGTAAAGCTTGAAGTGGTGGATGAGCGCCTCCATCGAGGTCTTCATCTCGGCCCGGGGCGGCGGGGTGATCTTGCCGCGCGCCAGCACGTCGCCCTTTTCGACCCGCAGCTTCGCGCAGGCCTGCTTGATGATCTTGGTCGACTCCCGCATCTCGGCCATCCGGCAAAGATAGCGGTCATAGCAGTCGCCGTTCTTGCCCACCGGAATCTGGAAGTCGAACTCATCATAGCATTCATAGGGCTGCGCGCGGCGGAGGTCCCAGGCGAGGCCCGACCCCCGCACCATCACACCGGAATAGCCCCATTCCAGGATGTCCTTTTCGGTCACCACCCCGATATCGGCATTCCGCTGCTTGAAGATGCGGTTCTCGGTCAGGAGGCCGTCGATGTCGTCCAGCACTTTCGGGAAGGCATCCGCCCAGGCGTCGATGTCGTCGATCAGCTGTGGCGGCAGGTCGATATGCACCCCACCGGGCCGGAAGTAGGCCGCATGGAGCCGCGCGCCGCAGGCCCGCTCGTAGAAGACCATGAGCTTCTCGCGCTCCTCGAAGCCCCAGAGCGGCGGGGTCAGCGCGCCGACGTCCATGGCCTGAGTGGTCACGTTCAGAAGATGGTTCAGCACCCGCCCGATTTCGCTATAGAGCACCCGGATCAGCGACGCCCGCCGTGGCACCGCCGTGCCGGTCAGCCGCTCGATCGCCAGGCACCAGGCATGCTCCTGGTTCATCGGGGCCACATAGTCCAGCCGGTCGAAATAGGGCAGGTTCTGCAGGTACGTCCGGCTTTCCATCAGCTTTTCGGTGCCCCGGTGCAGAAGCCCGATATGCGGATCGCAGCGTTCAACGATCTCGCCGTCCAGCTCCAGCACCAGCCGCAGAACACCATGCGCGGCAGGGTGTTGCGGACCGAAGTTGATGTTGAAGTTCCGGATGCGCTGCTCGCCCGTCTCGAAGTCGGTCGAGCCGTCGTCATACGTGTTCTTGCGGATGTCGCCGTCCATCAGTTGGCTCCCATTCGGTCGCGGGCCATCAGTTGGCTCCCATTCGGTCGCGGGCTATCACACCGCCGCCCTCTGCCTTGGCCATCGCCTTCGGCACAAACTTCTCCCACCGGACGATGGCGCGCTGATGACGCCCTTCGCCGATCTGGTCCACCCCGTCATGCGCGCGGACCTTGAACCAGACGAACTTGCCGTCCACTGCCGTCACTTCCGTCTCCACCGTGACCGTCAGCCCCGGCGGCGTGGGGGCCACGTGGTTCACATCAACATGCGTACCAAGCGAGCCCTCGCCGTCCTCATAGTACGGCGCAAGCTGCTCGATGCAGGCCCATTCCATCAGGCCGACCATGTAGCCCGTAGCAAAGACCCCCGGCATCGCCTGAAAGAGCTCAGCCTCCGGGTAAAGCGCCGGGACCGTATGCGCGGCCCCGATCCGGTGGCGGAAGATCCCGCGGGCACCTATGGCAAGACCGGGCTTCACTTCGCCTCGGCTTTCTGGTCGCCCGGAAGGATGTATTCGGCACCCTCCCACGGGCTCATGAAGTCAAACTGGCGGTATTCCTGCACCAGCTTCACCGGCTCATAGACGACCCGCTTCAGCGCCTCGTCATAGCGCACCTCGGTATAGCCTGTGGTGGGGAAGTCCTTGCGCAAGGGATATCCCCGGAAGCCGTAGTCGGTCAGGATGCGCCGCAGGTCGGGGTGGCCCGAGAAGAGGATGCCGAACATGTCGAACACTTCCCGCTCGAACCAGTTGGCCGAGGGGTGAAGATCGACCAGCGACGGCACCATCTCATCCTCTCGCACGGCGATTTTCAGGCGGATGCGGTGGTTCCGGTACATCGACAAGAAGTGGTAGACCACATCGAACCGCTGCGCCCGCTCGGGGTGGTCGATGGCAGTGATGTCCACCAGCGTCGAGAAGCGGCATGAGGCGTCATCGCGCAGGAACTCGACCAGCGCTTTCAGATTGGCAAGGTTCACGGTCAGCGTCAGCTCGCCAAACGCGATGTCAGAGGCCGCAACCGCATCGGGCTGCTTCAGCTCGATCATCCCTGCAAGTTCGCTCAGTGCTTCGGTCATCGGCTGTTCCGCTCCATGCGTCTATCGTATCGCAAAAATCCCGGCCTCTTCGCCACGTTACGCCCTGCACTGCAATGCCGCGTCCGCCGCATAGCGCTCAATCTCGGATTCCTCCATCCCTGCCACGCTACGCAGCACAGCTGACGACAAGACCACGCCCCGCACCGTTCCAAGTTCGCTCTTGAACCGCGCCATCATGCAGTCACAAAACCCGGCAGGCCCACCCGCTTCTGCGTTTCCCCGCTCGCACCCGACCGCAAAATCGCTCAGGTTTGATTGATACCGGAAATACCCAAGAACTATAATCGCGACCAAAGCTGCGGTCATCCCGACTGCAATGTTGATGACTGCTTTCATCAGCCTTACCGCACCAGCGTGCCAGTACGGCGGATCTTCCGCTGCAGCTGCAGGATACCGTAGAGCAGTGCTTCAGCTGTCGGAGGGCAGCCGGGCACATAGATGTCGACCGGGACGATCCGGTCACAGCCGCGCACGACGCTGTAGGAATAGTGATAATACCCCCCGCCATTGGCGCAGGACCCCATGCTGATCACATAACGCGGCTCGGGCATCTGGTCATAGACCTTGCGGAGCGCCGGGGCCATCTTGTTGGTCAAGGTGCCCGCCACGATCATCAGGTCCGACTGCCGGGGCGAGGCGCGGGGTGCCGTCCCGAAACGTTCCAGGTCATATCGCGGCATCGAGGTATGCATCATCTCGACCGCGCAGCACGCAAGACCGAAGGTCATCCAGTGCAACGACCCGATCCGCGCCCAGTTGATGATGTCCTCGGTCGAGGTGAGGATGAACCCCTTGTCCTGTAGCTCCCGGTTCAGCGCGAGGGTGGCGGCCTTGGGGTCCGCGTCGGCGGTATTGGTGGAGCTGACGACACCCATGGGCTCAGACCTTTCGAACTTGCGCCCACGCAGGACGCGCGTCCCGGGGCGGCTCCCTAAGGCATGTATCCGCTGCATCCGGCATGGTCAATGCGGCCCGGCAGCACAGTGGCGCGGCGGACGTTCCGGAATTGGTGCAGGGCGGGCTTGTCCCCCCGTCAGGATAATGCCAGGTAAAGCCTTACCGGGCAACCATTTGGGGGCACAACGAAGATCCCCCGCGCCTCTTCGCCGACCGGCACACTGCGTGGCACCTCCGCACGTCCGGCCTGGCTCGCCCTGCAGCTACCTTCAACCGGCGGACCACGAGCGGCGCGACCGCCTCAGAGTCAAATGGTTCACGGAGCCATTGCGGTGGCGAGAGGTCCGGCCGAGTAGCAGGTGGACCAACCCGGGTAAGGGCAGACCAGGCGGCCGCGCAGGCTGTCCGTCAATATGCCCCAGATCACGGGCTTGCCCTCCGTCGACCAGCCGATGATCGGCGATCCGGAGCTGCCGCGCCCGGCATCGCAATCGTAGCGCGCCACAAGCCAAGTATCGGCGGGCTCGGCGGGTCGGCCAACGATGCTCCCGTCGGGCGCCAGGGATGAACTGGTCGGCGGCGGACCAATATACCGGCAGATCTGTGCCGTGCTCGTCAGGAATGTGTCGGAATCGCTCGGGCCGGAGAGGTTGAGAACAGGCTGCCCTACCGCGAGGATCAGTTCGTCCTTCGTCGCAAGACGCAGCGGCTTGCCGCCTTCGACTGGCCCAACAAGATCGACAATGGCCCAGTCGCCGCGCGCGATCTCAGTTGAAAAATCATCGTAAAGCGCGTCCGGCACCCGGTAGGGTCCGACGACGATCGTCTCGGGGCGGATGGCAACCTGTGGCGACCCGTCGCGCCAGACCGCGCAATGTTCGAGATCCGGGTAAAGCGCTCCGTCCATATCCTGAACGGCATGCGCGGCGGTCAGGACGCGGTCGGGCCTGTCGAGCAGCACGGCCGTGCCTAAGTTGTCATGGTCGCCATTGCAATCGAACTGCACGACTGAATCCAGCACAGCTTCCCAACCGGGGAAGCTGACAGGGTCCTCGGGCTTGAAGTTGCTCAGGGCTTGCCGACTTTCATCTCCGATCACGCCTTGCGGCGGTGCGTCGGGCGGCGGAACATCCACTTCGGGAGGATCGATCCGCCCGAGTTCTGCAAAGGGATCTTCGGGGAGTTCGGGCCCGCTGTCGACGACACCCAGCCACGCGGCGAACAACAAGCCTGAAACAACGATCACGATGTCGGAAATTCGGAAGCGCGCAGGCCCGCGGCCTACTCCCATTCCAGCGCGCCTTTCTTCCACTCATAGGCGAACCCGACCGTCAGGACGGCCAGAAACAGCATCATCGACCAGAAGGCCGCCATGCTGATCTCGCCGAACGCGACCGCCCAGGGGAAGAGGAACGCGACCTCCAGGTCGAAGATGATGAAAAGGATCGACACCAGATAGAACCGCACGTCGAACTTCATCCGCGCGTCGTCGAACGCGTTGAAGCCGCATTCGTAGGCGCTGACCTTTTCGGGGTCCGGGTTCCGCACCGCAAGGACAGCCGCCGCAAGGATCAGGATCAGGCCGAGACCAATGGCAACGGCTAGAAGGACGAGGATGGGAAGGTACTCACGAAGAAGCAGATCCACGGGGGGCTCCTTGAAGCTGGCGACATGCGAGCAGGCGGACAGTGGCAGCCCGCCCAATTCTCTTCGCCCGTTTACTCTCGCCCCCCGGCGGGGTCAACCGAAGGCGGGCGGAATTCGGTGCCGCATAACGACACATGAGGATATTAAGCTAGTATTTTTGTAAGGCTTTTCAATCCGGCTCGACAGGCCCGGGACTGACCGCCGGATGACCGGACCACGGACAATGGACGGGTTCCCCTGACCTTGACCGCTGGTCGGATCGGGACTTACCTCCTGCCGGAACAACCAGAAAGACGGTCCAATGCATATCCGCAGCACGTTTCTCGTCGCAAGCCTTGCCGCAGTGCCCTTGGTCGCCCAAGCGCAAGGCATCGACCTTGCCGCGATCGAGGCCCGCATTGCGGAGCTCGAGCCGCGCTACGGAATGGTCCTCTCGGACATCAGCTGCGATGCGCCGACACTTCCCGCGCACCAGATCATGTGCGCATCAGCCGAAAGCGCGAACCCGGTTCTCTGGCGGATGGGTCGGCTTGACGATCTGGCCTGGGTCTACGCAGTAGAAAACGCCACAGGTCAGGAGGTTGATCTCGCCAACCCGCCGCGCGACGCCGAGTTCATCGCGGATCGCGACGCCTGCCCGGACGATGTCTGCCTGATGTTTTTCCTGGTCAGGCACACCAACGCCAGCCTCGGCGGCACCTCGCCCTACCCGCAGTAGGGGCGACGAACGGTTTTCAAATTGAGCGCTGACGCGCGAAGACTCCTTGTCTCGTCGTCGGGGCTTGCGCCCTCCTCCTCGGCTGACGAGGGGCGCTGCCCCTCGAGCTCCCCGGAGTACTTGAAAAAAGAGCAAGCGCATTTGCTCTTTTCCAAATACTCCCGCGCGGCGCGCCCTTCTTCCGA
>NZ_JBOFBI010000130.1:0-6419 GCF_051645465.1 Tabrizicola sp. | reverse complement strand
ATGCCGCCTTCACCTATACCCGCGCCGGCGGAAACCGCTTCAACACCGAGGAGCGCGGCGCCTGGTATTGCTCATGGGATGTCATGGTGTCTGTCAGCGAAGTGGCCTGGCACCGCACGCGCGAACTCGGATTTACCGGGAGCTTCCATGACAGCGCCCGCTATGTGGAATTGCTGGCGGATTTCATCGGTGTCTTCGACGACATGACCGACGAGGTGGGCCATCCCGCGCTGCATCCCGATCCGGCTGTCGGATATCCCGAGGGCCAGAGCCTCGCCCAACATCTGCGTCGAGCGGGATCCCGCGGTCTGATTTACCCTTCGGTCCGTGCTCCTGCACCGGGCGGGAATTGCCTCGTCTGCTTCGAGCCTCACGCGATCCAGAACGTGCGGCCGGGCGCGTCTTGGGATCTTGTGTGGGATGGGACACCGCACTACTCGATTACGGCTGTTGGTTGACCGGTCAGATTGTGGGCGCCCTTGGATGGCTTGAGAAATGAAAGCACCTGACAGCAACAACCACGACATCACTAACTTGAAGCCACGCGACTATCAGGCGTTCTTTGATGCTTTGGATTCCCCGGCTTCACCGACCGAGGCGTTGCGTGCTGCTTTTCGTCGACGGAAAGACTTCCCTGCTGGTCTTTACGGTATCAAGCAAGCCGACGACTCGTAGTGGTCATCTGTTCCCGTCGATCCACTTCGACATGAGCCCCTTGTCGCGGAAGCATTCCTCCGGAACGGCACGGCGCTTGATCCGTGCAAGCTTCTCCGCGAAGGCTACCTGCTTTGAGGTCGGCAGCCGGTCCATGTCAGATACCGGCTTCAGCTGGGCCTGCGCCTCGATCCAGGCGCTGAGCGACCGACGGTCCTGCTGAACCTCCCAGGGCAGGAGGGTCTGGTTGCGCAGGGCGAGAGACCGCGCATAGGCGATCTGCTTGGCCGTCGCGGGCAGGGCATGCGTGGTGCTGTCCATCGGGAAACTCCCTTGCTGGCTTAATCCTCAATATAGAACATAACGGGAACAAAATCAACTCAAGCGAACGGAACGCACCGGTTCGAGAGGGAGAGAGGGGCCGGGAAAGATCAGGCCTGAGGGTGCCCGAGAGAGGGCGTCCGGGCCTGTCCCTGTCCCCCATTCCGGAGTTTCCCGATGACCTATCTCGCGCCGGTTGCGCCTCCCGTTCCTGTCCCGTCTCGTGATCCCGCGCCCGCGCCCGCGCCCGCGATCCTCGCTGTCGCCGAAGCTCTTCAGCCTGATCTGGCGCAGGGGTTCCAGATCGACGCGCTGCGTCTGCGCCTCGAGATGGAGCGCGCCTTTGGCGGCTCCGATGCCGATGGCGCTTGGGACTGGAAGCTTGCCTATGAGGCGGGCGAGGTGGCGCTGGTCCTCTTCCTGCGGAAATTCGGCCGTGCGCTGCTCGCCCGGGCGGGCTCGCCTCCCGCGCTGCTTCCGATCCTCGCAAAGGTGGCGTGCCTCCTGCCCACGCACACACGCCGCTCGGAGGAGATGGAGCGCTTCCAGCAATTCTCGACTCCGCTGCCCATGGGGCTCGCGGCCTTGGCGGCTGCGCAGATCACCCCGCGTGACCTCGTCCTCGAGCCTTCCGCCGGGACCGGGCTTCTCGCGATCCTCGCCGAGATCGCTGGCGGCAGTCTCGCGCTTAACGAGCTGGCCGACACCCGCGCCGACCTCCTGCGCCTCCTCTTTCCGGAGCGACCCGTCACCAGTTTTGACGCCGCGCAAATCGACGACCATCTGGACGCGGGCGTTCGTCCGAGCGTCATCCTGATGAACCCGCCCTTCTCTGCCGTGGCCCATGTCGATGGCCGGACGACCGAGGCGACAGCCCGTCATCTGCGCTCTTCCCTTGCCCGCCTCGCGCCCGGCGGGCGTCTGGTGGCCATCACTGGCGCCGGTTTCGCGCCGGATGCGCCCGCCTGGGCGGAAACCTTCGGCCGTTTGACCGAGACGGCGCATCTTGTCTTCACCGGCGCCGTCTCCGGTGCCGCATTCGCCAAACACGGCACCAGCTTTGAGACCCGGATCTCGGTCTTCGACAAATGCCGGGGCGGTGAGCGCGGTGGCATAACGGCGGATCTGGCCCGGCCGATGTCCGTCGATGCGCCGCAGCTCCTCGGCCGGATCGTAGCAGAGGTCCCGCCACGCCTCGAGATGGATGCGGGCGTGGGCGCTCAATCGCAGCCCGCTTCCCCTTTCCGGGGACTTCCTCCCCGTGCGTCCGGCCCTGCCGCTCGACCCTTGCGTTCGACGGCAGCGGCCAATGTGGACGTGCATGTCGCCACGCCGGATACGGAGGATCTGGCCTATAGCTTGCGCAAGGCCGCGGACGATCTCGGCGCTGCGCGCCTGTCGGACGCGATCTACGAGACCTTCCGCCTGCAGGCGATCGACATCCCCGGCGCGTCCCCGCATCCGACCAAGCTGGTGCAGTCGGCGGCCATGGCCTCAGTTGCCCCCCCAAAACCCTCCCACCACCCGAAACTCCCCGTGGCCGTCCTGCGCGACGGCCTACTATCCGACGCGCAACTCGAGACCGTGATCTACGCGGGCGAAGCGCATGGCGCGTATCTCGCGGGATCGTGGTGCGTCGATGAGACCGGCGACATGGTCTCGGCCGCGCCCGACGATGCCGCGGACGTCGTCCGCTTTCGCCGCGGCTTCTTCCTTGGCGATGGCACCGGCGCGGGCAAGGGCCGCCAGTCGGCTGGGATCCTGCTCGACAACTGGTGCTGGGGCCGCCGCAAGGCGCTCTGGATTTCAAAGAGCGACAAGCTCCTCGAGGACGCGCAGCGCGACTGGTCGGCGCTCGGCCAGGAGCGGCTGTTGGTGACGCCGCTCTCGCGCTTTGCGCAAGGTCGCGACATCCCGCTCTCCGAGGGCATTCTGTTCACCACCTATGCGACGCTGCGCTCGGAGGAACGCGGCGCCAAGAAGTCCCGGGTCGACCAGATCGTCGATTGGCTGGGTGCGGATTTCGACGGGGTGATCGTGTTTGACGAAAGCCATGCCATGGCGAATGCCGCAGGGTCCAAGGGCGAGCGTGGCGATACGGAAGCCTCGCAGCAGGGCAGGGCGGGCCTGCGCCTGCAACACAAGCTGCCAAACGCCCGCGTGGTCTATGTCTCGGCCACAGGGGCAACAACCGTCCACAACCTCGCCTATGCGCAGCGTCTCGGGCTCTGGGGCGGCGAAGACTTCCCCTTCGCAACCCGTGCCGAGTTTGTGCAGGCCATTGAGGCCGGAGGCGTCGCCGCGATGGAGGTCCTCGCCCGCGATTTGCGGTCGCTCGGCCTCTACACCGCCCGGTCGCTTTCCTACGACGGCGTCGAATACGAAATGCTGGAACATGCGCTGACGCCCGAGCAGCGCGGCATCTACGATGCCTATGCCGGGGCCTTCGCCATCATCCACAACAACCTTGCCGCCGCGATGGAGGCGGCGAACATCACCGGAGATTCTGGCACGCTAAACCGCCAGGCCAAGTCCGCCGCACGCTCGGCCTTCGAGTCCGCCAAGCAGCGCTTCTTCGGCCATCTGCTGACGTCCATGAAAACCCCCACCCTGATCGCAAGCATCGAGGCCGATCTCGCCGCAGGCCATGCGGCCGTCATCCAGATCGTCTCGACTGGCGAGGCGCTGATGGAACGCCGCCTGTCAGAGATCCCGACCGAGGAGTGGAACGACATCCGCGTCGACATCACTCCCAGGGAGTATGTTCTCGATTACCTCGCCCATTCCTTCCCGGTGCAGCTCTATGAGCCCTTCACCGACAGCGAGGGCAATCTATCGTCGCGCCCCGTGGTGCGCGACGGCCAGCCCGTCGAATGCCGCGAGGCCGCCCGCAGGCGCGATGCGCTGATCGAGAGGCTCGCCTCGCTGCCACCCGTGCCGGGCGCGCTCGACCAGATCGTCCAGCGCTTCGGCACCGATCTTGTGGCCGAGGTAACGGGCCGCTCGCGCCGCATCGTGAGGAAAGGCGAGGGCCCTGCCGCGCGCCTCGTCGTCGAAAGCCGGGCGGGGTCTGCCAACCTCGCGGAAACCGCTGCCTTCATGGATGACCAGAAACGCATCCTGATCTTCTCGGATGCGGGTGGCACCGGGCGCAGCTATCACGCGGATCGCGGCGCCAGGAACCAGCGTCTGCGGGTGCATTACCTTCTGGAGCCCGGCTGGAAGGCTGACGCTGCCATTCAAGGATTGGGCCGCACCAACCGGACCAATCAGACGCAGCCGCCGCTCTTCCGGCCCTTGGCCACAGATGTGAAAGCGGAGAAACGGTTCCTATCGACCATTGCGCGCCGCCTTGACACGCTCGGCGCGATCACCCGCGGCCAGCGCCAGACGGGCGGGCAAGGGCTGTTTCGGCCAGAGGACAACCTCGAGTCGCCCTATGCCCGAGACGCGCTGCGCCAGCTTTACCGCCGGATCTATCGCGGCGATGTGGCGGGCTGTTCGCTCGGGGCCTTCGAGGATGCGACAGGGCTCAGCCTGACCGATGACAATGGTCTGAAGGATGACCTGCCGCCGATCACGACTTTCCTCAATCGCCTGCTGGCGCTGACGATCGACATGCAGGCCGTGCTCTTCTCAGCTTTCGAGGACTTGCTCGACCAACGGATCGAGGGCGCCATCGCGGCCGGTGTCTACGACCTCGGCCTCGAGACGCTGCGCGCCGAAAGCTTCCGTGTCACGAACGCTCGCGTCATCTACACCCATCCCGGCTCCGGCGCCGAAACGCAGCTCCTGACTATCGCGGAAAAGCGGCGCAATTCGCCGACCTCGCTCGCGGATGCGCTGGACTGGCTCGACGACCCCAAGGCGCGCCTTCTCGTCAACAGCCGCTCCGGTCGCGCTGCAGTGCTGGTGCCTGCCACCAGCCTGATGCTCGATGATGGCACCATCGAGCCGCGACTGCGTCTAATCCGGCCGACCGAGGCGAGCACAGTTCCGGCCAAGATCATGGACGACACCCACTGGCTGGAAGCCGATCGCGCGGCTTTCGCTGCCGCGTGGACCGCGGAACTGGCCGAGGTGCCCGAGTTCTCTGAATCAACGCTGCACATCGTGGCGGGTCTCCTGCTGCCGATCTGGAAGCAGCTTCCCCAAGATGAAACCCGAGTCTACCGCCTGCAGACCGATGACGGCCAGCGCATCATCGGCCGCCGCGTCTCGCCCGCCTGGGTCGCGAGCACTCTGGCTGATGAGGTTCCAAAGCTCACGGCGGCGCAGGTCCATGGCCTTGTTCTTGAGGGCAAGACGGTCGTGCGCTTGGCTGAGGGGACGGAACTCCATCGCTCCCGCGTCATGGGCGTGAACCGGATCGAGCTGTCGGGCTTCACCGAAGCCGCCAAGGACCGGCTCAAGGCCGATGGCTTCTTCTCGGAGATCATCAGCTGGAAGCTGCGGCTGTTCTGTCCGGCAGACGGGAGCGGCATTGTCGTGCTGGATCGTCTGCTTGCACGGTGTCCTGTGACGGGGCTACATGCACGCAAAGGTTGTTGAGTGTCATGTATTCCGAAACAGACCAATTGATCCGAGCCCTCGCGGAAAATGCCGAAGGCGTCTGTCGCGCTTACCTTCCCGCCGGACGGCGGGAAGGGTCCTACTGGATCGTGGGCGATCTGCGGAACAACCCAGGCCGATCGCTCTTCGTGCGGCTGACCGGGCCCGCGTCCGGGCCAGGTGCAGCTGGCAAATTCACCGACGGCGCGACGGGCGAGCATGGCGATCTTCTCGACATCATCCGCGAAAGGACCGGGATCTCCCGCTTCCCCGATCTCCTGGTCGAGGCCCGGGCGCATCTTGGCCGTCCGCAGCCGGTCCTCCCGGATCGGCCAGTGCCGAAGAAGGCCAAGGCCCCCGGGGGTACATCAGCAGCGGCGGCGCGTTTGTTTGCAGCCTCGATGCCGGTCGCTGGCACGCTTGCTGACACCTACCTCCGCTCTCGGGGCCTGACCCAGGACGGCATGACGAGTGCCCTTCGCTTCCACCCGAAGTGCTGGCATCTGGATGAGGGCCAGACCCGGAGCGTCCGCCGACCAGCGCTGATCGCGGCGGTCACCGATGGGGCAGGGGCCTTGCAGGGTGTGCATCGCACGTGGCTCGCGCCTGACGGCTGCGGCAAGGCGGCAGTCAAGACGCAGCGGCGGGCCATGGGTCACCTTCTGGGCAATGCCGTCAGGTTGACGCTGTGTGATGACATCCTCGTTGTCGGCGAAGGCATCGAGACCATGCTCTCCGTGCGTGAAGCTGCCCCCGGCCTTCCCGTCTGGGCCGCTCTTTCATCGGGTCACCTCGGAGCCGTCCTGCTGCCGGAGGGGTTGCAGCGCCTCTACATCGCCATTGACCGCGATCCGGCGGGGCAGCGCGCGGCGGAAAGGTTGACCGCCAGAGCA